>NZ_CP070608.1:3200833-3519166 GCF_017068455.1 Fulvivirga lutea
ATTGCTACTGGAAGTAACGAACACATTGGCACCAAATGCCACGGCATATTGAAATACGAACTGTGCCACACCTCCACCAAATCCTGAAATCAATATATTTTCATTCTTCTTAATTTCACCATGCCTGAAAAGTGCACGATAAGCCGTTAGTCCAGCTAGTGGAATAGATGCTGCCTCTTCATCAGATAAATGACCGGGAATAGGATGTAACCTGTCTTCATTCACAGCAACATACTCGGCAAATGTTCCATCAGAAGGCATCCCTAAAATGGAGTAAACTCTTGACTGAACTTGTTCATTATTCCCCCAACCAATATTTGGGTTAATAATCATTCTGCGCCCTATAAGTTTTTTTGAAACCGACTCGCCTACCTCAACCACCTCTCCTACGGCATCTGAGCCGAGTGTTGACCCAAACTGAATGTTAGGATATTTTCCTTCCCGAATAAACTGATCTCTTTTATTCAGCGCTGCTGCACTTACTTTAATAATGGCCTGATCTGGCTCAGGCTTAGGCTGATCTTTATTTACAATTTTGATCTTGCCAGCCGATACAATTGCTAATGCCTTCATAGTACTAATTTTAAATGAAGGTAATAAAAGGAATTGATCGTATCAATACGTTAATTAACGTATTTGCTAGAATGGTGCATCCTCATCTTCTTCAGGATCGGAATAACCGAATCCCTTAGAGTCATTCGGACTGCCTAAATCAAGATTTTCATTCAACTTGCTGCCGAATGTCTGAGTTTGCGAATCATCAAATTCAGATGGGATTCCTCCGCCACTTGGGAACGGATCGCCAAAACTATGCGTATCTAAATCTGAGAATTTAGTGTACTTACCGATGAACTTGAGTTGAACATTTTCAAGTGAACCATTTCTATGCTTGGCAATAATCACTTCACCAACACCTGAAGTAGGCATTCCATTCTCATCTTCTGTAATACCATAATATTCAGGTCGGTAAAGGAACATTACCATATCAGCATCCTGCTCAATAGAACCAGATTCCCTTAAATCAGAAAGCTGAGGCCTTTTATCACCACCTCTGGTTTCCACGGCCCTACTTAACTGGGAAAGTGCTATCACAGGAACTTCAAGTTCTTTCGCAATCCCTTTTAATGCTCTTGAAATAGATGCAATTTCCTGCTCTCGATTTCCTCCGCCTTTAGAGCTATCACCGCTCATTAGCTGTAAGTAGTCAATTACAATCAGCTGAACATCGTGCTGCGCTTTCAGCCTTCTACACTTGGCTCTAAGCTCCAAGATGGATAGAGCAGGTGTATCATCAATAAATATAGGCGCCTTACTAAGTTTGTTAGTTTTATGAATGAGCTGCTGCCACTCGTAATCTTCCAAATTACCCTTTTTAATTTTCTCACTCTCCAACTGAGCTTCAGCAGATATAAGTCTGTTTACCAGCTGTACAGATGACATCTCCAAAGAAAATATAGCAACTGCCTGATTAAAATCTACAGCAGCATTTCTTAATGCAGAAACTACAAATGCCGTTTTACCCATACCAGGTCTTGCGGCAATAATGACCAAATCAGATTTCTGCCAACCAGATGTCACTCTATCAAGTGCAGTGAAACCACTAGGAACACCAGTAAGGCCATCTTTATGATTCTTCCTTTCTTCAAGCTCTTGAATTGCTTGAGCCATTAAAGAAGTCATATTATCGTAATTCTTACGGATATTTGCCTCTGAAATCTCAAAAAGGGCACTTTCTGTTTTATCTAACAATTGAAATACATCGGTTGTATCTTCATACGCATCGTGATGTATTTCAGAAGCTACTTTAATAAGCTCGCGTTTAATGGCCATCTCAGTAACAATACGAGCATGATATTCGATGTTAGCTGCAGATGATACTTTGGATGTCAATTCGGCAATGTAGTACGATCCGCCAACTAACTCCAGCTTACCATTTTTTCTAAGTTGACTTACCACTGTTCGCATATCTACAGGCTCGGAGTTATTGAAAAGCTCAACAATTGCCTTGTAGATTTCCTTGTGGTTGTCCTGGTAAAAACTTTCCGGTGTTAGGATATCGATAACGGTAGAAAGTGCGTCCTTTTCTAACATTAACGCACCTAATACCGCCTCTTCCAAATCAATCGCCTGAGGAGGTAGCTTGCCTAAAGTATCATTGATATCTTTCACAAGCCTGTTTGACTTGTGCCCTACTCTTAATGACGATGATTTGTTTTCCATGTAGTGATTGTCGGTTTAAATTTTAAATCGCAACGCCAAACCTAAACAGAAATTGAAAGCGGTACAATTCAGGTGGATGACCTCAAAATTTTATTCAATGTTTACAAATGTTCAGCCTTAAGTAACACTATCGGCAACTTGTATCAGTTAACACCTGCTTTTCCACACGTTGGTAAATAATATACACATTTTAATGTGAAAAAATTGTGGTGTTATCAACAAATTAATAAGTTATCCACAATGTTATTAACAAAGGTCAAAGAAGAAAAATTGTCCTGTTTTTATATTTTTTCTTCTATTTTTGACTTTTAACCTATCTGTTCATGAGTCAAGAATCACAAAACATACATTTTATAGCCATTGGTGGAAGCATCATGCATAACCTGGCCATCGCCTTAAAGAAAAAAGGCTTCAATATTACCGGTTCAGATGATGAAATTTTCGAACCATCAAGATCATTATTACAAAAAAATGGCCTTCTGCCTGAAAAAGTTGGTTGGGATGAAAGTAAAATTCATGAAGGGCTGGATGCTGTGATTTTGGGGATGCATGCACGTGAGGATAATCCGGAATTAAAGAAAGCTCAAGAACTAGGAGTAAAAATTTATTCCTTCCCAGATTACATTTATGAACAATCCATAGATAAACAACGCATAGTAATAGCTGGTAGCCATGGTAAAACGACTATTACATCCATTATTATGCATGTTTTAAAGTATCATAATAAAAAGTTTGATTATGCAGTAGGTGCTCGAATTGCGGGTTTTGAAGAAATGGTTCAATTATCTGACGCACCAATTATCATCATTGAAGGTGATGAATACCTTTCTTCCCCTATCGACAGGACTCCTAAATTTTTAAAATACCACCATCACATAGGTTTAATTTCAGGTGTTTGGTGGGATCATATTAACGTATTCCCTACAGAGGAAGAGTATGTAAAACAATTTGACCTATTCGCAGATGCGACTCCAAAAGCGGGATCGTTAATATACAGCGATGATGATTCGCTAGGTACTGTTATTGGTCAAAAAGGAAGAGAAGATGTAAATGAAATACCATATAAAACACATCCGCATAGTATTGAGGATGGTGTAACATATCTTACTCATGGGAATGAAACTATACCGGTAAAACTATTTGGCAAGCATAATTTGCAGAATATCAGTGGTGCCATGGCGGTGCTAAAACGAATTGGAATTACTGATGACATGTTTTACATGGCCATTCAATCTTTTAGTGGCGCGGATAAGCGATTGGAATTGATAGGCGAAAACAACGGAATGGCAATTTATAAAGACTATGCCCATGCACCGTCAAAAGTAAAGGCTACAACGCTAGCAGTAAAAGAACAGTACCCTGCAAGGGATTTGGTGGCTTGCCTTGAGTTGCATACGTTCAGCAGTTTAAACAAAGACTTTATTGATCAATACAAAGGCACAATGAAATATGCCAATGTTCCCATTGTGTTCTATAGTCCAAGCACCTTGGAGAAGAAACAGCTTGATCCTATCTCAAAAGATGATATTAAAAAGAGTTTTGGTGAAGCTAACTTGAACGTATTTGATGACCGAGATGAAATGATTGAGTTCTTAAAACAGCAAAACTGGCGTAATAAAAATTTACTTTTGATGACGTCTGGCACATTTAACGGACTTGATTACCATTCTTTACCAGAGCTTTTAAAGTAGTATTTCGAATGAAGTTAAACCTCAAGAACCCGCTCACTTTTTTTGATCTGGAAACAACAGGTACTAATACTGTTCAAGACAGAATTGTGGAAATCTCTGTAGTAAAAGTGATGCCAAATGGCGAGACTATTACCAAAACCAACAAGATAAACCCAACCGTTCCGATACCGGTGGAAACAAGCTTAATACACGGTATTTATGATGAGGATGTGAAGGATGCTCCCACTTTTAAAAATATTGCTAAGAGCTTAGCTCAATTTCTTGAAGGGTCTGATTTGGCCGGCTTCAATATTCTTAAGTTTGATGTGCCTCTTTTGGTTGAAGAATTTCTGAGAGCAGGTGTTGAATTTGACACCTCCAAACGAAAGTTGATTGATGCCCAAAAGATTTTCCATATGATGGAAAAACGTACTTTATCGGCTGCTTATCAATTTTATTGTGGCAAAACGCTGGATGACGCTCATAGCGCTGAAGCAGATACGCTTGCCACCTTAGAAGTATTACAAGCACAAGTAGCCAAATATGATGGTGAGGATGTAGTTGACAACCTTGGCAAAAAAGTAGGCGTCATTAAAAATGACATGGCCGTATTGCATGAAATCACAAGCTCTAATCTGGTAGACCTTGCTGGTAGAATGGTGCTAAATAAAGACGGTCAAGAGGTATTTAACTTTGGTAAGTTCAGAAATAGATTAGTATCTGAAGTTTTGGAAAAAGAGCCTGGCTATTACAACTGGATGATGAATGGTGATTTCCCACAAGACACCAAAAGAAAGTTGACTGAGATTAAGTTGAGGGGAATCGGCAACAGCTAAAGTAAGATTAGAATTGTAGGTTTTGAAAATAAAAAGCAATTGATAGATTTGCCGATATTTTCAACATAAACCCTATGAAATCTAAACTATTTACAATTACATTTTTAATTATTGCTATTAATTCTCAGGCGCAAAATCCCATTGGGATTGGCTTAAAAGGTGGATATGGAAGCTTTAGCCAGGATTATCAGTTCAAGCAGCCTCCTGGAACCGTGTTTGCTGCAGGTCCAGATGACTATTCTTATAATGTCTATCATTTTGGAGCATTTAGCTTAATACCATTAAGCAAGAGATTTACATTTCAACCTGAACTACTGTACAGCGAAAAAGGATCATATATTAAATCAGCGCCTTTGGCTAACTTTCAACTTCACTACATTGATCTCCCATTGTTAATGAGGATTAACTTTGGAGCATTTAGTATCTACTCAGGTCCTCAGTTTGGTTTTTTAGCTAAAGCAGAAAACGGCCTTGGTGATGATATAAAAGACGGATTTAAAAATACTAGTATTTCAATTGTATACGGTTTTCAAGTTGATTTTGGCTTCGGCTTAATAATTGGCGGTAGGTTTGATAAAGGTGTATCGGATATTAGCAATGTAGAGGAAGGTGATTTATTTGAAACTAAAGATGGAATTAAAAACCAAGGAGTACAAGCATACATTGGCTGGCAACTTTTTAAACTGAACAAATAATTTCCTGACCCGCCCAACAGCGGGTCTTTTTTTATAACTTTAACTTGCATTAACTTGATTGAATACATTTTATGAAAATCCTAGCCATAGGCCGCAATTATGCTGAGCACATCAAAGAGCTAAACAATGAACGTCCTTCTGAGCCTGTCATATTCACCAAGCCAGACACTGCCCTACTTAAAAATGGTGAGGACTTCTATTACCCGGATTATTCAAAGGATATCCACCATGAAATTGAATTGGTGCTTAGAATTTGTAAAGTTGGTAAAAACATAGAGGAAAAATTCGCTCATAAGTATTACGATCAAATTGGATTAGGAATAGATTTTACAGCCAGAGACCTGCAATCAAAGGCTAAGGAAAAAGGGTTACCTTGGGCCATAGCAAAAGGATTTGACGGCTCTGCCCCTATTTCGAACTTTTTACCTTTATCTGGTTTTAAGGATATAAATAATATCAACTTTTCGTTAAAGGTTAATAATGAAGTGCGGCAGCAGGGAAATACATCATTGATGCTTTTTGGGTTCGATTACATGGTATCTTATCTGTCAAAGTTCTTCACATTAAAAACAGGTGATTTAATATTTACAGGAACACCAAGCGGAGTAGGACCTATTGAAATTGGACAAAAACTGGAGGGATTTATAGAGGATGAGAAATTGTTGGAAGTTAATATTAAGTAGTGCGCTGTTATTTGGGCAATATTTCAACTGCTTTGCTCAGTTAGAAGCGGCCGACTATCGTAGCGAAGCGTATTACATGTTTCCAATCAAGCCGGGCACGCAAAACACGCTGGCCGGCACCATGGGTGAATTAAGATCTACTCATTTTCACACAGGCATTGATATCAGGACTGAAGGCAGAACCGGTTTACCAGTACATGCTGCGGCCATGGGTTATATTTCCAGAGTAGCTGTTTCTACATCTGGTTATGGGAATGCATTATATGTAACTCACCCAAACGGACACACCACTGTTTATGCCCACCTTGAGAAGTTTGAAGGACCTATAGCGGAATATGTGTTGAAAGAACAATACAGACTTAAAACATTTGAATTAGATCAATCACTTTATCAAGGTAAGTTTATAGTACAAAAAGGTGATACAATAGCCTGGTCAGGTAATTCCGGATCTTCTGGTGGCCCACATCTTCATTTTGATATAAGGGATGAAAAGCAACAACCTCTCAACCCATTGAGTTACGGCTTTGATGAGGTTCTAGATCGTACACCACCTATTGCAGAAAAGATAATAGCCAGAACATTAAACGAAAAGTCGCGCGTTGGCGGAGTATTTGGCCAGGAAGAATATCGCCTAAGACGTATCGGCAATAATTACAAGCTTGATAGACCCATTCAAGCGATAGGTGAGATTGGTTTGATGCTCGATGCACATGACAAACTTGATTATTCAAGATTTAGATGTGGGATTAATACCATGATTATGGAGGTAAATGGCACTTCTACTTATGAATACAGAATTAAGAAGTTCTCATTCGGTGAACAAAAGAATATTTACAAACATATGAGCTATGAAGATCTATATAAAAGCGGTGAGCGTTGGCACAAACTGTATGTGGATGATGGCAATGAATTAAGATTCTATAGCTCAAATAAAAATAACGGTAAACTCTATGTAAAAGAGGGCGATCAGTTAACTGTGAAAATTACCATGATAGATACTTATGGAAACAGAAGCCATGTTGATTTATCCATCGAAGGAAAACTATCAAAACCATTGAGTAACCAATGGGTAAGCGGCATAAATACAGATATTCAGGAAAATATCATGATCATTTCATCGCCAAAGTCATTTGATGATAATCTTTCTCTCAATGGTGTTCCACTACTTCCCTCCTATATCACTGCAAGCAGTAAAGTATACTTGTACGATCTTAGGAAAGATTTACCAAAATTAATGGATGTGGGAGGCGAATTTATTCCACTTTCATTTAAAGAGACTATTGCGCCTAATAAGTCCTATACTTATTACAGTGATGAGGTTGACGTTTACTTTCAACGAGAGGCTTTATTCGATACACTGTATTTTGAAAGTAACTACATCTCCGATTCCATTGCCAAAAACGAAGTTTGGACAGTTGGACGCACAACAGTCCCATTAAGAAAGTCGATAAAAGTTGAATTAAAGACTGACAAAGATTACGACAGAAATTTTTCAGCCGCATATTTCTTGGATGGAAAAACACCTTACTATGAAGGCGGCAATTGGGAGAAAAATCAGATTTCTTTCTGGACCCGTAAGTTTGGAGACTTCACCATTCTTACTGATAGTATCGCACCCTATATAAGGCAAGTTAGAGTAAACTCAAATGACTTGATGTTTAAGATAAGTGATAACCTATCCGGAATAAAGGATTTCAACTGCTATGTTAATGATGAATGGGTATTAATGCATTACGATTATAAAAGAGCATTAATCTGGTCTGAAAAGCTCAATAAAAACAAACCTTTTAATGGAATTGTTAAGTTGATTGTTCGTGATAATATGAACAATGAAACAATATTGGAAACTAAAATTTATTAAAAACTATGGAATTAAAAGCAGGTGACAAAGCGCCAGATTTTGAAGTAAATGATCAGAACGGCAATGCTGTTAAACTATCTGACTTCAAAGGCAAAAAGGTTGTACTCTACTTTTACCCTAAAGATAATACCCCGGGCTGTACGGCAGAATCTTGTAACCTGAGAGATAATTATCAAGCTCTTCAAGCTGCAGGTTACGAAGTGCTCGGTGTAAGTACTGATAGCGAAAAGTCACATCAGAAATTTATTGAAAAGCAAAATCTACCTTTTACGCTGTTGGCCGATACGGAGAAACAAATTCATGAAAAGTATGGCACTTGGGTAGAAAAACAGATGTATGGTAGAAAATATATGGGCACGGCCCGAGTTACATTCTTAATTAATGAGAAAGGTGTAATTGAAGAAGTTATTGAAAAGGTGAAAACTAAGGAGCACGCTGCTCAGATATTAAAATAAACAGTCCGTTTACATGAATAAAAGACCATTTAGAGATTTCTGAATGGTCTTTTATTTTTAAAACTTCACAATATCTATGTGTTCATTTACTTTAGCAGTTAAACCAACCCAATCATGAAAACCAAATATATATTTTTATTCGTTTTACTATCCACCAGCCTAAGCTTTGGTCAGACAAAGCTGATTGAAAAGGTAGAGCAGAAAGAGGGCGAGATAGTTATTCCCTATGAAAAATACGAACTGGAGAATGGCTTAACGCTGATTATTCATGAAGATCATTCTGACCCTCTAGTCCATGTAGATGTCACCTATCACGTTGGTTCAGCGCGCGAAGAGTTAAAAAAATCAGGTTTTGCTCATTTTTTTGAGCATATGATGTTTCAAGGCTCAGAAAATGTGGCTGACGAAGAACATTTTAAAATTGTAAACGAGTCCGGAGGAACATTGAACGGAACCACCAATCGCGACAGGACTAATTACTATGAAACGCTCCCAAAAAATCAGTTAGAGACCGCACTATGGCTGGAGTCCGACAGGATGGGTTTTTTATTAAGTTCTGTTACTCAAAAGAAGTTTGAAATTCAACGTGAGACAGTTAAAAATGAGAAAGGTCAGAATTATGATAATAGTCCATACGGTCAGTGGAGAGAAATTAACTCAAAGGCATTATATCCCTATGGCCATCCTTATTCATGGTTAACCATTGGTATTCTTGAAGATCTTGACCGAGTAGATGTCTCTGATCTAAAAAAATTCTTTTTAAGATGGTATGGGCCAAACAATGCTACACTTACAATTGGTGGAGATGTTGAAGTACAGGATGTAATTAGTAAGGTAGAAAAATACTTCGGTGATATTCCAAGAGGCCCTGAAGTTGAACCACTAAAGTTAGATCCTATCTCTATAGACACAGACAGATATGTTTCCTATTACGATAAAAACATTCGATTTCCTGCGCTATTAATGACATTGCCTACTGTGCCTCAGTATCATCCTGATGAGCCTGCATTGGATTGTTTAGGTGAGATTTTAGGCACTGGTAGAAGTAGCTATTTCTATAAGAAGTTTGTAGAAACTCAAAAAGCGATACAAGCCAGTGTTTTCCACGGCACAAGCGAATTGGCGGGTGAATTTACCATGTTTGTTTTGCCTTATCCCGGCAAATCACTCAGTGAGTTTGAAGCGGAAATGCGCCAGGCATTAGAGGAGTTCGAAAAAAATGGTGTTAAAGATGAAGATATCGAAAAGTTCAAAGCGCGATACGAATCTTCCCGTATTAACGGTTTGGCAACTGTAAGTGGTAAAGTGGCTCAACTAGCTGCATTTGAAACTTACACAGGTAACCCAAACTACATACAGGAAGAGCTTAAAAAGTATTTAGCTGTTACAAAAGAAGATGTAATAAGGGTTTACAACAAATATGTGAAAGGTAAACCAGCAGTTATTCAGAGTGTATTGGCAGAGGAAGATGGCCAACCAGCAAAACCTGACAATTTCGAGCCTACCATTGAAGGACCTAACCCCTATCCAACAACAGATTATAGTGGCTTAGAATATAAAAGACCTGAGAGCAGCTTTGATAGAAGTAAACGTCCTATTCCTAGCGCAAGTCCGTTAGTATCAGTACCTGAAGTATGGACTACTAAAATGAAGAACGGCATTAAGGTAATTGGTACTATCTCAGACGAAATTCCAACAGTAGCGATAGAGTTAACCATTAATGGTGGTCATAAAATGGAAGCCAATATGCTTGAGAAGTCGGGTGTAGCAGAAATGACCTCATCAATGCTCACCGAATCAACGGAGAATTATACTGCCGAGCAGCTATCTGAAGAATTACTAAAATTGGGAAGTAGCATCAGTGCCTCGGTGGATGATAACACAACTACGATTACTGTTCAAACACTTGTAAAAAATCTGGAACCGACCATCAAGTTGTTTGAGGAGGTGTTACTAAGACCAAAGTTTACTGAAGTTGATTTCAATAGAGTGAAGAAGCAACAATTGGAAGGTGTTAAATCGCAACAAAAGCAGCCTTCATCCATTGCTAGTAATGTGTATCGAAGATTGATTTATGGTGATGAACATGTATACTCCGTGCCAGCATCGGGTATAGAAGAAACAGTAGAAAAAATAACATTAGAAGATGTTAAAAATTTCTATACCAATTATTACTCACCATCATTATCTGAACTGGTAATTGTTGGGGACATCAGTAAGAATGACATCATTAAAAAACTCTCTTTTTTAACTAATTGGCAGGCCAAAGAGGTAACAATCCCTGATGTGAACGTGAATAAAAAAGTTGATCGAACAAAAATCTATTTGGTTGATAAAGAATCTGCACCACAGTCAGAAATTAGGATTGGATACCTTACGGACATGACCTACGATGCCACTGGAGAATACTTTGAAAGCTACCTGATGAATTTCAACCTGGGTGGCGCTTTTAACAGTAGAATTAATTTGAACCTTAGAGAAGATAAAGGCTATACTTACGGTGCAGGAATGTATTTCAGCAGTGACGATGATCCTGGACCATACACGGCCTATGCAGGAGTTAGAGCAAATGTTACCGACAGTGCTGTGTCAGAGTTTATGAAGGAAATAAAACTATATGCCGATAAAGGTATTAATGAAGATGAGCTGAGTTTTATGAAGAAATCGATAGGTCAGCGAGAGTCTAGAGCTTATGAAGCCCCTTGGCAAAAAACAGGATTCCTAAGAAGAATTCTACATTATGATCTGGATACCGATTACGTTAAGCAGCAAAACAAAATCATTGATAACATGACTGTGAAGCGTATTAATGAGCTTGCCTCTGAAAAACTACCATACGATAAAATGAATATTGTTGTAGTGGGCGATAAGAAAAATATTGAACCTGGTTTGGCAAGGTTAGGTTATGAGATTGTTCAGATTGATGAAAAGGGCAATGTCGTAAAAGACAATACTAAAATTGATACTTCGAAATAGATAGAACTAAACTATTAGAAAACCATCAGCCAGCTGGCTGATGGTTTTTTTATGCCATTTTTTACGGTGATTTCAAGTCTACTTATATGAATATTTTTAACTTCGCAGCATCAAATTATTTTCTATGAGCACTGCCCCTAATATCGAAGAACTTAAAAACATTTCATCCCAGGTAAGAAGAGATATCGTACGAATGGTACATGCTGTTCAATCCGGCCACCCAGGTGGTTCTTTGGGCTGTACCGAGTTCTTTGTCGCACTCTATTTTCATGTATTAAAACATGACAAATCATTTAACCCTGATGGTATAGGAGAAGATCTTTTCTTTTTATCCAACGGACATATTTCACCAGTATGGTACAGTGTTTTAGCAAGAAGCGGGTATTTCTCTGTTGATGAATTAAACACGTTTAGAAAGATAGACTCTCGCCTACAAGGCCACCCAGCTACTGAGGAAGGTTTGCCGGGTATCAGAATTGCTTCCGGATCCCTAGGTCAGGGCCTTTCTGCTGCATTAGGCGCTGCTCAAGCCAAGAAGTTGAATGATGACAAACACCACGTATATGTTTTGATGGGTGATGGTGAGCAAGATGAGGGGCAAGTTTGGGAAGCAGCAATGTATGGAGCGCACCACAAAGTGGATAACATAATCGCTACCATTGATTATAACCGTCAGCAGATAGATGGAAGTACGGATGAAGTAATGGGCTTGGGCGATTTAAAGGCCAAGTGGGAAGCATTTGGTTGGCAGGTAATTGAAAGCGAAGGAAATGATATTGAAAGCCTAATAAAATCATTAGCACAAGCCAAAGCCCTTTGCGGTAAAGGTAAGCCAGTAATCAACCTAATGAAAACAGAAATGGGTTTTGGTGTTGATTTCATGGTTGGCACACATAAGTGGCATGGTATCGCACCAAGCGATGAAGAGCTTGAAAAAGCCCTTGGCCAGTTAGAAGAAACATTAGGTGATTATTAAAAAAGAAAAGAAAAAGAAATCGTGACTAAGCTTACATATACAGAAAAGAAAGATACCCGTTCAGGATTTGGTGAAGGTCTTCTAGAACTAGGCAAATCAAACCCTAATGTTGTAGCACTTTGTGCTGACCTTACGGGATCATTAAAAATGGATGCTTTCAAAAAGGAATTTCCTGAAAGATTCTTTCAGGTTGGTATCGCAGAAGCAAATATGATGGGCCTTGCAGCTGGTATGACAGTGGGTGGAAAAATACCATTCACAGGTACATTTGCTAACTTTTCTACAGGTAGAGTTTATGATCAGATAAGACAATCCATTGCCTACTCGGGTAAAAATGTTAAAATCTGTGCTTCGCATGCCGGACTTACTTTAGGTGAAGATGGAGCAACCCACCAGATTTTAGAAGACCTAGGAATGATGAAAATGTTACCGCACATGACGGTAATTAATCCGTGTGATTACAATCAAACTAAAGCTGCTACAATTGCCATTGCTGAGCATGAGGGTCCTGTGTATTTAAGGTTTGGAAGACCAAAGTGGCCCATCTTTACCCCTGAAAATCAAAAATTTGAAATAGGTAAAGCACTGCACCTGGTAGAAGGTAAAGACGTTTCCATATTTGCCACGGGTCACATGGTATGGCAAGCTATTGAAGCAGAAGCTATTTTAGCAGAAAAAGGCATTTCTGCAGAGATCATTAACATCCACACCATAAAGCCGTTGGATGAAAAAGCCATTCTAGAGTCAGTTAAGAAAACAGGTTGTGCTGTTTCTGCAGAGGAGCACCAAATGAATGGTGGGTTGGGTGAAAGCATCGCTCAAACGCTATCTCGTAATCTCCCTACTCCATTAGAAATGGTGGCAGTTAACGATAGTTTTGGAGAAAGTGGTACACCTGAAGACCTTCTGGTAAAATATGGCTTAGGTCCACAGAATATTGTGGATGCAGCAATGAAAGCTATCAGTAGAAAGTAAATGTCGTTCATTACGGTACTTATTTTAACAGTTCAATCCTTCTAAATTTCACCTATCACACTTGTTTAGTTGAAATTAAATTCCGTTAATGGCGATATTTCTTAATGTCAGATTGCTTGCTGAGTAATACACCCGTATTGTTAACTTTAGTACTTGAATCAATTAATAGGCATACCCTAATTCTAAGATTCTGTACCTTTTCAATGTAATTACATCCGCCAGCCTAAATAATTGATCCTTTTTTTAGTATACTTATATTGAATTTGCAAGGTATGAGTATCGAGAAATTTTTCATTACAAACTTTTTGAAAGTTGCCTTACTAGGTGTTGGGATCGTACTCATACTTGATGCTATTATCTATCCTGAAGATACCTTATCCTTAATTATTGATGCTGCTATTTTAATTACAAGTATATTTTGCTACTGGTTAAGTAGAAATTATATTAGTGCAGCTACCATAGTTTTTGGAACAGTTGTGTTAGGCCTGATGCTATTGCAAAGTTTGACTGTTCCTGTTAATACAACCATATCGCTTTCCATTATATTAGTTATTGGTTTTGTATTTTCCATACTATTAAAGAAGGCAGTATTAGTTACAATGCATGCCATAACAATTTTATTATGTACCACTATTTTTATTTTGCAAGCATCCAATGCTGAACTAAGATTTCAGCAAGAACCGGTTGAAGTTCTTACGCTGGCTGTAACTTTTTTTATCCTTTATGGTGTACTCACCTCTTCAACATTCTTTCTAAAATCAAAATATGATTCCAACAGAAATCATTTAAAAGAATTGAATTCAAACCTTCATGATAAGGCTATGGAAATAGAGGCACAAAATGAAGAACTACTTCAAATTCAGGATAATTTAAACCAATTAAATATTGACTTAGAAAGGCAAGTAGAAGAGCGAACCAAGTTATTGAAGGAAAAGAATAAAAGATTACTTACATATAGTCATAATGTTGCTCACGACATACGAGGCCCCATTGCACGGTTACTGGGTCTTGCCAATATTAGTAAGTTAGATAAGGACAATAATCCTCATATTTTTATTTCTAAGATTCAAGAACAAACAGAAGAACTTGATAAAGTTATTAGAAAAGTAAGCCTTGGGTTAGAACAGGATGATCAAAATGATGAAGATAGAATTAGTTAAATGCTCCTTCAAATAATTTCAATTTTCTGGGTTGATACTTTGCTGCTAGCTCGGCAATAGCTTTTATGTGCTCGGGAGTTGTACCACAACAACCGCCAATAATATTTATTAAGCCTTCATCCAAGAACTCTTTAATTTGATTGGCCATCATCTCAGGTGTTTCGTCATATTCACCAAATTCATTAGGCAAACCTGCGTTGGGATGGGCGCTTACAAAGAAATCAGCATTTTTAGCAAGCACTTGTAAATAGGGCCTTAACTCTTTAGCACCAAGGGCACAGTTTAAGCCTATACTCAGTAATGGCATATGCTCAAGAGATATTAAAAATGCTTGTGTCGTTTGACCTGAGAGCGTTCGTCCACTGGCATCTGTAATAGTACCGGAAACCATAATTGGAATATCTTTACCCTCCTCTTCAAGTAGTTCAGAAATGGCGAATAGCGCAGCTTTTGCATTCAATGTGTCAAATACCGTTTCAACTAGAAACATATCTACCCCCCCATCTAGCAATCCTTTAGCTTGTTCTTTATATGCCTTACTCAATTCTTCAAAAGTAATTGCTCTAAAACCTGGATTATTTACGTCTGGTGAAATTGATGCTGTTCTATTGGTTGGCCCTATTGAGCCCGCTACAAAGCGTGGTTTATCAGTATATTCGTTGGCAACTTCTTTGGCAATTTTCGCAGACTCGTAGTTCAAATCATACACAACATGCTGCAAGTGATAGTCTGCCTGAGCAATGCTTGTCCCGCTAAAAGTATTTGTTTCTGCAATATCAGCACCTGCATCAAAATAAGCCCTATGGATATCCTTAATAATGTCGGGCCTTGTTATAGACAATAAGTCGTTATTACCTTTTAATGAACTCTCATGATCTTTAAATCTCTCTCCTCTAAAATCATCCTCTGTTAAACTATGCCTTTGGATCATTGTACCCATGGCGCCATCTAAAACAAGAATTCTTTTATTCAAAATATTTTTCAGATCACTCATGCATTTATTTTTTGTGTTAATGCTAAGATAAACACTTTTGAATATGGATAAGTTTATGATACTTGAATTAGTTATGTATTTTAGAACTTTACCTAAAACGTTGAAGTCGATTTGAAATTAGCAGCTATTGATATTGGTTCCAATGCCATTCGCCTACAGGTTACAACTACAATTCGCACTAAGGGGCAACTAAATTTTAAGAAATTAGAATATGTTCGTTTTCCACTCCGCTTAGGGCAGGATGTGTTTAACACCGGTTCCATTAGTCCGGAAAAAAAGGCTAAGTTCAAAAAATTAATGAAGGCCTTTAAGCTCTTAATAGACCTCTACGAAGTGGATGATTACATGGCTTGTGCAACGTCTGCCATGCGGGAATCTAAAAATGGTGCCGATATCGTAAAAGAGGTAGAAGAAGAATGCAAATTAAAAATCCGTGTAATTGATGGCGCTAATGAAGCACTATTAATCAATAATGCGATCAGCTCATTCCTCGATAAAAAGAAAAATTATTTGCATATAGATGTGGGTGGTGGTAGTACTGAACTCACTATTATCAAAGGAGGAATAAAAGTCATTTCAAGGTCTTTTAAAGTGGGATCCGTACGAAGATTGGAACACCATGACTCTCCTGTTATTTGGAAAAACATGAAGAAATGGGTGATTGATCAATGTGCCAAATACGATTCGCCAATAACAGCGGTGGGTACAGGAGGAAACATCAATAAACTCTTTGAATTGGCTATGAAACAACCAGGCGAGAAATTAGGAATTACCAAATTAAAGGAGGTTCAAAAATTTGTAAGAAATACATCTATTGAAGATCGAATAAACGAACTACAATTAAACCCCGACCGTGCCGATGTAATTGTGCCAGCTTCTGAAATTTACATTGCCGTGATGGATTGGGCCAAAGCCAAAAACATTATTGTTCCTGAAGTAGGTTTAAAAGATGGTATCATGCAACACCTTTACATTAAAAACACCTCACAGGAAAAGATTAAGTTTCTTTAATCTAATCGCTAGCTAATCATAATAATTAATCTCCGGTTTTAGCTTCTTCTACTACCCGCTCTCCGTTTAGTACAGATTCGGCTACAGGTGGTATAAATTTGGTGGTTAAGTCAAGATCAAGTAAACTATCTCTACTAACATTATAAAACTCTTTGTGAATGTTAAACTCTTGATCCACACCTGCACTCTTTTTAATGTAGGTACCATCTTCCTGCATCTGATACGAGTTAACATTATCCATCAGGTTATACTGCAGGATATTCTTTATTTGTCGCTGAATCAAATCATCGTTAATCATAAAGAGTGACTCTAAGCGCCTGTCGAAACTACGTACCATCATATCAGCGCTGCCAATGTAAACGATATCGTTTCCTTCATTGTGGAAGTAATAGATTCTTGAGTGCTCCAGATAATGCCCAACAATTGAAATCACTTCAATATTCTCACTTAACCCTACTCTACCCGGACGCAGACAACACATACCACGCACCACCAATTTAATTGGCACACCGGCCTGAGAAGCAGCATACAATTCATCGATACACTCTTTGTCTTGCAGTGAGTTAATTTTAATAACTATACCTGCTGGTTTACCATCTTTTGCATTCTGAGCTTCTTTACGAATTAGATTGATCAGCTGCTGCCTCATATCTTTGGGCGCAGTAATCAGGTTTTTATAAACGCTTGGTAATGAATGCCCTGTGATTACATTAAAGAATTCCGACACATCGTGAGCGTATTCATCATCAGTGGTTAGTAAGCCTAAATCTGTATATAACTTAGCCGTTGATTCGTTATAGTTTCCACTGGAAAGGTGAACGTAACGCGTAACCTTCTCACCTTCTTTTCTTACCACGAGCAAAAGCTTCGTGTGTGTTTTAAAGCTACTGATACCATAAATCACGAAGCAACCGGCCTTTTGCAGTCGCTGAGCTTCCCGCAGGTTATTCTCTTCATCAAATCTGGCTTTTACCTCAAATAGAACTGCAACGTGTTTACCGTTTTCAGCCGCCTTTAATAAGGATGCTGTTACACGAGAGTCTTTGGCCAGCCTGTATATGGTTATTTTAATGGCCAATACCCCTGGATCTTCAGCAGCTTTTTCGAGCAGCTCAATTACCGGCTCAATGTTATTATAAGGATGATGGAGCAATACATCTCTATCCTTTAGAACATCAAAAATGTTGTTCTCACCAATTTCAGGGTAGCTTAAAGGTGGTTTATTCGATGGCATTTCGAATAAGTGTTCCTTAAATTCATTATGCCGAACAATCTCCCAAAGGGCTGTAAAGTCTAAAACACTTTTCTTTTTGTAGCGAAAGATGTTATCGTCATTTAATTCCCAGCGTTCTTTCAATACTTTCAACATCCAGGAATCAGGTCGGCCAATTACCTCTAGCCTAACAACTCTACCCGTTCTCCTGGTTTTAAGTTTTTGTTTTAGCTCTTCAAGAAAGTTCGCTTCAATGTCATCACTTTCATCGAGGGTAAAATCTCCATTTCTTGTTATTCTAAACAGGTTAACCGATAGAATTTTAATATTCCTAAAGAGGTGATGGATGTTATTCTTGATGATATCTTCTATCGGAACAAAGTGTAACACATCATCCTTCTCTATTTCATAGAATCTGGGCAAGTTAGAAGGTATCTGAATAAAGTTGAGCTTTTTATTGTCATCTTCTGTTGAACGGGTTACAACACCAAATACCAACCTATTAGTACTAAGAATTGGGAACGTATGATAGCTATCATACGCCATGGGAGTAAGCATAGGATAGATTGTTGACTCGAAGTAGCTATTCACTTTTGCCCGCTCCTCTTGAGTTAATTTTTTGTAAAGAGTAATTGAAAAACCAAATTTCTCGAACTCAGGCATCAGGTTTTTCAAAAAGAGTTCATGCTGATCATCTGTAAACTCTTTTGCTCTGGATAATAGTACTTGCTTAAAAGGCTGTTCCCTGAGACCGGAATAGTCAAACCTTTGTTTGCCATAATCCAAGTAGTTATACAAACTTCCCACACGAATGGTAAAGAATTCGTCCAAATTTGAGCCTGTAATCGCCAAAAACTTTAATCTCTCGATGAGATTTTTGTTTACGTCTTTTGCCTGATCTAAAACTCGTTGATTGAATTTTAGCCAGCTTAAATCACGGCTTATGTAGTTACTTTTGGATATTTCTTTCTTCAGACGTTCAGGAATAACCATCTTATCTTTATTTAAATAATTCTACTTCAGTTTGATTAACAGCTAAGGATAAAAAAAAGTGCTGCGATAAATTACTTCCAAGTTCATCGCAGCACTCCATCTATCACAAGCTTAAAATTATATATCTACTTTAGCATATTTAGCATTCTTCTCAATGAATTCCCTTCTTGGCGCAACCTCGTCACCCATAAGCATTGAGAATAAGTGATCTGCCTCAGCAGCTGATTCAATTGTTACCTTTTTCAAACTTCTGCTTTCAGGGTTCATGGTGGTTGACCAAAGCTGCTCAGGATTCATTTCTCCAAGACCTTTGTATCGCTGTATACCTACAGACTCTTCTTTTCCATCCTTCGCCATTTCTTTGATCAGCGCTACACGTTCATCTTCTGTCCAGCAATAACGCTCATCCTTGCCTTTCTTTAACAAGTAAAGCGGTGGAAGAGCAATGTATACATACCCTTTCTCAATGAGTGTATGCATGTACCTAAAGAAGAAAGTAAGAATTAATGTGCGAATGTGACTACCATCCACATCGGCATCGGTCATGATGATGATTTTATGATACCTTAATTTAGAAATATTAAGTGCTTTGTCGTCTTCTTCAGTACCGAAGCTAACGCCTAGGGCAGTAATCATATTCTTGATTTCGTCATTCTCATAGATTCTGTGCTCCTGAGCCTTCTCTACGTTCAGAATTTTACCTCTTAAAGGCAAAATAGCCTGAAAATTTCTATCTCTACCTTGCTTGGCTGAACCTCCTGCAGAGTCACCCTCCACTAGGTACAGTTCGCAAATTTGAGGATCGTTGTTTGAGCAATCCGCTAGCTTTCCTGGCAAACCAGTTCCGCTCATTACATTCTTACGCTGAACCATCTCACGCGCTTTACGAGCCGCATGTCTAGCCTGAGCAGCAATTATTACCTTTTGAACGATGGCCTTTGCTTCTTTTGGATTTTCTTCCAAATAGTTTGTAAGCATCTCACCCACTACAACATCTACCGCACCACTTACATCAGAGTTACCAAGCTTGGTTTTAGTCTGACCTTCAAATTGAGGTTCAGCTACTTTAACAGAAATAACTGCTGTTAATCCTTCTCTAAAATCATCACCACTAATCTCAACTTTTACTTTATCTAAAAGTCCCGATTTATCTGCGTAGGATTTAAGTGTTCTGGTTAATGCTCTTCTAAAACCAGAAACGTGGGTTCCACCTTCTATGGTGTTAATGTTATTCACATAAGAAACCACATTTTCAGTGTAAGATGTATTATAATTAAGTGCTACCTGAACTGGGATTTCCCCTTTTTCACTGTCCATATAAACAGGTTCAGGAATCAATCGCTCTCTTGTGCTATCTAAATACGTAACAAACTCCTTTAACCCACCTTCAGAGTGGAACGTGTCTGTTCTGTTTTTACCATCATCATCTTGCTCACGAGTATCTTCTAAAGTAATGGTAATGCCAGCATTCAAGAATGAAAGTTCTCTTAAACGAGAAGCAACGGTTTCATAATTGTAAACGGTAACATTAAATATTTCTCCATCCGGCTTGAAGTGTACGGTAGTCCCTGTTTTATCAGTTGTACCTACTTCTCTAACACTATATTGAGGAACTCCTTTGCTGTATTCTTGCTCATATATTTTACCGCCTCGATGAACTGTAGCCTTCAACATGGTTGATAGTGCATTCACACACGAAACACCCACACCGTGAAGTCCACCGGATACTTTGTAAGTATCCTTATCAAACTTACCACCAGCATGTAGCACTGTCATTACTACTTCCAGCGCTGAACGTTTTTCTTTCTCGTGAATGTCGGTTGGAATACCCCTACCGTTATCACTTACAGTAATGGAATTATCGTTATTGATAACTACGGAAATGGTATCACAATGACCGGCCAATGCCTCATCGATTGAGTTATCTACAACCTCCCAAATAAGATGATGCAATCCTTTTACACCTACATCACCAATGTACATCGCAGGTCTTTTTCTTACGGCTTCTAAGCCCTCTAAAACCTGAATATTACCTGCTGAATAATCGCCTTTATTTATTTCTTTTTTCTCTGCCATAATCACTTTTCAAAATCTCCCAAAACTACACTTTTATGACCTTTTTTACATTGCTTTTTTCTTGTAATATTATCAACTAATTATTTAGTTTACAGATATGAAATTGGCATCTCTTATTCTGTTCATTTTAGGCTCTTTTGTAGCCAGTTTAGCACAAAATCAGGGCGAAGAAATATCTCAAGATTCTTTAAGGGAGCTGAGATTATCACGCAATAAATCAAGAGCTAAAGAACGGTATGAGTCTTATCTGTCAACGAAAGATAAATCGCAGGTTAAATTTCTAGATCTATCCTATCTTGATTTAGAGGAATTGCCAGATATTGTCTATGAGTTTAGAAATATCAGATCATTAGATATCTCAAATAATCATATAAAGAAATTACCAAAAGAAATTAATCAACTACAAAATCTTAAGTCGATTGTATGGAAGGATAACTTGAATGGTAAGCACAGAATTAAACTTAAAAAGAATAATACCATAACACGAATTAACCTGGAAGGAAATGATTTAAAAAAAATACCAAGGAAGCTACGGAGATTAAAGTCACTTCAAGCCATTGATTTAGGAAATAATAAATTCTTAAAAATACCTAATACAAGGCGTCTGAAGGAGTTAATTGATTTAGAATTAAGTGGAAACCCTATCAACTTATATAAAAGCAACTTTAAAAGAATTACTCAATTAGATAAGCTAAAACTAAATAAATGCGAGTTGGACTCCATACCCACAGAGTTGGCCTCTTTAACGCAGTTAAAGTTACTGCAGTTGGCAGGAAATAACTTAACCGGCATTCCAAAGGAGCTCGAAAAGCTTAATAAGCTGGAATATCTTACTCTTTATGATAATAAATTAACTGAATTGCCAGATGTTGTATACGAATTGGGCAGTCTGAAACAATTGGATCTTTATTATAATGAGATTGAGAAAGTTAGTCCTGAAATTGAAAACCTGACCAATCTGGAAATCCTATATATATCAAACAACCGATTATATTCTTTGCCGGAAGAGATTGGTAAACTTTCCAACCTTAAAGAATTATACGTTCATCACAACAGGCTTAGTTATTTGCCAGAATCAATTAAAAACCTTGATTCATTGAAAATATTGAGGATGAATAGTAATTATTTCTCTTCTCTTCCAAAAGAAGTGTATTATCTCACCAGTTTAAAAAACCTAGATTTTTCAGAAAATCAAATAGATGCTATCTCTGAAGAGATCACTAAATTAACTAATCTGGAACTCCTCTATTTTTATGGCAACCCCATTAATTTAGAGAATGAACCATTTTTACTTGTTTTTTTTGAGCAGCTACGCGCTCAAGGGTCAGTTGTCATTTACTCGGAGTAGCTGTTGGTGCTAAGTAATACCAAGGTACAGGCCATTTCAGTTTCTATACCATTTTTTGCAGCCAGCTCAACCAATTCAGGGTTTTCTGTACCCGGATTAAATATAATTCTCTTAGGCTTCAAGCCGATGATATAATCGTACCACTCCACCTGATTGTCAGGGCCAATATATAGGGTTACTGTATGTACATCATCGATAGAAGGTTTGGTTCTCAAATCTAAAATCTCCCTGCCAAACAACTGACCTTTTTTTATACCTACAGGAACAAACTCCATATCTCTGTCATTCAACATATTCGATGCTACATATGAATACCTTGCCGGATTGGTACTTGCCCCTATTACTACTGTTTTCATCTAATTATAATATTTGTTCACAATTGCTTCGGCACACCTCTCACCATCCATAGCTGCAGAAACTATTCCGCCAGCGTAACCTGCCCCCTCGCCACAAGGGAATAAGCCTTTTAATTCTACGTGTTCCAACGTTTCTTTATCTCTTGGAACTCTTACAGGCGAAGATGTCCTACTTTCAACACCTACAATCTGAGCTTCGTTCGTTAAATAGCCTTTCATTTTTTTGCCAAATCCTTTAAAAGCCATTTTTAGTCTTGCGTGAATAAATTCAGGCAAGACAGTGCGCATATCTACAGAATTAAGCCCTGGCTGATAAGATGTTTCATTAAGCTGATTTGAAATCTTACCATTAACAAAGTCTACTAACCTTTGGGCTGGAGCAACCTGAGTTTCACCTCCTAACCTAAACGCATCTTGTTCCACTTTTTGTTGAAATTTCATGGCTGCCAATTCACCATATTTAGAATAATCTTTCAAATCAGAATTTTCTACTGCTACAACGATTCCTGAATTGGCAAACCTACTGTCCCTTCGTGAGGGGCTCATTCCATTCACTACTACCTCACCCGGAGACGTGGCTGATGGTACAATAAAACCTCCAGGGCACATACAAAATGAAAATACACCTCGTTGCTCATTGTCCAGGTATGTTTGGTTTACTAGCGCATAGGAAGATGCGGGCAAATACTCGCCTCTATCTCCATCGCAACTGTATTGTATAGAATCAATTAACGCTTGCGGATGCTCCACCCTTACTCCCAATGCAAAGGGTTTAGATTCAATTTTCACTTTTCGATCATTCAATAAATGAAAGATATCTCTGGCTGAGTGACCGGTAGCTAATAATATGGCTTTAGCATTAATGAAGCTGTTGTCCAACAGCTTCACACCCTTTAAAGAATCTTGTTCAATTATGAAGTCTACAACCTTAGAATCAAACCTCACTTCTCCGCCATACTCAACAATTGTTTCACGTAGAGCCTGAACAATTTTTGGGAGCTTGTTTGTGCCAATGTGCGGATGAGCATCATAGAGAATGTCATCTTTAGCACCATGAGCTACCAATATTTCTAATATCCTTTGAAGGTCGCCTCGTTTTTTTGATCGGGTATATAACTTACCATCAGAATATGTTCCAGCGCCTCCTTCACCAAAACAATAGTTAGATTCGGGGTTTACAATATGTTCTTTATTAATAGCTGCCAGGTCTCGCCTTCTTGCGCGCACATCCTTACCTCTTTCCAACACGATTGGCTTAACTCCTAATTCAATTAATCGCAATGCAGCAAACAACCCTGCCGGTCCGGCTCCAATGATTATTACTTCCTCTGAATTTCTTACGTCACGATATTCTTTGCTAAAAGACTGTGAATCAGGCAATTCATTCACATAAATATCCGCCTGAATGTTTACCCAAACTTTTTTCTTACGTGCGTCAATGGAGCGTTTTTGTATTTGTACATATACACAATCAGAGGATTGAAACGCAGATTTTTTTAGTACATGCGTATGTAAATCGGTAGAGAAGGCCTCCTCAGGAGTGAGCCTTAGTGTTACTGTCTTTTTCAATGTTGTAAGGTTTTTATCCTTAAAATTTATCTCGAACCAGCGAATGAAAAGTTATACCCGAAGTTTACTCCGAAAGTATATGCAAAGGTAATTTTTCCTTTTTCTAAACTATCAAATGCCTCACCAAAGTTAGGATCGTTCTCAAAGTTTCGGTAACCAGAGCCAGCCCCAACAAATAGGTCAATGGTAAATCCTTTATCCCTGGTATTTTGCATAAGCCTATACCCGAGTAGAAGCATATACTCTACCCTTTGCTCTGAAGCACTGGCTCTCACGACATTATCAGGGAATAATATATTCTGTGTATTTACAAAGTGGCTTTCGTTACTAAACCTCAGCTCATGACCAAAGTACCACAGCGCATAATTTCTGGTGGTTTTGTTATAAAACTTTTGACGAATGCTTACACTATACCCTCGCGTAAAAACTTCTCCCAGTGGCACATCAAAATCTTCCGTATAAAACGGATCTCTAATGCCTTCGAATTCAAATTCATGCCCCAGACGCTCTTGCATATAAAACTCCATACCAAAAGGTATTCTTCCAATAAATGTAGCAAAGGGGTTAAAGCTCATAATCAAACCCTGAAATTCATTACCCTTGGCATCAAAGTAATTGAACTTTCTTCTGCCTTTATATTTGTATGCACCAACGCCATACTGTTTTCTTCTTGTTGATTTAGCCTCAACAATTTGCTGTTTTTCAATGGGCTGATCATATATTGGTTTATAATACCCCGATAATGTTCCATCATTTTTATACAATTCCCATCTTCCTACTTTCTTGTTATTTTCTTCAATGGTTCCTTTAGTTTGTAATGTGCCATCAGGGTAATAACCGTAATACTCGCCTCTTCCATTTGTAAAGTCGCACTCTCCTTCCAATTCACCACTTTCATAGTAGTACTTCCAAATGCCTTCATGTTTATCATTAACGATCGTTCCGACTAACCTTAACTTCCCACTTTTGTAATATTCCTTATACTCACCTGTACCTTCATTAAATTCCACTTCACCCTTAGACAAGCCATCTTCATAAAACAACCCCCAATGCCCTGATTTTTTACCATCAACAAAGGAGCCTTTGGAGCTAACCTGGCCATTATCGTAGTAATAGGTCCATTCGCCTGAAGATTCGCCCACTTTATTATAAGAACCTGTAGCCGACAATTGGCCATTTGAATGGTAGAATTTCCAATCACCTGTACGTTTACCATTTAAAAACAGACCTTCAGCCTGTTTACTTCCATCTCTATAAAAATATTTCCAAAGACCTACATGATGCGTCCCAGACTTTGGTCCTTCTGCTTTTATTTCCCCAGATGGGTAATATTCAGTGTATTTGCCTTTATCATAGGTGTAATCTATAGTGCCTTTTAATCTTCCGTCTTCATAATATTCTTCCCAATGGCCTTCTCGCTTATTATTGACAAAAATTCCTTTTTCTTTCAGTTCTCCACTTTCATAGTAAATGCGCCATTCTCCTCTCCTTTTCTGATTACTAATCTCACCCTCCATGCTTTTAGTGCCACTTTCATAGTAATACTCCCAAAAGCCATCGCTGCTGTTTCGTTTTACAACGCCTTTCATTTTTAGCGAACCGGTTTCGTAGTAGAAATTCCATTCCCCAACAGTTTCATTATTAACAAACTGCCCCTGAGACTCTACATTTCCATTTAGATAATAAGAGAGGTACTTACCTTGAAGGATATTAGAAATAGTATCTTTCACATAATACATTTCCTTTAGCTTACTCTTATCTTCATCGTGATAAACAGTGCGCAAGACTTGTGCTCTTGACGAAAAAGCCAGGAAAATAATGGAAGAAAATATAGTCAGCCTAAGTACCATAAACGACTATAAAGATAATCAATAAGAATTATAGCTGTTATTCCTGATTAAAAACCTCTTTGAGTACCCACGACTTACCCCATTGTTCTTTTTCCTCTTTACTCCATAATTCAGGGAAAAATATGATTTTTTGAAAGCGAGGTGGCAGGTATTTCTGCCAGTTAGTACCGCCTGTAGCAGCTATATCTTCAGGGTCTTTCTGTAAATATCTGACTGCCGATTTATAATGTGCCAATCGCCATTTCACGTTCGCATAAACATCAAAAATTCGGTACTCATTCATTAAGGCCTCATTATTTAGCTCAGCAAAATTGTTTTGATACACTTTCAATAAATTGTTCTGCTTAAAACTATTTGCTCTGGCCAGGAATTCATGCATGTATTTATCCTCAAATTGCTTCAGCGTAAGCGTTTTTTTGCCGGAAGCCAACTCAGTTGCCCCGCTGCGCCAATAAATCTTTTCCATGAGGTCTTCAATCGAAGATTTGGAATTAAACTGATCACGTGCGTCCACGTCTACCAAATTTAAAATGTCGGTAGAGCTGATTTCTATTAGTCGGTATTGTGCAGATTGAAAGCCACTGGCAGGAAGTAAAGACATCCTGAACTTTAGAAACTGTTCTTTGTCCATGCCATCAACCATCACAGAAAAAGAATTTTCAAGAACCTGAAAATAGCCATTGATTCGCTTCATTCGTTCAATAACGAAATCGAGCTCTGGCTTTTCCTTTTCAGCAATTTGATCAATTTCCCATAATATGAGTTTAAAAAACAGCTCAGTATGCTGATGGTAGGTTATGAAGATCATTTCATCTTTAAAACCTGTTTTAGGATTCTGCAGGCTTAGCAAAGTATCGAGATGCACATAGTCCCAATAAGTGAGATAATCGCTGTACAAGAGACCATCTAAATATGAAGACAGGTCTTGCCCCATCACCTGGTATTTCTCCTCTAACTTTTTTATTTGCTCCAGTATTTTTGGGTCAATTTCTGACTTATTCATGGACGTTTTACAATATATGTTTAACCTTGCGTAAATTTGAAATTTAAATACGAATAACCCAAATAAGAATGTCTACAACGTTTGCAAAGGCACAAAGCAAAAAGTCATCAGCAGATATGTTTGAGTCCCCAGACTTCTATCAGATCGATGATTTGCTTACAGAAGAACATAAATTAATTAGAAGCTCTATTAGAGATTTTGTGAAGAAAGAAATCAGTCCGTACATCGAAGATTGGTGCGAAAGAGCTCACTTCCCTTATGAGATAGTAAAGAAATTTGGCGATGTTGGTGCTTTTGGCCCTACAGTACCTCAAGAGTATGGTGGTGGCGGACTAGACTACATCTCTTATGGACTTATTATGCAGGAAATTGAGCGTGGAGACTCTGGAATGCGTAGTACTGCTTCAGTACAAGGGTCGTTAGTGATGTATCCTATCTATAAGTTTGGCTCTGAAGAACAAAAGAAAAAATTCTTGCCAAAATTAGCTTCAGGCGAGTTTTTAGGTTGCTTTGGCTTAACTGAACCAGACCATGGCTCTAACCCAAGCGGCATGGTTACCAACTTTAAAGATATGGGCGACCATTATCTTTTGAATGGTGCTAAAATGTGGATTTCTAATTCTCCCAAAGCAGATATTGCAGTAGTTTGGGCTAAAAATGAAGAAGGAAGAATCCATGGGCTTATTGTTGAAAGAGGAATGGAAGGCTTCAGCACTCCAGAAACTCATGGAAAATGGTCTTTGAGGGCAAGTACTACTGGTGAGCTTGTTTTTGACAATGTGAAAGTGCCTAAAGAGAATCTTCTTCCTGGCAAGAGTGGTTTGGGAGCTCCAATGATGTGTCTTGATTCTGCACGTTATGGAATTGCCTGGGGCGCAATTGGTGCAGCAATGGATTGCTACGATTCAGCAAGAAGATATGCAAAAGAGCGTATTCAATTTGGCAAGCCAATAGGATCATTTCAGCTAATTCAAAAGAAGCTCGCTGAAATGCTTACCGAAATTACCAAAGCACAATTGCTTAATTGGAAATTGGGTAAAATGATGGATGAAGGTAAAGCCACTACCCCTCAGATATCCATGGCCAAAAGAAACTCTGTAGAAATGGCATTAAAAATTGCCAGAGAAGCGAGACAAATTCATGGCGGCATGGGAATCACAGGAGAATATCCGATGATGCGCCATATGATGAATTTAGAGTCTGTTGTTACGTACGAAGGAACACATGACATTCACTTATTAATATTGGGTGCTGATATTACTGGCATACCGGCATTTCAATAAACCCCACTATTAATTGAATATTTAAAGCCTGCATCTGCAGGCTTTTTGCATTATAGGCTTTAGAAAACTTTGTTTATCAGACTATTATCTATATTTTCAATTTCTTAAAATAAAATTGAACTATGAAAAAACTGTACATTCTTGTTTTACCAGCCTTACTAAGCACCTTCAGCTGTTCTAACCAATCGAAAGAGGAAACTTCTGAAAATAACACCGAAGTTGTTGAAGAAACTACCTCTGAAGAAGTTGAAATTGAAGGCTTCAAAACAATAGAAAAGTTGGCCGCTTCGGTGGTTAAATCTTTAAAAGAAAGAGATTACGATAGCTATTATAGCCATATAATGACAAAAGAAATGGAGATGTCGCAGGCTGAAAAAATCCAGGATTCAACAATTAGAAAGGAGTTCTTGCACGAATACGGGTTTAGTTTGCATGAAGAGCAAGAGTACTTTGATAATTTACTTCACTTCTTCGACACCAAAAATATCGACCTAGATAAAGTTGTTATGGCTGATCTCGTATATACCGAATATAAAGGAGGCGAATATCATCCCTTGGAGTTGTACGAAGTTATTGTCCCAATAGAAATGGATTATGAGATTCCCATAGACTTTACTGTAATAAAAGTTGATGGTAAGTATTACCTTACTTCTGAATTGGGAGTTTAATTCTCAATGTATGCTTTCACTGTAACGCGTTGTGCAGAAGCTCTAGGATCATTAGAATAGATGGTAACGGACTTTTGTTGATTACCTCTTCTGCCATCAGAATCAAATATCACTTTAAGCTGGGTGCTTTCACCCGGCTTTATTTTTTTAGCATCCAGTGTACTTACTAAGCAAGAGCAATTAGGCACTACCTTTCTAATTTGCAATTCCGATTGCCCTTGATTGACAATAGTAAAGGATGTTTGTGCTGTTTCGCCATTCTTAATTCTGCCATAGTCATGTACAGATTCAGCAATAACAAGCTTAGGCGCTTTCTGTAGCTCCTCACCACTTAATGGAGGAAAATACTCTTCAATGGTCGCATAAACTGTTATTGGTTTTGATGCATTTTCCTTCTCATCCGTAAAAAACTCAACCTGATCATTCATAAAACCCAAGTCGTCCTTCAGCCCGGCATTGTAGGTAATTACCATATTGGTGATCGATTTAGGAGGAATAACATTTGATTCGAAAGCCATTTCAATATGTTTGGGCTTATTAATTTTCTCCAGAATCTTTACCGGCTTATCGCTTTGATTATATACTTCAAATTTGCGTTCTACTTGCTCTCTGTTTACATAAACTTTACCGATATTAACTGATGAAGTTTTGAATCTCAATGCACCGATCTCTTTAGGGTAATTTTCTTCTGGTGTTCTTGGCCTGGGAGTTACTTCACCACTTATATAAAGTCTGATTGGTTGGCGTAAAGATGTTGTAACTGTTAATGACTTATTGAATCTACCAGGCCTATTTCTTGGATTGTATTGCGCTTGAATAAAACCTGTTTCACCAGGGGCTACAGGCTCCCTGCTCCAGGCGGGCGTTGTACAACCACACGATGCTTTCACATTCAAAATTTGAATGCTGTCTGAGCTATTGTTAGTGAATTTAAACTCATGAATGATTGGTCCGTCCTCCTCCTTCACCACACCAAAATCATGTGACATTTCAAGAAATTTTATCTGCTCCACCTGTTGAGCAAATAAATTACCAGCCAGAAACCATAGTAATAACACTCCAATGCCTCTCATAATCCTTTATTTTTCACTAAACTATAGAATCAATACTTAAATTGTAAACGACAATTGATTTTAACATTCACTTAACAAGGCTTATCATTGTGCAGTTTTTATAATACGTAGCTATGTCGAGGATATTAACAGGAATTCAGAGCAGTGGTCGCCCGCATTTAGGTAACATTTTAGGTGCCATCGTTCCAGGTATTGAGCTTTCAAAAAATGAAAAGAATGAGTCATTGTTTTTTATTGCTGATTTGCACTCGCTCACTACCATAAAAGATGCACAGGTACGTCAGGAAAATATTAATGCCACAGCAGCAGCATGGTTAGCTTTTGGTTTCGACACAAAGAAAAACATCTTCTACAGGCAATCGCACATACCTGAAGTGTGTGAGTTAACTTGGTATCTAAGCTGCTTTACGCCATATCCTATGCTGGCCAACGCTCATTCATTTAAGGAAAAATCTGATAAGCTTTCTGATGTGAATGCTGGTTTGTTCACTTACCCCGTATTAATGACTGCAGATATCATTCTATATGATGCTGATTATGTACCTGTGGGCAAAGATCAAAAACAACATTTAGAAATTGCGCGAGATATTGCCAATGCATTCAATCAGGCTTACGGGGAGACATTTGTATTACCTGAACCGAAAATTGATGAGAGGGTTATGACTATTCCGGGTACTGATGGTCAAAAGATGAGCAAATCATATGGAAATACAATTGATATCTTTTTACCCGATAAAAAATTAAGAAAACAGGTAATGAGTATAATTACCGATAGCACTCCACTTGAAGAACCAAAAGATCCTGATACGTGCAATGTTTTCTCTATCTATAGTTTACTAGGAACTGAAAGTCAGGTTAAAGAAATGCGGAATAATTATGAAGGCGGTAACTACGGTTATGGTCACGCAAAGCAGGCCTTGTTTGAACTTATAGTGCAAAAATTTAGTAAAGAGCGCGAAATTTTTAACACTTATATGGAGTCTCCAGAACTAATTGATAAAGAATTGCGTGAAGGTGAAGCCAAAGCCAAGGCTATAGCTACGAAAAAATTGGAAGTGGTAAGAGCAAAGCTCGGTTTTTAATTAATTTACGCCTGCCAGACAATTTCTTGTTGTGTTTTTCCTACATTAAGAACTAACCTAATGGGATTTGGAACTAGTACAAGCTTGGTTTCTGATGCATCGTAATCATCCACATCAACATAAACTCCTTGATCGCAACCAACTTTGAATTCTCCATTCGGCAGTAATTCAAATTGAGATGGAAAATAGGCTATTGGTAATAACACTTCGTTATCCGGGCAATACTCATCATGCACTTCATGTAGCACTTCTTCGAGATAGACACCATAATCAGACAAAAACCGATCTTCCAAATCATGCAATTGCTCCTCAAGAGCATCGTAGCTTGCATCACTGTAAGACATTCCGCATAACTCCTTCTTTTTAGTGATAAGTTCTATCAATTTATTATTGAGTTTCTGAATGTCCATAATCGGTTTAAGGTATTGGTATTCAATAATCTTCAATGATGTCAATTATCGATTGAAATGACAATTAGAATCAATAAAATATTTTTGTTGGGAGGTATAAAACACTAATTTTGAAATCAAAAAAAGAGCATCATGCAAGAAGATTTTTTACCATTAAAAGGTACCGATCATGTTGAGTTTTATGTAGGAAATGCAAAGCAATCTGCATTGTACTATCAAAATGCATTTGGCTACGAATTAGTGGCTTATGCTGGGCCCGAAACCGGATTAAGAGATAGAGCAAGTTACGTTCTAGTTCAGGATAAAATAAGAATAGTGTTAACATCAACTTTGCACCCTGAAACTGAGGTTGCAGAACATGTAAAAAAACATGGGGATGGAGTAAAGGTTCTGGCTTTATGGGTAGATGATGCTAAAAAAGCTTACGAAGAAACAACAAAAAGAGGTGCTGTAGGTGTTAAAGAACCATATACACTAAAAGATGAAAATGGAGAGGTGATTATGGCTTCTATCCAAACCTACGGAGATACCATTCACACTTTCGTGGAAAGAACAAACTACAAAGGCGCATTTTTACCTGGCTTTATCCCTAAGAAATCAGGGATTAAGGTAACGCCTATTGGATTAAAGTATGTTGACCATTGTGTAGGTAATGTTGGTTGGGGAGAAATGAACAAATGGGTAAAATTCTACGAAGATGTTATGGGCTTCAAACTGCTAATTACCTTTGATGACAAGGATATCAGTACTGAATACACAGCATTGATGTCAAAAGTAGTTTCTAATGGCAACGGTTATATTAAATTCCCAATTAACGAGCCAGCTGAAGGCAAAAAGAAATCGCAAATTGAAGAATACATCGACTTTTACAAAGGAGCAGGTGTACAGCATATAGCCATCGCTACTGACGATATCATACATACGGTTTCGGAGCTAAGAGCTCGTGGTGTGGACTTTTTAGAAGTGCCTGGCACTTACTATGATGATTTATTAGATAGAGTTGGTGAAATTGATGAGGATCTTCAACCACTGAAAGACTTAAATATTCTAGTGGATAGAGATGACGAGGGATATCTGCTACAGATTTTCACGAAGCCTGTGCAGGACCGCCCTACCCTTTTCTACGAAATTATTCAAAGAAAAGGGGCCAAATCATTCGGAAAAGGTAACTTCAAAGCCTTGTTCGAAGCAATAGAAAGAGAACAAGCATTAAGAGGAAATTTGTGATATGAATAGAGATGTTAAGGCCATTGCAGAGAAGTGGCTAAATAGCAATATCGAAGAAAGCGAAAAGGCTGAAATCAGAGCGCTGATGAAGAATGAAGAAGCTTTGGCTGAAGCATTCTATAAAGACCTGGAGTTTGGCACCGGTGGTCTTCGTGGCATTATGGGCATTGGGTCCAATCGTATGAATAAATATACAATTGGGATGGCCACACAGGGTTTGGCTAACTACCTTCTCAAGTCATTCCCAAATGAGCAGATAAAAGTTGCCATTGCTCATGACAGTAGAAATAACAGTAGATTTTTTGCGGAAAATACAGCGGCTGTATTCTCGGCAAATGGTATTAAAGTTTATCTATTTGAAGATTTAAGGCCTACACCTGAGCTCTCATTTGCTATTAAACATCTCGAATGTCATAGTGGTGTTGTTATTACAGCATCGCATAACCCGAAAGAATACAATGGCTATAAAGCCTATTGGAATGATGGCGCGCAGCTAATTGCACCACATGATAAAAATGTAATAAATGAGGTTAGCGCTATTAAAAGCATTGACGAGGTAAACTTTAATTCAAACGCCAATTTAATTGAGACTATTGGCGAAGAGATTGATTCAATCTATTTGGATAAAGTAAAATCACAATGCTTATCTCCTGAATCCGTGAAGAATCAGCATGATATCAGCATCATTTACTCTCCTATCCATGGTACGGGCTATAAAATGGTGCCAAGATGCTTGGAGGAATTAGGTTTTACTAACGTTCATTTACTCGAAGAGCAATCAACACCGGATGGTAATTTCCCAACAGTTGTTTATCCTAATCCGGAAGAGAAGGAAGCACTAAACCTTGCCATCAATAAGGCGAAGGAAATTAATGCTGAGCTAATTATGGCAACCGACCCTGACTCCGATCGCGTGGGTATTGCCATAAAAGATGATAAAGGCGAGTATATCTTACTGAATGGAAACCAGACTGGAAGTTTACTCACATATTATGTGCTTAATAGATGGAAAGAGCTTAACCGGTTCAAAGGCAACGAGTGCGTTATCAAGACCATTGTAACCACTGACCTTATTAATGATATAGCCAGGCATTACAGCGTAAACTGCTACGATACATTAACGGGATTCAAGTACATCGCAGCATTAATAAAGCAATTGGAAGGTAAAGAGCAGTTTATCATTGGAGGTGAAGAGAGCTACGGTTATATGGTAGGTGATTTTGTTCGTGATAAGGATGCTATTGCTTCTTGTGCTATGATTGCCGAAATGTGTGCCTATGCTTCTGACAATGGCAAATCATTATATGAGATGCTACAGGAAATGTACGTTAAATTTGGTTTTTACAAAGAACGCCTGATTTCAATTACCAAAAAGGGTATGGCCGGTGAAGAGGAGATCAAAAAAATGATGTCCAACTTTAGAGAACAAACTCCAGCTTCTTTTGCTGGTTCTAAGGTGGTAAAAGTGGCTGATTATTTAGCGGGTATTGAACGCAATACTGTAACAGGAGAAGAAAAAACCATAGACTTTCCTAAATCAAATGTTTTGCAATTTTTCACTCAAGAAGGTTACAAGATATCGGCCAGGCCATCAGGCACTGAGCCTAAAATCAAATTTTATCTAAGTGCTAATACAAAACTTGGAAATGTATCAGACTATGAAAAGGTTTCTAAAGAAGTAGATGCCTTACTAGATAAAATAGAGAAAGAGCTGAACGTAAATTAGAAGTAAGAAGGGCATTCAAGGCCTTGATGCCATCTCTGAATCTTTATTCTGTAGTTGAGCATAATCTCATGGGAACCACTAGATACTCTACCGATGGTAGAGACTGTTTTGTCATAGGCATATCCTACATGAAAGTTTTCATTTACTTTTAACTCGAACATAAAAATAAGGCCTTCAACTAAACGGTAACCCATTCCAAGGCCCACAGTTTCTTTGATTACGCCCAATGCATTTACATCAAAACTTAGTGGAGCACCATCCTGAAATCGAACGAGTGTTGAAGCTAAAATTTTGAAGTTTGGATCCGTCTGAAAAGTGGTTCCTCCATGTACATAATAGTTTCGGGTATTTTTTACTGACTCAGTAGTTAACTGTCCACTTTCAACATCCTGAATGATGTCGTTCTCCAGAATATATGGCACCGAAATTCCTGCATAAAAGACTCTATTAGTATAGAATAGACCCATACCAAAGTTTGGATTAGCGGCACTTGTTGCTAAGTAGTAAGGGTCACTTGAACCGGGCGCACCTGACGCTCCAGAAGCTGTTGGAACTGTGGTTCTCGTAAAATCAGATTGAATTAAGTCAAAACCAGCTTGCAAACCCATTGACAAGCTTGCACCACCGTACATTGGTATTTTGTAAGCATAGCTCGCAAATATATTGTAGTTCTCATGTACACCAAGTACATCTTTACCCAAGACCAAACCAAGCCCCATTCTATTATTTAATAAACTCGACTGCATAGAAGCTGTAAAAGTCTGAGGTGCTCCTTCCAAGTTCACCCATTGGTTTCTATAAATAGAAGTTGCGCTTAACTGTACCTGGCTACCTGCATAAGCTGGATTAATTAATAACAGATCGAACATGTATAAGCTCTGTACTGGCCTTAGCTGCTGAGACTGAGCCCCAGTGCAAGTCAAGAAAACGAATACAACTACTTTAAAAAATTTATTCATGTTCATCTTGAATTTAGCGAATTAGTTCTAAAAATCCTGAAATCAACTTAGAACCATCTCCTCTATCAATTACATAGTAATATGTACCATTCGGTAAATCATTACCTATACCGTATACTCCGTTTTCACCTAACCCTACGAATGATTTGTCTTCATTATTGTATCCATCAATTTGGTACACAAGCACACCCGATCTATTATAAATTTTCACATTGTTGTTAGGGTATCTGGTAATACAATCAATTTGGAAGTTGTCATTGGTTCCACTTCCATCTGGAGAAACAAGGTTATAGTTTGTAATAACTGTACCAACCTCGGCAATACCTTCGTTTTCACAACCAAATGGTGTAACAACCAATGCACTGTATTCTCCAGACTCTACGTCATTGATCTCCTGACCAAGTCCTAATCCAGCACCATTACTTAAATCCGTCCAGGTGATCGAACCTACAGAAGCATTGTTCGTCATTACAACTCTTGCTAAACCGGTTGCTTCATCACATTTAGAACCTTCGGTTTCAAACACAAACTCAGGATCAATTCTCTGATCACCAACACTTATACTAGCTGGTAAGGAAGAACAACCCGTTACATTATCAAAAGCTACAACTGAGTAAGTTCCTACATCAAGGTTTTGTACTCTTACATTCGTAGAAATAACTGTACCTGTTCCATCTTCACCTTCATACCACTCAAATGTGTATCCTTGTGTTTCTCCATCAACAGTAACCGTTAGCTCTCCATCTTCCACAATACAAGAGAACCTATCAGACAACAATTCTGGAGTTGGAGTTGGAGCTAGCAACTGATCTTCTTCTACTGTACCTGTTGCATCAGTAAAACAGCCTGAAATGTTATTTGTAACACGTACCGTATAATCTCCTGCACCTACCCCAACCAGTCTACTTTTGTTATCTATAATATCTGCCGGGTCACCAGTGGCTACAGTGCCTTCATACCACTCAAATGTATACCCGCTAACCGATGGCTGTCCATCGACAATTACATTTAATTGCCCATCCGGATCAGCCGGGTCACAGGAAACTAATGGATTTTCGACAACTATTTCGAGTTGAGGGAATGTATTACTCACAAATACCTCATCTACTTTTACCGAAATACAACCAGTATTATTATCAATTAACCTAACGGTATATAATCCAGCTTGCACCGAGCCAACTGATACATTCACACCAGCACTTACATTATTTTGAGATGCTCTATCTCCCAGGAATGTCGGATCATTTAAGTTAGGATCACCCTGAATATCACCTGAATAAATATCTATTTGATAATTATAAGCAGGGCCTCCACCAGCATTTCTGATAGGGTAAATATCAATACCATTAGCATCTAAGAAAGGCACTGCTATACCAAATATACCACCATTATTTACATCACAACTTGTTACAGGCTCTGTACCTGTATTTATTACTGGTAGGAAGAATAAACTTTCATCTTCTACGATAAATAGCTGGGTAGCAGTACATCCCGTTGCCGTATTTGTAACAACGACATCATATCTACCGACCGGTAAACTATCTAGAACACTTACATTAGGCGCAGGAAATTCTGGTGTAACAGGATTACCGGTAACTACATTAAGCGGCAATACAGCACTACCTTCATAAGTCCAGTCGAAAGTGTAAGGACCAGTTGGCCCGGCAATTTCATCTACAGTGGCAGTGAGCTCACCAGAATAAGGTTCCTCACAACTTAATTGTGGAATTGTCTGCTCTAATACCAATTCCGGATAAATAATATCCCTATCATCAACCTCAAATTCTTTAGGTATTGATGTGCATTGTGTTAATACACTAGTTACGACCACGTAGTACGTACCTACTTGAAGGCCATTAAGCGTATTCGTAGTTTCACCAGCTATCAAGCCGGCAGCATCAAATGTTTCAAAGTACCATTCATATGTAAATTGTAAAGGGTCAGCTACATCTGGAAGACCAAAAGTACCAGAAGACCCAATTGTTATACTGGTTACTTCCAAACTACCACTAATACCATCACATCCATCTGGGTAATCAGGGTTGATATCTACAATATTAGGTGTACTAGCCGTTGGATCATTTACGATTTCAACATCAGTGGTATTCGTACAGCCATTTACATCCATAACTGTTAGTCGATATGTACCTGCTGATAACCCTGAGAAAGTAGCAGATCTTATTGTATTGACTACTGACGCGTAAGAACCTGGAAGATCGTCATCACCTACTTCTCCAAATACACCATCATCGTCTGCATCATATTCAAATACCCAATCAGCCAAATTCAAGCTAATATCTACATCTGAATCAATGGTCACTTGTCCATAAAACTCGGTAGCTCCAGGACATGTTCTGTCAGGTTCAGGTACATCGTAAGACAATATTGGCAAAGTACTTAAATCGAATACATCCAATCTATATGGTGCACTTTCACAACCCGCACCAGGTGAAAATCCAACTCTTCTTCTCACTTGTACATAGTAAGTCCCTTCTGACAGGTTAGGCACGGTTTCTACATCAGTAGCAATCGTACCAGCTCCAGAAGCAGTAGCAAAGTCTGCACCCAAGGCTCCACCATACCAGAAAATCTCATATTCGGTTAGAATATCTGGTGACGCGCCAAACGGTGTAACTGAATTGAGCGTTACGGTTCCGCCATTTATAGTAGGATCACAGGTTAATTGATCTGTTGCTTCTGCATCGGTAATAATTATTGGTTGCTGGCTAAAGGTCACTTCTCTCGTTTGTACCAGTTGACAACCTGAACCAACATCAAACACTGTCGTGCGATAGAAGCCTACTCCTAAACCTGTTTCTGTATACGGTCCTGAAAAACCAAAATCATAGTTATTGTTTGTAGATATGTTACCCATTAATGCCCCTCCGCCATCTACTTCATCTATCGTAATATTATACAATGGGCCTGTGCCTACGATATTGTTAATTACTAAACTACCTTCCCCTGAACCATCGCAACTTGTCTCTGAGTTCGCTGAAGCAGTAAAGGTAGGATTCACGCTTACGTCAAATACATCTACTCTGAATGGTGCACTCTCACAACCTGCTCCTGGTGAGAAACCTGCTCTTCTTCTTACTTGAACATAATAGGTTCCTTCTGTTAAGTCCGGTACTGTTTCTACATCCGTGGCGATCGTTCCACCGCCTGAAGCTGTTGTAAAGTCAGCTCCTAGTGCCCCTCCATACCAGAATATCTCATACTCTGCTACAATCGATGCTCCTGTCAGTGGTGTTACAGCATTAATCGATACTGTTCCTCCATTAATTGTTGGATCACAGGTAGTCTGATCTGTGGCTGAAGCATCTGTAATGATAATCGGCTGTTCACTTAACGTGACCTCTCTAGTCTGAATAGTTTGACAACCGGTACCTACATCAAATACTGTCGTGCGATAGAAACCAACTCCTAAGCCTGTTTCTGTATACGCCCCGGAAGCCCCAAAATCATAGTTATTATTTGTGGATATGTTACCCATTAATGCCCCTCCGCCATCTACTTCATCTATCGTGATGTTATACAATGGGCCTGTGCCTACAATATTGTTAATTACTAAACTACCTTCCCCTGAACCATCACAACTCGTCTCAGAGTTCGCTGTGGCTGTAAAGGTAGGATTCACGCTTACGTCAAATACGTCTACTCTGAAAGGCGCACTCTCGCAACCTGCTCCAGGTGAGAAACCTGCTCTTCTTCTTACTTGCACATAATAGGTCCCTTCTGTTAAGTCCGGTACTGTTTCTACATCCGTAGCTATCGCTGGTGAAGCAGATGCTGTTGTAAAATCAGCTCCTAGTGCCCCTCCATACCAGAATATCTCATACTCAGCTACAATCGATGCTCCTGTTAGTGGTGTTACAGCATTAATCGATACTGTTCCTCCATTAATTGTTGGATCACAGGTAGTCTGATCTGTGGCTGAAGCATCTGTAATGATAATCGGCTGTTCACTTAACGTGATCTCTCTGGTCTGAATAGTCTGACAACCAGTGCCTATATCAAATACTGTCGTGCGGTAGAAACCTACACCTAAGCCTGTTTCTGTATACGCTCCGGAAGCCCCAAAATCATAGTTATTGTTTGTGGATATGTTACCCATTAATGCCCCTCCGCCATCTACTTCATCTATCGTAATATTATACAATGGGCCTGTGCCTACAATATTGTTAATTACTAAACTACCTTCCCCTGAACCATCACAACTCGTCTCAGAGTTCGCTGTGGCTGTAAAGGTAGGATTCACGCTTACGTCAAATACGTCTACTCTGAAAGGCGCACTCTCGCAACCTGCTCCAGGTGAGAAACCTGCTCTTCTTCTTACTTGCACATAATAGGTCCCTTCTGTTAAGTCCGGTACTGTTTCTACATCCGTAGCTATCGCTGGTGAAGCAGATGCTGTTGTAAAATCAGCTCCTAGTGCCCCTCCATACCAGAATATCTCATACTCAGCTACAATCGATGCTCCTGTTAGTGGTGTTACAGCATTAATCGATACTGTTCCTCCATTAATTGTTGGATCACAGGTAGTCTGATCTGTGGCTGAAGCATCTGTAATGATAATCGGCTGTTCACTTAACGTGATCTCTCTGGTCTGAATAGTCTGACAACCAGTACCTATATCAAATACTGTCGTGCGGTAGAAACCTACACCTAAGCCTGTTTCTGTATACGCTCCGGAAGCCCCAAAATCATAGTTATTGTTTGTGGATATGTTACCCATTAATGCCCCTCCGCCATCTACTTCATCTATCGTAATATTATACAATGGGCCTGTGCCTACGATATTGTTAATTACTAAACTACCTTCCCCTGAACCATCGCAACTCGTCTCTGAGTTGGCTGTGGCCGTAAAAGTTGGGTCAATACTTAGATCAAGAATATCTACTCTAAATGGTGGGCTCGCACAACCTGATCCTGGAGGAAAACCAAGTTCTCTTGTAGCTATCACGTAGTACGTTCCTTCATCTAATTCAATCTGAGTCTGAGTATCCGCACCGTTTACACCTACGAACGGCCCATTAGTAAATGCAGTGCTAAAATCCTCACCAAATTCTCCTCTATACCATTCGAAACTGTATTCGTCATCGATTGTATTACCTGCACCAAAAACATCCAGTGGGCTGACTGAAGTAACAGTGGCCGTTCCACCACCTATTGTCAAGTCACAGGTAGTCATGTCAGTTGCATCTACTGTCTGAACAATAATAGGTTCTTCTACTTTAGTTATTTCAAATTGGCCAGTTACTGAACAACCAGTGATACTATTCTCCGCTACAATGGTATAAAGAGCTTCTGGTAAGCCAAAAATAATGTCATCATCCCCATCGTCATCTACATTATCATTATCGGCATCCGTTGGATTACCATTACCGGTTAAAGGTCCACCTAATGCAGTAATTGCAGCAGTAGCAGCTGCATTAGTACTGGTTAGTGTGTAAGTATAAACTGGGTTATTTGAATCATCCCCTAATCCACCAGTTGTAGAGGTAGTAATAGAAATTAAGCCCTCTGGATTTGTAGCATCGCATGAAGTATCAAACTCAGGAACAATTGAGATATCAGGTTGAACAGTTTCATCCTCAATTACAACTGACACAGGAGATGTCGCACATCCCAAGCCTCCTGTAGCACCCTGAACTTTAAGGCCGACTACATAATAAGTACCTGCAACCAAACCATTAAATAAAGCTCCACCGGCTAAATCATTATCCAGGGCCACTTCATTGCCCGGACCGACATTCAGATCTGTTTCATTGTCATATAAATAAAACTCATAGTCATCAATTGCATCAATAGAAACAGTTGCTAATTCAATTGAACCGGCAGTTGGAATAGTAATATCACAGGCACGCTGACTTTCAAAATTTACCGTTAAACTTGGCAATAATGGCTCATAATTTACCTCATAGGTTCTAATAGTGAAGCAATTTGTAACTGGATCAAATACTTCTACAGCATAATCGCCATGGATAACATCCGATATATATGATTCATTATCACCTACCAAACCAAAAGTTGGATGTGTATCACCTGGGCTATAAATTGTACCATCCGTTGGGTCGTTAAACGGAGTACCCGTTTCATCCAGTCCCAAATACCAATTAAAAGTATAAACTCCTGCGCTTGGGGCTCCGTTATCAGCAATTATATGGATTTCACCACTAGATGAAGGGTCACAACTGTTATCCACTGTAATCGCTTCAGTTAAAACAGGGTCAGTAGAATTATCAACTATTTCTCCAGCAGGTATTGGAGGAGAAACACACCCAAAACCAGGGAATGTATTATCCAATATCTCAATCTGAAGTGCGTATCTACCGGCAGGTAAATCTTCGAATCTATAAAGTGGATCAGCATCAACTTCGGTGGATAATGCAGTTACATCGTTATAGGTATTCGTGATCTCATCTAACAATAATAGTGTAAATGAGTAATCCGAAGTGGTTGGAGTAACTCCATCTTGTGGGGTAATATCATTCGCATCTATTTCAATTACTCCATTTTCATTTGGCGTACACCTATCTGAAGGAGTTAAATTAAAAACAGCTAATGATGGATCTACATCCTGATCAATAACTTCATAGGATTCAATTGTTTGACAACCTGTATCATCGTCTGTTACTGTTACCTGGTAATTTCCAGGTGCCAAACCCGAAATTGTGGAAGGATTAGGCCCCAGAAGGGTTTGAGTAAATCCATCCACCGCTAAGGTTCCATCAGCAGTATTCCATAAATAGGTATAAGTTCTTGGGTTTGGTTCAGTATTTTGCGGTGAACCAGGTGAGTTATCCACTGATGCTATATCTAAAGGATTTAACGCTGGAACTACTGAAATTGAACCATCCCCATTATTACCTGAATTGTCGCACCAAGTGTCATGAGCAATGGTTGGAGTTAATACAGGTGGCTGAGCAGCATCTTCAATTGTTACTTGTAATAATTCCGAATAACAGCCTGAACCAAAATCTTGTTGAGAAACAATTGAATAGTCTCCGGGACCCAAGTTCGAGAAAGTGGTAGTTGGAATAGTAGTATCAATTATCTCAATTTGGGCAATATATAGATAATCATTACCCAAGGATGCAAGAAAATTATTACTTACTCCATTCATAGAATAAATCCTAATTGATTCATTTGAAGCGGTGAAACTTGCTGATTTTGTATCCCAAATATTCGTTACCACACCGTTTGCTCCAGCAGCCCCATCAAAGAAAAAACCTGCACCTGGACTGAATAGCCTAAATCCGTCTACATTGGCATTTGAATTTGGTATAAAGTATTCAATATTAATCGTATAATTATTTCCGGGTACGAATACTACGTCAAGTTCTATATAATGCACTCCTGTAGTTGATGTATTATCAATTTCCAATACATCATTTCTTGGATCGGCAAGGCCATCATTTTGACTTAATAAATTGGTAATATTCGCTCTTGTTGAACTCCACCCATCAACATCCACACTGAAATCACTCGTGTATCCGCCTCTTTGAATCGTTTGAATTGGTACTGGACTAGGATTTACAGGATCAGTAACTATATCTGGATTGGGTACATCAAATAAATAAACAGGATAAAGGGCCTGGTTGGCAACTGTTCCATCCGCCTCATTCACAATTACTTCTATTGTACCATTACCCACTGCTGGATCACAATCTGTATCATCAGATTTAGAGATGAACGTTGTTACCTGAGCATCAACGAATGGGAGAAAGAAGGACGCATATTCAATACAACCTGTTCCACCAACGCCTCTAAGGTCTTCAACAACTAGTGTATAAGTACCACTTGGTTGTTCATAAATTGTTGCACCGTCAGTAGCGGATACACTTTCAAAGTAATTAACATCTTGCGTACCACCAGGCACTGGACCATTAGTATAAATATCGTTAACATCAACATTTAGTGCTGAACCATTAAAATAAGAGTCAATTGTATTTTCAAAGAAATTGGGATCAGGATCCGATGGAAGACCTTCATACCAGGTAAATCTAAAATCACCTGAATTTGGCACTTCAGTTGCCAAATCTGCTGTACCACTACCATTTAAATCAACATACCCTGTTAATACTCCTTCAGCCAGAGCACAATCAGATGGTTGAACCACATCTATAAAACGAATATCTAGTTGCGCTGGTGCTGGTGCAATAAAAGATGTGCTCGTACTAATTGTACAAAAATTCTCATTATCAATTACTTCCAGTGTGTAGAAGTCAGAATATAAATTATTCAAAACTCCAAAAGCTTGAATATTCGTTTGATTCAACACTTCGTCACCACTTCCAAATAGAGCAGTTGCACTATAAACTTCAGAACCCGGTGCACCTACAGTTTGCCCTTGATACCAATTAAATGAATAATTAACATTGGCTCCTTGAACTAGATTAGGAGTAATAGTCCCATCGAAAGTACAATCTGTATGATCTGAAGGAGTAAGAGACACTATAGGGTTAACTATATTTTGGGTTATAGTAACAGTCTCCTGAAAAGTACAACCTGTTACTTCATTATAAACAAGCACTGTATAATCACCAGCTGGGTAACCTGCCATATCATCTGTGATTGGTGTACCTACGGGTACTCCTGTATTTGAAGACTGTGTAATATCAGTACCTGTAATATCTGAACCAGTGAACCACGTTACTGTATATGGGCCTGCCGGACCTGTAACAGTTACCGTAACTTCTCCATTTGGATTGTTCGTATAATCACAACTGGTCTGTTGTGTGAAACCAGTGGTTATAGTTGGGTTAACGATTGCATCAACAATTTCAATAACTAAAGGATCGGAAGTACAAAATGTAGTTTGATCCTCAATAACGACTGTATAATCTCCATCATCTAAGCCTGAAAGAGTTGGAGAGCCTGCTGTTAGTGCATCACCATCAATTCTAGTTTCAGTGCCTGTTGGAGTTGAGCCTGTATACCACAATACATCGTAATCAGAAGTTGGGAATGTTAAATCTGGTCCTGAACCTGAAGTAATTTGTACTTCAAAATCTCCGGTAGGGCCTAAGTTGATAACATCACAAGTAGCATTAGGATTCTTATTTAGTTCAGCCACAACGGGATCAACAAGATTTTCTATTACCAACTCCTCAGCCAAATCTCTACAGCCTGTTGTTAAGTCAGTAACTCTTACAGTAAATCTGGTATTACCTGCAAGATCAGAAATGATTGTAGAAGAGGTTAGTGTGCCATGTGTACCACTAACAAATGGTGTTCCTGTACCAGATCCAACAAACCATTCATATTGGAAGTTAACTCCGAGAGGTGCTGTCAATTCAATCTCACCATTTGGCGCTCCACACGAGGTTTGCTGTTGGTTTAGGTTTAATGTAGGTGTAGGGAGTACCTGTACATTGGTTATTGTAAACTCCTTAGCTTCAGATTCACAACCTAAAATATTATTTAAAACAGTTACTGAATACGTTCCGCCAGGAACCTGATCTAATGTAGATACTAAGCTATTAGTAGTGCCATCTGCTGGTGTTATAACCGCATTTGGAAAATCGGTTAATACAGGGTTTCCAGTAGCAACGTTAACCCAAGTATAAGTGTAAGTATGAGAAGGGTCTCCATTGGTGTCGGTAACATCTACTGTAATTAATCCATTATACTCAACCGAGGGATTCGTTAATGATGGATTACAAATTGAGTTATTTTGTTTTGTGTTGAGTGTAACAACTGGGTCAATTTGGTTTTTTGGTAAAGTGTATGTTTCGGAGGAACTACAACCTGTCGCTAAATCTATAACTTCAACAGTATATTCTGCGTCACCTGCAATTGAACTATAAGTATCAGTTCCTGATAAGTTGGGATTCCTAACTCCTCCGCTAAAAACAATAGAATTACCATTATACCAATTAATTTCATGTGTGGTATTGTCAAATGGATTACCATCTATAGCAGTAATCTCAATTTGTCCGTTATCAGCACTACCACTACAATTTGTGCTTGGTGTTAATAACTCAGTAATTGCAGGGCCAGAAGGCGTAAAATCGATTACTACCGGCACAGGGTCAGATGCACAGCCTAAATCATCGTTAGTAACAATTGCTGTATAACTACCATTAGGAAGGTTTTGGAATACTCCAGTACTATTTGATTGGGCAACTGGTCCTGAAATGTCATAAGTATAATTATCATCCAATCCAGGGTCATTAGCATTTGCATCAAGAGTTAACGTGATTTCACCTGTAAAAGGATTTACAGTTAACGTAGCATCACATACTGAATTAGGGTTAGTGGATGGCGTAAATGTTGGTTTAAGTTGAGCGTCAGTTATTGTACTCACTTGAGTAGTACTACATCCCGAGGCATTATCAATTACTTCCAATAACACTTGATCTCCAGGTGCGATACCCGATCCTAGATAAGTTACAATGTTTGTTCCATCTGGGTTTCTTGTTCCCCCAGGTCCCGAAAAATCAATAGTATTGCCATCGTACCAATTTATTGTGTGAGTCGCTGGACTAAAAGGATTACCATCAATCGTATTCAACGTTACTGAACCATTGAATGGGGCTACACACCTTGTATTCGGGTTCATCGTGAAATCAATTACCGGTGGTATTTGAATATCACTTACTACCACTGGAACAACATCTGAAAGACATCCCAAATCATCGTTGGTAACTACAACATCATAGGTGTCATCTTCCAAGTTTTGGAATACACCTGTATTATTATTGGCTGTAAAGCCTGTTACCTGACCGGTGATACTGTAGGTATAAGTATCAGGAATTCCATCTACACCGGGATCATTCGCGTAGGGGTCTAAAGTTATGACGATCTCTCCCGTAAATAAGTTGGTAGCTATTGACTCATTGCAAACTGAGTTGGGCTGTGTAGCAAAGGTAAATGTAGGTTTTAACTGACCATCTGTAATTGTATTAAGCTGAGTGGTGCTACAGCCGGTTGCATTATCAATTACCTCCAATAATACCTGATCTCCTGGTGCGATACCTGAGCCTAGATAAGTTTCTATGTTCGTTCCATCTGGGTTTCTTGTTCCTCCTGGTCCTGAAAAATCAATAGTATTGCCATCGTACCAATTTATTGTGTGAGTCGCTGGACTAAATGGATTGCCATCAATTGTATTCAACGTTACTGAACCATTGAATGGGGCTATACACCTTGTATTCGGGTTCATCGTGAAATCAATTACCGGTGGTATTTGAATATCACTTACTACCACTGGAACAACATCTGAAGGACATCCCAAATCATCGTTGGTAACTACAACATCATAGGTGTCATCTTCCAAGTTTTGGAATACACCTGTATTATTATTGGCTGTAAAGCCTGTTACCTGACCGGTGATACTGTAGGTGTAAGTATCAGGATTTCCATCTACTCCTGGATCATTCGCATAGGGGTCTAAAGTTATGACGATCTCTCCCGTAAATAAGTTAGTAGCGATTGACTCATCGCAAACTGAGTTGGGTTGTGTAGCAAAGGTAAATGTAGGTTTTGCCTGACCATCAGTAATTGTACTCAGCTGTGTGGTGCTACAGCCGGTTGCATTATCAATTACCTCTAATAATACCTGATCTCCTGGTGCGATACCTGAGCCTAGATAAGTTTCTATGTTCGTTCCATCAGGGTTTCTTGCTCCCCCAGGTCCCGAAAAATCAATGGTATTGCCATCGTACCAATTTATTGTATGAGTCGCTGGACTAAATGGATTGCCATCAATTGTATTCAACGTTACTGAACCATTGAATGGGGCTACACACCTTGTATTCGGGTTCATCGTGAAATCAATTACTGGTGGTATTTGAATATCATTTACAGTGATTGGTACCGCATCTGAAGGACAGTCTAAATCATTATTAGTGACAATAGCGGTATAATTATCATCGGGAAGATTACTAAAAGTAACTACTCCTGCAGCTGTAGTTTGAGTTATCGCTCCTGTAGCAGCTGAAGTAATAGTGTAATCATAAGTGTCGGCAATACCATCCGCACCCGGATCATTGGGATACGCATCCAGGGTAATTACAATTTCACCTGTAAATAAACTTGAAGCCAAAGATTCGTCACAAACTGAGTTGGGCTGTGTTGTAAAGGTGAAAGTAGGCTTAGCCTGCCCCTCTGTAATAGTATTGATTTGAGTAGTACTACATCCGGTAGCGTTATCAATAACTTCTAACAATACCTGATCTCCCGGAGCCAATCCTGAACCGAAATAAGTACCAATATTAGTACCATCAGGAATGGCTTTTAAAGCATTTCCATCATACCAATTTACGGTGTGAGTACCAAAATCAACGGCCGCTCCATCAATAGTATTTAAGGTCACAGCTCCATTAAATGGCGCTGCACACCTTGTACTAGGAAACATAGTAAAATCAATTACCGGAGGAACGCTTAAGTTAAGCACGTTCACAGTCCCCGCATTCGAAGGACAAAATATATCTGTTCTGGTAATAACTGCCGTATACTGCTGGCCACCAGGAAGCTCTGATAATGTAGGATTATTTGGGTCTGCTACGGCAATAACGGGAGCACCAATAGAACCTCCATCATACCAGGTTATTTCATAATTTGGGTCAGGCAATGGAATATTTACTCCATCATATGTTACAGAAACTTGAATCTCACCATTGAACGAAGTTCCTGCTAGTGTCTCGTCACATATAGTGTTATCGCTGATCTTGGTGAGTGTTAATTGAGGGTAAATGATACTCTCACTAACTGCTAAAAAGTCGGTAGCATCACAGCCATTTACATCAACAACTTGTGCCGTGTAAGGCACACCACCTCCAGGAACATTAAATGCCTGTGAACCATCGGCAGATACATCAAAGTGTTCATTTGAATCAAGTGTATTATCACCCCTGAACCAACGTATTGTAAAGTTGTTCGGATCTTCAGGGCCACCTCCAGGATAGTTAATTTGTACTTCCAAAATACCATTGGGTTGAGCAGGGTCACAAGATGTCTGGGGAGCAACCTCCACAACAGTTGCCTCTGGAAAAACTCGACTATCTGTAATCGTAACAATGGCCGGAAATGTGGTGGTACAGTTGGTGGAATTCTGGGTTGCAAAGACGGCATAATCCCCGGCTGCTAGCCCGGTACGAGATGGTCCTGTACCATTTTCAGGTGGCAATGCACTTCCCTGTGTAGATGTAGCAATATCGTAGAAATACCAATTAAAGGTGTATTGAGCAGGATCTTGTAAAACACCTGCCAGGAATACTTCAGATGTAACAGCACCTGTATTAACATCGGCACATGAAACAATATTTTGTGTTACGGAAGCGGTAATATCAGGCACTAGCGGCCCTTGAATATTGGCCACTAATGTGGTATCGCAACCATTTTTAGTTACCACTACGTTATAACCCCCTTCGTCAAGGTCACTAGCTACAGGCCCTGTTATTCCTAATGGATTTAGGAATTGATCAAACCATTGAAAGGTAACACCAGAAAAATCAGCCATGACAACTTCCAATTCTCCATTAGGCGGCAGACAGACTGTTTGATTAGAGTTTACCTGAATAGAAGCCTGAGGTGTCTGTGCCAGTTGAACAATTGTTTCGCTGATGGGTAAACTTGAACAACCTTTGTCTAAATCGGTAACAACCAAAGTATAATCACCATTAGAAAGTTGAAATGCAGTGCTGGCATCACCACCTTGAGCAATTGGCAAAGGAGCCGATGTTGTATCAGGTCCATCATACCATTGAAAAGAAAAGTCACTTAAAGGAAGTGTCACACCATCTCGCGTTATCACTGCTGTTAACTCACCGTCATTACTAGTAGCTACAGATGGATCGCAATTGGTATTATCAGAAATTTTCTGAATTGTTACTGTAAATGGTGTTGGTGTTATTGGAAATGCGAAAATGTTATTATCTATAAAACACTCACTGAACTCATTATTAAATAAATCAACAGGAAATTCAGTTCCATCATCATTTAATACAATGTATAGAGTAGATACTCTTCCGCTGTAATCGAACGTAATACCGCCCTGGCTTAAGGTATCTCCTACTTGAAGTCCTAATAATGCTAGAACCTCCGTATTTAATAAAGTAGCTGGCTCTCCTGTGAGCGTATCTACAGCTAACGTAGGGTTACCTTCCCAAAAACTAACATCTAAATTGTCTGTGATTGCTAGTGAACCACTATTAATAATATTAAAAGCAACTTCAATTCCTCTTAGACCACATACTGGCGGTATTACCTCCACAGCTGGGAAGTAATTAGGGTCACTGGGGTCTACATAGTCTGGATCACTAGGATCTAGCGTAGGATCATTACCCACGAATGAGATATCAGGAGCTGGAAAGAAAGGGCAACCATCTGCACCTAAAGTAGGCACCTGATTCATAAACGTATTCAGTGGAGTCTGGGGACCAGGGAGGCCATTTGGGCAATCGCCTGTTGAAAAGACAGTTGTCATATCCAAAGCAGGACAAGGAACAGACAAATCATCCCCAATATTGGTTACAGCGTACCCCTGCTGATTCCATACTTGCCTTGTTGGCAGCCATCCGTTATCATCAGAAAAGAAACATCTTAATTCTCCTAAAGCTTGTTGTTGGATAGGGTCATTGATATCAAAAGTGTTGGTTGTATTACAGGGAACACATAAATCTGTATTAGAATCTCCATCAACATCGGCAATTACCGGACCTTCCGTAAATGTGTGAGAATAACATGTTACTGACCATAAAACTGTTACACCGTCACGACCATCAATTACCACTAACTCTTGAGAGTCTCTATAAACTAATTCGGGATTTCCATCATTATCAAAATCATAAACTGTGGTTGATATGATACCAGATAAACTGTCATTAATTGTTCGAATCCATTTTACTGCATGGCCATTTGCATCCGTATTGCCGGAAGGGTCACTGGGATCGTCTCCGAGAATCCCTCCAGATTCCTCCAGTACTACTAATTGATTACCTGCAACAAAGCTTAATTCAAGTTTGCCATCTCCATCCACATCACCAAGATTCACCCTACTAGTACCAAATGGCCAACCATTTGCATAAATTGGGTCGGCTACTATATAATGATCTACTGTATTGTTTGTGATATCCCAAAAGAAAACAGCCGTCTTGCCTGTTGAGGAATTGAGAGCACCTGACATAACAACATCTAGGTTCCCATCTCCATTAACATCAGCTATAGAAGTGGAACTAAAATTATCAAATCCATATTCCTTATTATCAAATATTTCTTTCGGAAACCATTGCTGTGTAGGGTCAATCGTGTTCATATCAGCAATCAATGTTGGTGTTTGAGTTACACCATCGGTAAGTGCAGGGATACTCCATAACTCATTACCGACAACCATTTCTAGATTTCCACCTGGTATAATATCAGCTACAACAGGGCCTCCATTCACCTCAGTATCCCAATCGCCAATGTTTCCGTCTAATAGCAATTCGCCAGTTGCAGCGTTATAAATCTGGTCTTTCAAAAATATTTCTGCATCACCATCGCAATCAAAATCAGCTATTCCTAAAGAACCTGGCCTATCAGGACCAAGAGAAACTGCATCAAATAAGGGTACTAAGTCTCCATTACTTGGTGAAGGGTTAGCTCTAAAGCCAAGTAGAACAAACTCTTCCGGTGCTTGGTTGGCATTTTTTCTTTTACTGGCGATGGTAAAAATCTCAGGAGGACAAACTCCGTCTATATCAGCAATGAGTATTTCCTGTTCAAAAAACCAATTGCCTGTAGGAAATATCTTTTTACCAGGAGTTTTATAATCTTGAATCACATCACCCCTATCTGAGCCGTCAGGTTGATTGTCAGAAGTAGCAATTATTCTTAATGACTGATTCCATTTTGAAGTGGTGACCACATCTGGAATACCATCGCAGTTCATATCACCCACTGCAATTTTTGACTGTGTATCTACTGTATTCTGACCGGATTCTGCAGGAGGACCTACAAAATCAAATGCTCCGGTTCCACCGCCTCCACCATCAAGTGCACTACAACTTTGATCATCACCTATAAACTCTAAGCCATAAAAACTCGCACAATCACTATCGGTATTATCGATATTTCCATCGCCATCATTATCAATCCCATCATCACAATTACAACCCTTTTCAATGGTGGCTGCAAACTGACAATCTCCATCTGCACAATCTACCAAGCCATCACCATCATCATCAACTCCGTTATTACATGCCTCCTGCCCAAAAGCAGAAAATGATATCAACAGGAATGTAAGGAAAAAGCATTTGCGAAAAGCCTGGATCATAAGATAAATATAATAGAAATAAGTTGTAAACTAAATTAAATTCGGTCACGAAGACAACTCATACTTAATGCTGATTTTCAGCGATTTGTAACCATTATCTAACCAACATTACGGTACCCGTGTAAGGTTTTACAGCTGGGCAACTGAAAACGAAATAATATACACCTTCAGGTAATGGTGTTCCTTCGTAAGTACCGTCCCAATCGTTATTGTACCCTAATTTTCTAAAAACCAAGCTTCCTCTCTCATCAAAAACACTAATTGTGCACTCCGGATAATTTTCTGATCTTTCTATTCTCCATGTTGGATCATTGCTATTATCAGGATTAAATGCCGCTATATGTTCAACATCTATTTCTTCCGCAGATTGACCCACTATGATTTCTACAGTTGCTGTACCAATACATCCACCAGTTATAGCTCCCATTACTGTGTAAGTTATGTTTGATGTTGGAGTAGAAATAGGGTTGGCAACCGAAGGGTCTGATAAAAAATCAGTTGGCGACCAGCTATAACTGTCTGCTTCTGTAGCTAATAATTGTACTTCAGTACCGCGAGAGATGGTTATGGAACCCTGAGTATCATTGGCAAAAGCAAGAACAGCTGGCACTTCTCCCTGTACTATCGTTATCTGATCTGTCGATTCACAATCATTATTATCCAAAGCAACAACGCTATATGTGCCTGCTGTTGAGACAGAAATTACTTCAGTTGTTTCGCCATTGCCCCACGTTATAGAGCTAAATGTACCATCTGCTGTTAAATCAATTGTTTCACCTTCGCATATAGTGTTATCAGGTGCCGTTATATTAACAGGAACTGCGTCAACTACATTAATCGTATTTGTGGTATTGGAAGTACAGCCTGTTACTCCTGTATATTGAATGGATAAAGTAATATCATAACTACCCGAAGTGGTAAAAATTCGAATCGCATCAGTCGTATTTACCGGAGAACCATCACCAAAATCCCATGAATATACTACTGTAGCATTAGGGTCAACTGTAGATGTGTTTGTAAAAGTAGCGTCAATTCCCGTACAGATTGGAGTATTAAAATCAAAGGAAGCAACTGGTGCAGACAAAACAAGCACATTCACTTCGTTGGTAAATACCTCGCAGCTGGTACTATTCTCAGTGATTCTAACTTGATAAACACCACTTGTGTTAGCTGAAAAGGTTGGAGAAGAACCGCCCGCATCAGCACCATCCCTTAGCCACTGATAGGTAAATCCGGCTCTATTTTGCGTGGAAAGGGATACTGCAGAGCCCTGACAAACAGTTGTAGCACCTGAGGCACTCAAACTAAAACTAGGTGCAGTATTTATCAATACTTCCGTTGTGACTGAACTACTTAGACAGTCCCCAACTTTAACAGTAACTTCATAAAGGCCTGCATCTTCTAATGTCAGGTTAGAAATAACGGGATTCTGATCTGTTGATGTAAAGCCATTGGGCCCAACCCAACTGTATGTTGCACCTGCCTGATTATCTACAGAAAGAGTAACTGTAGACCCTGTACACGCAGGACCATCGTTTGTAGCTACTGGGTCAGTTGGTATTGTACCTGACCCGTCAGATACATTGATTGAGGCTGTATTTGTGCAACTACCACCTTCAGAAACAGCAGTTACTTCATAGGTTCCAAATGTAGTTATATCGATGCTGCTAGTGGACAAACCTAAATCACCTGAATTAAGCGTCCAACTATAAGTAGTGCCCGGTGAGTTTTGCGTCTCCAACGTTAAAGTTTGCCCCGCACAAATAGCCAAAGGTTGTTCATTTAAAATTGTTGGCTGAAAGCAATTAGAATTACGAATGATTTGTAGTGAAAAATTACCACTTGGAATTTCCAATGCAGTAAAAGCCAAATCAGGTTTAGCATCACCATCTAAATCACCGGTATACATATTTCTATTTGCATAAGGTGTAGTATTATTTATTGCAGTAAAATTCAATGAACCCTGATTTAATAATACAGAATATGACTCCTCTCCACGATCTGCTACAACTAAGTCTAAAAGGCCATCACCATTCATATCAGCTCCCCGTGCAACCCAAGGACCCGAGTTTGGCTTAGCTCCTGTTCCAACTGTAAATGCAGCAGCATTTGCATATGAAATCGTACCCGGTGAAGAAGTATTTTCATAGATTAAAACATTACTTTTAAGTGTTTCAGTTACAATTAATTCTTTAAAACCATCTCCATTGAGGTCCGCAGCAGTAACATTAATTATAGTTTCACCACCAGTTGTCAACTCAATAGGAGACCCAAAATTAAAGCCACCGCCTCCTAAATTTCGATATACGAAGAAGTTTGAAGCTTGATTTCTGGTCATCGCTAAATCTAAAAGTCCGTCATTATCTAAATCTTGTATTGATATACCACCACTGGTATCTTGAATATCAAGCTCAAAGATTAATGCGGTTTCAAATGAAATATTTCCAACAGTACTATTATTCTCAACTATATTAATAAGTCGTTGCTCTGCATTACCATTCGTAACTACAAGATCAGGCTTCCCATCTCCATTTAAATCACCATGCTCTACCTTAACGGCTTGATATGGGGATCCAGTTGGATCATTTGTTAAAAGATTAACAATAATTCTTCCTCCAAAAGATATATTACCAATGGTAGATAAATTACGAAACAAATATAACTGGTTCGTATTACTCCCTTCTCTCGACATATACAAATCTTGCTTGCCATCACCATCTAGATCAGTGCACCCAATGCTTGTTGCTGGAGTACTGATGTCAATTGTCGATAACTCAAATGAAATAGCACCTACATTACTGTTGTTACGTAATATATTCACAAAAGTGCCATTTCTTTGAGTAGACGCTAAGTCAACTTTACCGTCTCCATCAAAATCACAACCGCAAATATCAAAGTTTTCAGTTCCGTTATTTAAAAGAGCGATTTCTGGTTCAAGATCATTAACATCAAAACTTGCTCCCGAATAAGAGATGTAAAACAATTGTCTACTCACTCCACTTAAACCAGTACTCGTTCTGCTTACAGAAACAGGCGCATTTGGTGCAGCAGCTGGCGCCTCAACAACTATTGAAGTATTTGAAACGCTAACAATATTCTGAGCAAGAACACCTCCAAACCACACACGCACATCTGCGGCATTTGTTCCAAATCCAGATCCAGATATTACCACTTCACCTCCGGGATAAGTCGTTTCCGGATCAATATTGCTAACAGTTGGCTGTGCAATGGCGATAGTAGAAGTAATTATGAAAAATAATAAAAAAGTGTTTCGCATTTTATTGAACTGTTAGTACCCAAGCTTTTGAGAAAATTTGTTTTCTTCTCAGTTCATCTCGTTTAGCTCGAGCATCTTCTATAACATCTCCCTGATGAACATAAACATACCAATATCCCTCTTGAGTAATATATCCAAACTTCGATTGGTAACCTCTAAAGAATAAGTCATCAGAATACTTTTCTGCATGCTCATAACTACCAAATACGCCTACAATTACGTACTCTCCACTTTGTAATTCAAGCAGATGACCACCTCTCTTTACAACTACCCTATCCTCTGTAGTATATCTCTCAACAAGATTTTGCGCAGGGTTTACAGGTTTGTTCTCTTTTACTTTAGGTGTAGGTTTATTTTCAATAATAGGTTCTTGAATAGGCTTATCTTCTTCTCTCTGAACTTTTTCCTCTACAACTGTTTCCGTCATTGGTTTTTCTGGTTGTTTCTGAATTTCATCTTCCACTATTGGTTCAGTAACAGCCTTTTCATTATTCTTAGCTGCATTTTCTTTTGCTATTTGATTAGCCTTTTCTTGAGCTTCCTTTACTGCTTTTTCACGGGCTTCTCTCTCAGCCAGTTCCCTTGCCTCTCTTTCTTCAGCTGATTTTGCTTCGTTTTCAGCCCTTTCTTGTGCAAGCCTTTCTTCTTCTTTAGCTTTCTCTTCCGCTTCAAGCTGCCTACGTTGCTCTTCTAACTTACGCTGCTCTTCAAGTTGTTTTCTTCGTTCTTCTAAGGCTAATTGTCTTTTAGACTTTGGCTTCGGTAATTCAGAATCAACAAAAGAGTACACAAAACGGTCTTTCTTTTTACCCCCCAGCAATAAATTAAGCTGAATCTCATGCGTAGGACTGTTTATTTCATTATCGTCACTATTTTGAATACTATATGAATAACCCAAACCAAAAGTCTTATTAAACTTGAAGCCTGCAAGAGCAGAAATTCCAAAATCTTGTCTGTAAGATCCACCAAACCATACCGTATGATTCAATGTAATGATTCCTGTGCCCTCTATTAAAGGAGGCAGCACATCGCTATATCTATACAAAAGATAAGGTTCAAACATGTGTTTTTTCTTCTTGGAGAAGTAAAAACGATTACTAGCAAAGATTAGCAAATTCTCTAGCGGACTAATTTCTCCCTGACTAAATGATTCAGTTGTTACCAACTCATCACTAAAAATGTTAGGAATGGAAACCCCAAAATTGAAATATTTGGCTTGTAAGGATAAACCTGCATTACCAATAAGGAATAAATTATCTTCGGCTAACGGATCAATATCAATCAAAATATTTGGATCAACATTAGCCAGCACATCGGTATCTACTGTATTCGATGCTGCTCCAAACGAAGCCCCAAACCTCAATACGAATTTATCCGAGAGAGAAATTCCTACTGAATTAGACAAATATGCTGAAGTAGTATTTAAAGGCCCACGTTCTGCGTTGGTAATATTCAACCCAAAACCTATTTTATTTCCTATAGGTGTGTGAAAAGAGGCATTTGCTATTTTGGGAGCCCCTTCAATATCTAACCATTGCATTCTGTATGTTAAAAATAATGAAGGCCTACCATCAGTTCCTGCATAAGAGGGGTTTATAGTATATGGGTTCATGAAATAGTGTGAGAAATTACTATTATCTTGAGCAAGGCTGGTTTGAATGCTGAAGACCCAAAATATCGAACAGCACAATATAAGTAGTCTAAAAAACATTAAGACATTAGTTTAAAAAATGAATTTTGAAAATAACATTCGTCATTCATTACAAAACTGTCAAAAAAGAACTTAATTGCATGAACTTGAGACACATATCCGTTTGGAATATACTATTTTTTTAGTTTAAATTATATTTAAGCATTCGAATAATTTAGGTGAGCACTAGAATTTTTAAGCTTTTCGCACTGTTTTTTATCGCATTTAGTATTCAACTAAATGCTCAAAAATTTGACATCGGTTTACTCGCAGGTCCACAAGCTTACACTGTGTCTTTTGAAGATAAAGATGACAGAGATGAGTATGATTCTAAGATTAAACTGGGTTACCGAGCTGGAGCCTATATCTTGTTCCCGCTAGAAAATGATTTCGCATGGTCTGTCGAAGGATTTTTTTCGAGAAAAGGCCGAAACTTAGAAAGTAATTTTAACGGGCAAGATGTTGTCAATAACGCTTCTTACAATTTTATTGAACTCAATTTTTTACTTCGAAAAGAGTTTAATTTAACTCTCATTAAAGGATTAGAAGGTAAGTGGTTTTTGAATATAGGCCCGAATATCAATTATTGGTTAAGTGGCAAAGGTACCATAGATGCCACTGTAGATTTAGACTATAAAGTTAAGTTTGAGGATGGTCCAGGTGATTTCGAATATAACTACATAAGAGATGGCAATCGCTGGTTATTTGGAATTGATTTTGGAATTGGAATTGATAACCAGATAATTAAATCTCAAAAAGTGGAGGCTGAGCTGCGATTCACGTTAGGTCAAACATTCTTAGGAGCGAAAGATGGTTCAGTGCCTGTCAATGATTTTCAAGTTAATGACAACTTAAGGGCCAATTATCGTGTATTGGCATTAGTTATTAGATATGGTATTGGAGTTGACTTCAAAAATGCTCGAAAAGGTAAGAGTACGCTCAAGATAAAGAAAAGGAAGAGGTAATCTGCCGCAATAACACTCCGTTACATACAATTTTCTTAATTTTGCCACCCTATGAAAAAAGTGGCATTCTATACACTTGGTTGTAAACTTAATTTTTCAGAGACCTCTTCGATTTCAAGAATGTTTGAAGAAAGAGGCTATCTAAAGGTAGAGTTCTCAGATCAGCCAGATATTTTCATTATCAATACGTGTTCTGTTACAGAAAATGCAGATAAAAAGTGTCGCAAAGTGGTAAAAGAGGCACGAAAAATTTCACCTGATGCATATGTTGCAATCATCGGTTGCTACGCACAACTAAAACCAAAAGAAATATCTGAAATTCCTGGTGTAGATGCTGTATTAGGTGCCGCTGAAAAATTTCAACTCATAGATTTATTGGATGGTTTTATTAGAGAAAAACAAACTAAAATAATAGCTTCTGATGTAGAGGAAGCAAATATCTTCCATAAGTCATATTCTATTAATGACCGGACACGTACTTTTTTAAAAGTTCAAGATGGATGCGATTATAGCTGCACATTTTGCACCATACCCATGGCACGTGGAGGCAGTAGAAGTGACACCATTGAAAATGTTATTAAAAATGCCAATGATATTGTAGCAAGTGGGGTGAAAGAAATTGTTCTAACTGGCGTAAATACGGGCGATTTTGGCATCAGAGATGGAAAAAGACAAGACCGATTCATTGATTTAGTTAAAGAATTAGATAAAGTCGATGGGTTAGAGAGAATCCGTATTTCATCTATTGAACCAAATCTACTCACAGATGAAATTATCGAGTTTGTAGCTCAATCAAATAAATTTGTTCCGCACTTTCACATACCACTCCAATCAGGTTCAGATAATCTTCTGAAGAAAATGAAAAGAAGGTATCTAACAGAATTATATACGTCCAGAATTACCAAAATAAAAGAACTGATGCCAGATTGTTGTATTGGTGTAGATGTAATAGTAGGTTTTCCAGGAGAATCTGACGAAGAGTTTCAATTAACTTATAAGTACTTAAATGAACTGGATATCTCTTATTTGCATGTCTTCTCATACTCTGAAAGAGCAAATACATCGGCTACTGAGATGGCTGGTATTGTACCTATGAAAAAACGTAATGAAAGATCGAAAATGCTTCGTAATCTTTCTGATAAAAAAAGAAGATTCTTTTACGAGTCACAACTTGGTAAGCAACGTGAAGTGTTATTTGAGGAAGACATTGAAAATGGTCAGATTCACGGTTATACTGACAATTATATTCGAATTAGCGCAAAATATGACCCAATTTTAATTAATGAAACAAAGGTTATTAAACTTGATCATATTTTAGCTGACGGAACAGTTCATATTTCAGAACCTGAAGAAATACTAGTTCACTAATGGCGCTTAAATTAGGTAGCAAAGCCCCCAGGTTCTCTCTTCCTTCGAGTAATGGAAGTGTATTCAAGTTAGAAGATCAAAAAGGTAGCCCCTTAGTATTATATTTTTATCCGAAGAATTTTACTCCAGGGTGTACGAAAGAAGCATGTTCTTTTAGAGACCATCACGATGAATTACAAGAATTAGATGTGAAAGTGGTAGGAATCAGTAGGGATTCAGTGTCAAGTCACAAAAAATTTAAAGAGAAACACAATCTTAATTTTGAGTTACTTTCTGATCAAAGTGGTGATGTTTGTAAACTCTATGATGCACTCATACCCGTATTGAACATCCCTAAAAGAATAACATATTTGTTAGATTCGGACTTAAAAATTCAATATGCTTTTGATAGTCTTTTTGGGTATAAAGCACATATTGAAAATGCCATTAAGGCATTGAAAACTAAATAAAGATACCATCTTGCATTTCTAACTTTCTATCTGCCATTTGAGCAAGGGAATTGTTATGAGTAACAATTACAAAAGTTTGATTTAACTCCTCCCGCAGCTTAAAGAACAAATCATGCAACTGTTCGGCATTTTTCGAATCTAGATTTCCGCTTGGCTCATCAGCAAAAATTATAGACGGGTTGTTAATTAAAGCACGAGCAACCGATACGCGTTGTTGCTCTCCTCCACTTAATTCCGATGGTTTATGCTTAGCTCTACCTCCTACTCCCAACTTTTCCAATAGTTCACTTGCTCTCTTTTCAGCACCTTTTAGTGATTCACCTTTAATTAATGCCGGAATACAAACATTCTCGAGCGCATTAAATTCAGGAAGTAGGTTATGAAATTGAAATATAAACCCAATGTGCGTATTTCTAAAATTGGCCTTTTTTGTTGAGTTCAGCTTTAATACATTTTCATCATTAATTGTTACAATCCCTTTATCTGGAATATCCAAAGTGCCCAAAATATGAAGTAAAGTGCTTTTGCCTGCTCCGGAAGCCCCAGTAATTGAAACTACTTCATTTCTCTTCACTTCAAAATCGACTCCTTTCAAAACCTCAAGATCTCCGTAAGACTTATGAATATCTTTTGCTACCAGCATATGAATACTTCAAAATAACGATGAAGCTCAAACTTACTAAAAGCCACTATTAATCCGTCTCAATTCTTGAAATATAAGGCCAAAAGAACTACTTTCGTGCAAAAATTTTAAGGCATGAACATACACGAATATCAAGCTAAAGACATACTAAAAAATTACGGTGTAAATATCCAAAGAGGCATCGTGGCAGATAATCCTGAAAAGGCACTAGCAGCTGCTAAGGAATTGAATAAAGAGACTGGTACTAGCTGGTATGTATTAAAGGCTCAAATACATGCAGGTGGTCGTGGAAAAGGAAAGATTAAAGAAACAGGATCAAATGGTGTTGTTCTTGCCAAATCAATTGATGAAGTTGCCCCTAAGGCGAAAGACATCATTAATGGTACTTTGGTTACCCATCAAACTGGTGAAGAAGGTAAGAAAGTAAACAAGCTTTTAATTGCTGAAGATGTATACTACCCGGGAGACTCAGAACCGAAAGAATATTATATGAGTATTTTGCTTGATAGAGCAAAGGGATGCAACGTAATCATGGCTTCTACTGAGGGCGGAATGGACATTGAAGAGGTTGCAGCAAATACTCCAGAAAAAATTATTAAAGAATGGATCGATCCTTCTGTTGGATTACAGTCATTCCAGGCAAGAAAGGTAGCTTTTGCATTAGGGTTGGAAGGTAATGCTTTTAAAGAAATGGTAAAGTTTATTCATTCCTTATACAAAGCATATGAAGCAACAGATTCTTCAATGTTTGAAATTAATCCTGTGCTGAAAACTTCAGATGATAAAATTCTAGCAGTTGATGCAAAAGTAAACTTAGATGATAATGCTTTATTTAGACATAAGGATCTTGTAGAGCTAAGAGATATAAGTGAAGAAGATCCGGCAGAAGTAGAAGCTGGAAAGTCTGGCTTGAGTTATGTGAAGTTAGATGGCAACGTTGGGTGTATGGTAAACGGAGCTGGTTTGGCCATGGCAACAATGGATATCATTAAACTTTCAGGTGGTGAGCCTGCTAACTTTCTTGATGTAGGTGGTGGTGCCAATGCTGAAACTGTAGAAGCCGGGTTTAGAATCATTTTAAAAGATACTAGTGTTAAAGCTATACTAATTAACATATTTGGTGGTATTGTTAGATGTGATAGAGTTGCGAATGGTGTTGTTGAAGCCTACAAGAAAATAGGCAATATTGATATTCCAATTATTGTAAGACTTCAAGGTACTAATGCAGAAGAAGGTGCTAAAATCATTGAAGAGTCAGGGCTGAAGGTTGCATCAGCCATATTATTGAAAGATGCCGCTTCAAAAGTAAGTGAAGTATTAAAATAAGTTTAAATAGCATCCGTAGTTCAACTGGATACCTGCCTGTCGGCAGACAGGGAATACCAGATTTCGGCTCTGGAGGTTGAGGGTTCCCCGCCTGAATGCCGAAAATAAGAGTATATTAGAATTGATAAATTCTAATTCTGCGTCTGTAGTTCAACTGGATAGAATACCAGATTTCGGCTCTGGGGGTTGAGGGTTCGAATCCTTCCAGGCGCACATTGTAATCGGCAGGCAGGGAATCCTTCCGGGTGCACAAACCGCTTTATTTAAGCGGTTTTTTTGTTTATGGGATTTAAAAAGGTCTTTTAGGCCTATATTTGAATATAAATTTTAGGAAAAGATACAAAATTCGTATCTTGAAACTGATTTATAGCATATGAGGTTAAATTTTATTATAGGGTTATTCTTATTGGGTTTTTCTTCTGACTTAGTAGGACAGAGTTTTTTTAACTATAGGAGAGGTAGAGATTTCATTGCCAGTGTAGGCTCTGGTACATCTACATATTTTGGTGATTTGAAAGATGATGGTGAGTATTTTGATTTTAAACCTCACTTAAATGTTGGACTTTCCTACTTCTTTAACGGTAATTTTGGAGCTCGCGCTGAAATACAGTGGTTTCAACTTGAGGGAAGTGATAAGAATTCATCAGATGAGAATAAAATTGAAAGGAATTTATCATTTCAATCAAATAACTTTGAATTCAATGTGGTTGGAATATATCAGGCATTCACTAGTAATGGAAGTAGGTACTATCAAAGACCAAGTTTCAATCTGTATGGATTTGCAGGATTAGGTTTGCTGTATTTTAATCCAACAGCTGAGCTGGATGGAAAAAAGTATGCTCTTCAGCCAATAGCTACCGAGGGAGTGAGCTATAGTAGAGTTACTTTAGTAATACCATACGGATTGGGCGTTAGAATTAAGGTTAACCCTTTTTGGAATTTAGCAATAGAAGGAGGTTTTAGACAAACTTTTACTGACTACATTGATGATGTTAGTACCAATTATATTGATAATTCATCCTTTAGGGATCCAGTAGATGCGGCTTTAGCCGATAGAAATCTAAGCGGTACACCAAGAGAGGCAGGAAGAATTAGAGGCAATTCTGAAAAAAATGATAATTATTTTTTAATGAATATTAAAGTTGAGTTCTATTTACCTGCTGACTTATTAAGTAGTGCTAAATTGAAATCAGGAAGACCCGGAAAAAGAAGGAAAAGATGATATTCTTATTTGTCTAATACTTGATAAATAGAACTATTACTTTTGTATTCAGGCACTAGTTTTTTCATCATAGATACCATATTGAATTCTTCATTTCTGTTAGAAAAGTAAAGCAATTGATCGATATCTTTGCTAATGGATTCATGATTAGGAACATTCGTACTAGCTATCATTATTTTAGGATGATGAGTAGGTAAATTATTCTCACCTTTAATAAGTAATTCTTCAAATAATTTCTCTCCATTTCTTAGACCAGTATAAACTATATCAATATCCTTAAATGGCTCAAAGCCTGATAGTTTTATCATTTTTTTAGCCAAGTCCACAATTTTTACAGATTCTCCCATATCAAAAATAAATATCTCACCCCCTTTCCCCATACATCCCGCTTCTAAAATCAACTCACAAGCTTCACTAATTGTCATAAAATACCTCGTAATTTCTGGATGTGTTACTGTTATAGGGCCTCCCTTTTTAATTTGTTTTTTAAAAAAAGGTATTACCGAACCATTGGATCCTAATACGTTCCCAAATCTTGTTGTTATAAATGCTGTAGAATGATGTGCATCCAATGACTGAACATACATTTCGGCTATTCTTTTAGAAGCTCCCATAATATTTGTTGGATTAACAGCCTTATCAGTTGATACCATCACAAATCTCTCCACGTTATATTTTATTGAGAGTTTCGCAACAGTTTGTGTTCCAAATACATTACAAATAATTGCCTCAAAAGGATTATTCTCCATTAATGGGACATGTTTATAAGCAGCTGTATGGTAAACTATTTCCGGGTTATATGTTTCAAAAATTGCAGAAATCCGTAGTTCATTTGTGATATCTGCGATGTGATAAGAAATGATATCAGAGTTCAGCTCGTTAATTAATTCAAATAAATCGGATTCCGCCTGATCTATAATTATTAATTTTTTAGGATTATATGCCAATAATTGGCGCACTAACTCACTTCCAATTGAACCAGCTCCTCCAGTAATACAAATCACTTTGTTTTTTAATTGATCAATAAGATCTTGATTATTTAAACTAATAGAATCTCTCTCTAATAATTCATTTATGTCAATTTCTCTAATTTGATTTATACTCAGCTCACCTTTAACCCAAGAATTTAAATCTGGAACTTTTCGAACTTTTATATCATTAACTAGACATTTATCAACAATCTCATTTTTGCGTTTTATTGAAATATTATTGATGGCGATAATGAGTTCTTTAATATTATATTTTTCCTTTATCTCATTTAAACTAGCGAAGGAATATATAATTGATCCATTTATTTCTTTCCCTACCTTTGTGGCATCATCTTCGAAAAAAGCAGCTATTTTGTACTCCGATTTTTGGTCATCATCCACCAGATGTTTAGTAATAAGACCCATCTGACCTGCACCATAAATAGCAATGCTAGTTTTTCTCTTTATTGTAGCTCCATAGTATATAAATACACTTTTGATTAGGAGTCTATAAGAAAACATGAATAGGAAAGACGCCAAAAAGGAAATGAAAATGACGGAATTTGGAATATAATTATACTCAAAAAAATAAAAGTATATTAAATTTGAAAATGTCGTCAGTAAGAGGGTGATAAAAAGTGACTTTAACAATCTAATACCATCTATTATACCCGTGTATCTAATTATACCAGCATAACTTTTGGTTATTGTAATTGTAATTAATGCAAATAGTGTATTTACAATAATTCCAGGTACATAATTAAATTCTTGAAGCTCATTAAACTCAAAATTAAACCTTAGCAAAAAACCCAAAAATGTAGATATAGACACAATGATGATGTCTAATGAAATTATCAACCATCGCGGTTGAATTTTTATCTGACTTATGAATTTTTTGATCACTTTTTTAACTTAAATGGGTGCGTTGTTAATTTGAATTTTGCCATTTCATGATAATCATTTATCAGCCCAATAGGAGTAAAGTTTCTAATTTCATGAGTTAACTCTACTGCCTTTCTAGCCTCATTTATTCCAAAACCCTCATTTTCTAATATTTTAGAATAGCTCACAGTATGTAATTCTGTAAACCCTTGGCTAAATTCGATACTTTCACCGTCAATAGTCAAAGTTCTAAATGTCTTTAAATTCTTATCGATTGCCTGACTTGGTAAATGTTCACTATTTATGCTTAAGAACCATTTGACTCTTGCTCTTTTAAATTCTAGAAATCCAGCTGCCCTATCATGTGAATGGACATGTACTTTACAGTCTTCAATATCACCAAAAATCCATCCTAAAATATCAAAAAAGTGAATGCCTATGTTTGTGGCAATTCCTCCAGATTTAGACTCCTCACCCTTCCAACTTGTATAATACCAATTTCCACGAGAGGTTATGTAGGTAAGAGTAACATCAAATTTATCCTTTCCTGACTTATTCACATTTTCTTTCAGTGCAATCATAGATGGATGATGTCTTAATTGTAAAATATTGAATATCCTTTTCCCGGATTCATTCTCAATTTCTTCAAGTGCATCTAAATTCCATGGATTTAGTACAAGAGGTTTTTCACAAATTACATTTGCACCATTTCTAAGCCCAAATCTTATATGAGAATCATGTAGGTAGTTCGGTGAACAAACGGTTAAATAATCAATTAAAACATTGTTCCTCCTTAATTTGTCTAAATGCCGATCAAATCTTTCAAATTCAGTGAAAAAATCAGAATTAGGAAAATAACTGTCTATAACCCCAACGCTATCAAAAACATCTAATGACGCAACAAGATTATTTTTAGTTTCTCTTATCGCCTTAAAGTGTCTTGGTGCTATATAACCTGCGGCTCCGATTAAGGCAAAGTTTTTCATTTCACTCATATTTTATTTACAGCATTATCTTTTAATATATATTCATCACCGGATTCAGGACAGAATGATTTGTTGTCATTATCAAATATAAGTTTATGACCATACTGACTCATCCAACCACTTTGTTTGGCTGGATTGCCAATTACTAACGCATAAGAAGGCACATCTTTTGTAACAACTGCACCAGCACCAATAAAGCAATATTCACCTAATGTTACCCCACAAACAATTGTAGCATTGGCACCAATCGATACTCCTTTCTTTACCCATGTTCTTAAAAATTCCCGCCTTCTGTTAACTGCACTTCTTGGATTAACAACATTAGTAAAAACCATAGATGGGCCCAGAAATACATCATCCTCGCATATCACCCCTGTATATACTGATACGTTATTCTGAATTTTAACATTATTGCCTAGAATAACATCTGGTGATACTACCACATTTTGACCGATGTTACAATTCATTCCGATAGTACAGTTAGACATAATATGAGAAAAGTGCCATATTTTAGTTCCCTCTCCTATTTGACAAGGCTCATCAATAATGGCGGTTTCATGATGGAAAAAATTACTATCCATTAATTTGAGTTAAAATCTTTATAAAATTTTCAATAATATACTTCTGTTCTTCTTCTACCATTTCAGTATGTATGGGTAAAGATAACACAGTAGCTGATAGTCTTTCAGTAACGGGAAAGGTACCATTACCTTTATCTTCTTGTATATATGCTCTTTGAAGGTGAAGTGGAATTGGGTAATAAATCATTGTTGGAATACCCGCCTCAGCGAGTTTCTTTTTTATCAAGTCTCTGTTCTTTTCAATTCTTATAGTGTACTGATGAAAGACATGCGTAGAATGTTCTGACCTAAAAGGAATACTTATTCCATCAATATCACAAAATTCTTCATCATATTTATTTGCTACTTCTTGACGTTTCTTTATATAATCATCAAGATACTTAAGCTTAACATCTAATATAGCAGCTTGAAGGGTATCCAATCTTGAATTACACCCAATGATATCATGATGATATTTTTTCTTCTGACCATGATTTGCGATTAGTTTACATTTTTCTGCAAGTTCTTTATTATTTGTGAGAAGAGCTCCGCCATCTCCAAAACAACCTAAATTCTTTGAAGGAAAAAAAGAGGTGGTCCCAATATCACCAATTGTTCCTGCCTTTTGATTTTCTTTATATTTAGATATAAAATCAGCTCCAATAGCTTGGGCAGCATCTTCAATGACGGCAATTTTATTTGCACTGGCAAATGACATTATAGGTTGCATATTTGCGCATTGACCATAAAGATGAACTGGTACAATCGCCTTTGTTTTTGAGGTTAAGACTTTATTTAAATAATTAACATTTAGAGTAAAGTCATCTTCATTAACATCTACAAATACAGGTTTCAACTTAAGAAGTGCTATTGCTTCTGCAGTTGCTACATAAGTATGTACCGGAACAATTACTTCATCACCAGGCTTAAGGTCAAGAGCCATCAAAGCTATTTGAATTGCGTCTGTACCATTACCACAAGGAATGACATGCTTTACATTTAGGTATTCTGCCAAATTAGCAGCAAACTGGCTTACCTGATATCCATTTATATAGCTTGCAGAATCCAAAACTTCTTGAATGGCAGAATCTATTTCAGTCTTTATACCATTGTATTGACTAATTAAGTCAACCATTTGAATTTTCTTCATTCTATTTACCTAATTTCTTTTTTATAAGACATAGCACTCTATCAAGCTGTTCACCTGTCATGTTAGAACCAGAAGGTAAACATAAACCTTGATCAAAAAGTCGCTCTGAAAGACTATTTCCATAGTATGGACAGTCTTTAAATATCGGCTGCAAATGCATAGGCTTCCATAAGGGTCTGGTCTCAATATTTTCTATTTCACATGCTAGACGTAAATCTTCTCTAGAAAGGCCTTTCGTTTTCGCTGGATCAACAAGTATTGTTGTAAGCCAACGGTTAGAAAAAAAATCAGGATTGGGTTCATCTAAAAATGAAATTCCATCAATATCACTTAATTCATTTTTATATGATTCGAATATACTTCTTCTTTTAATGATCCATTCTGGCAATACTAACATTTGACCCCTTCCTATGCCTGCACTTACATTGCTCATTCTGTAATTATAACCAATTTGACTATGCTCATAATGGGCAGCACTATCTCTTGCTTGTGTAGCTAAAAAACGAGCCTTGCTCACATATTGATCATTATTTGATACCAAAGCTCCACCACCAGAAGTTGTAATTATTTTATTTCCGTTAAATGAAAAAACTCCAATGTCACCAAAAGTACCTAATTTCTTTCCTTTATATTCTGAACCAAGTGCCTCAGCGGCATCTTCAATTACTGGAATTTCATATTCGTTAGCAATAGCTTTAATTTCTTCAATTTTAGAAGGCATACCATACAAATGTACCGGAATAATTGCCTTTAACTTTTTTCCTTTATTAAGACGATCATTTATCGCTTCCTCCAAAAATTCAGGTGACATATTCCACGTATCAGACTCACTTTCTATCAAAACAGGATTCGCTTTTTGATATACTATTGGATTAATGGTAGCCGAGAATGTAAAACTTGATGCCAGTACCTCATCTCCCTCTTCCACTCCTAGCATAATCAGGGCTAAATGAATTGCAGATGTGCCAGATGTTAATGCGGCACAATTTTTAATACCTGTATACTTACAAATGTCACCTTCAAAGCCATCAACATTTGGTCCTAATGGAGCAACCCAGTTTTCTGAGAAAGCTTTTTTTATAAATACAATTTCCTCTTTTCCCAGATGTGGAGATGATAGGTAAATTCTTTCATTCATATATTTAATTATTCCCTGTAAATTTTTGAAAATTCAAACCCGCCTCCTTTGGTCTACTAATGAGTCTATAAAGTGTCATTAACAAAATTTTTAAATCAAGCCAAAAAGACTGATTATTGACATAATAAATGTCCAATTCAAATTTTTTGCGCCAACTTATCTTATCCCTCCCGTTTACCTGTGCCCATCCTGTAATGCCTGGAAGAATATCATGCCTTCTCATTTGAATATTATTATATAAATCTAGATATTCTATCAATAATGGTCGTGGCCCTATAAAAGTCATATGTCCAGCAAAAATATTAAGTACCTGTGGCACTTCATCCAATGAACTTTTTCTAAGAATTTTGCCAATTTTAGTTACTCTCGTTTTTTCATCCTTATTTTCTATATTCTCTACGTCATGCATAGATTTAAATTTATATATCTGAAATGGTTGTCCTAATTTTCCAGCTCTGAATTGACGAAATAAGGGATTACCCTGCCAATACATCAACAAAATCATGTATAAAGGCATGAATAGTGTAACAAAAATTAAACTTGCTAAAGTATAATCAAAGATCCTTTTGATAACTCTTCTATACATTTTAGACTTTAAACAATAGAATATTCAAACTCTGCTTCTCTTTTATTTTTATAAATATCTATACCTAGTATGGTGACAAAAATATAATAGATGTCCCTTAAAAGGGAGTAATTAGTTACATACTCTCTATTAAGCTCAACTTTTTTAGGCCAAATAATGCTGTCATTAAATACATCAGGGTTTTCATGATTACTCAACAACCCTTCTTCAAACCTAAAAAATAATGATGCTGGACCTGTTATACCAGGCCTTATATTTAGTATTTCCCTGTCCCGCCCTTCGAGTTTATCCGCATAACCGGGAATATCTGGTCGTGGTCCAACAAAACTCATATCGCCTTTAAGGACGTTGATCAATTGAGGCAATTCATCCAATTTGAGTTTTCTGAATACCTTTCCAAATCGTGAGATGCGTGGGTCATTTGCAGTGGTAATAGAGGTCTTGATCTCAGGAATATTTCGCATAGTTCGTAACTTGATTATTCTCACAATTCGACCATGTATGCCTATTCTTTCCTGAATAAAGAAACCAGATAGTTTAGTATCAAACGCTGCAATGATGTAAAGGAACATAATAAGCCAACCAAACAACAAAAGTCCAATTAAGGAAAATGTAATATCAAATAGCCTTTTAACAATCCTTTGTGCCGGACTCATAAAAAGTGTTTTTTAATTATTGGATCAACTATTTCCCTGATTTTTTGCTGTGAATCAATTGTTAATTCCTTATTTCCTTTACTCAAACTATTAGTTGATACACAATCACATGCGCTTACTAAATCAACATACGATATATTAAGTTCCATGAATTCAATTATGCGTTTAACTTCAGAAATTGGTTCTGAAACTAAATTTTCATAATAAACTTTAATATACTTATCTGATCCAAGATTTTCTAAATCTGTTATAGACTTTTCAACACATCTACTCCATTGCAAAGCACAAACTTCCTCGAGACTTCTTGAGGACAAATCAGCGGCCATGTCCTTATATTTTGGACCCCAAAATGCTAATGACTTGCTCTTAGAAAATACTTTTTTCAATCTATTTGTAAAATAATTAAATGCATAATATGGTATATCTATCTTAGGTATCCATTTTGCTTTTTTATAAATATAAGGGATATCTAGTGGTGCTTTCCATCTTTTCAATGCTGAAGCTGTGACATCAAGACCATTTCTAAGCAATAGAATATACTTTCCTTCAGGAAATATCTCATTGATAAAAGGCACCCTAAGACTATTGGCGCATGTCTTTTCAACTAAAATTGACGCATTATTGGAAGAGCTGAACTTTTCAAATTCATTTTGTAAATATTTCTTTACTTCAGGTCTCGCATGTTCTACACCCAACTCATCTGTGACTGTTTTTTTATTGCCGTGTTTCCAGATATAATTTATTTCATCACATGGCCAGGTCACAACACCTTCAAAATGGCAAAGTATGTCTCTCAGTAAATTAGTACCTGAACGACCTGCTCCAATAATAAAAACATTCTTCACTAAACTAGTCTCTTTAACTCTTTCATTAATCTGCTTCCCAATATTTCAAAAGTATGGCCTTTAGAAATATAATGCCTAGCTCTAATTGACATTTCATTTCTTTGCTCAATTGTCATAGACACTATTTCCTTAATCCCATCTGCCATTTCTTCTGCGTTTTCAGGACGCACAGATACACCAGCCCTTGCTTCCGATATTGGATTGTTAAAAGCTCTGACTCCGAATACAACAGGCTTGCCTATTGCCATATAATCATAAATTTTATTTAAACTAATACCATACTCATAAAGATCTGTATCCTTTAATGAAGCAATAAGAATATCAGCATCAGAAATCACATTAAAAACTTCTTTTTTAGGAACTGGTTCATGAAAATAAATATGATTTAGATTTTTCCTTTTGGCCAAGTCTAAAAGGTCGGCCTTTTCCATTCCATTTCCATAAATATGGAATTCCAGCCCACTATTTTTCAATATATCAGCAGTGTTAATAATCGATTCCATAGCGTTGGCTTTTGACAAGGCACCTGCATAAACTATTTTTTTAACTTCTGAATTGGTATTTAATGAAACATCTAATATATCGGACTCTACACCATTTGGAAGCCAAAAAAACTTTTTCTTAAGGTTTAAGTCTAGTTTATCTAGGTAGTTTGGTATACCGGGTAATAGTCCTGCAATCCTATCAGCTTTATGAAGACAAAATAATTCTAACTTATAAAACAATTTAATAAGTATATGTCCTTGTTTTTCAGGGTGAAATTTAACTATTGTCTCAGGCCATAAATCTCTTATTTCCAATATAAATGGTCTTCTTTTTAATTTGGACAAAATAGAAGCAAAGAACGCAGGGACTAAAGTAGGAGTAGAAGCCATAATGACATCTGGTGATCCAAATTTTCTACTAAAAAGACATAAAAAGAACGTAGAGAAAGAAAACAAAAACATACTTAACACACGCAGTAAACCATCATTTTTTTTATATTTCAAAGTTCTTATCCAAATAAAATTCACCCCATCAATTTCCTCTTTTTTAAAAATTTTAAAAAAACCAAATTTTTGAGTTTCTTCTAATTTTTTATGATTGAAACTTGAGGTAAAAATATTTAGTCTTACCCCATTTTTAAATAGCTCTTTGCCCATCCCATAATGACGTGTACCTGCATTCATTGATGGCGAATAAGTATGTTGACTTATTAACCAAACATTGCTCAATTTCCTCTTATCCTTGACCATTTAGCTCCGTAATTGCCTCTTCAAAATTCACAAACACATGACCATCCTTTACTAAACAGGTTATTAAATCCTTGTACCAATAATAAAATTTAGGGTACCCTTCATTAAAATATATATCATGGAAATTAATGACGAAAAAGGGTAAATCATTTTTTTGAGCCTTTGTTAATTTCATAATTGTATAATCCAACATATTCCTATATCCGCTGCTTTTTTCAAACTCTTTCAATTCCCTTCCATCCATAGATTGAATAGGGAACTCCCAAAGCTCTCCTATTTTATAGGGTGGCTTTAATCCATAGTCTGTCGAATCATACAAATATCCATATTTAGCCATTAGCGATAATGTCCTATCATTTAACCTCAAATAGTGATTCCTAATACCATGTGGATCATTACCTGTTAACTTAAAAAAGTTTCTTTTTTCAAGTTCAAACTCCTCAACCTTGTCAACTGCTTGTCCATGCAGTCCTACATGGAACCCTCGAGCATTTAGCATTTTAATATACGGAAGAGTTCTTTTATAGTGATAAGACAAATTCAAACCCTTTCTCATACCAAAGAAAAATGTAGCTTTTACATTGTACTTCGAATTGAAATCAGCTAATGATTCTAACTGATTAAGAGTTTCATTGAAGTTGAGCCTTCTTTTAACTTCAGAAAAAGTAATAGAATTTTTACTCCATTCTAGTAGTGTTCTTCTTATCAATCCTGGAATAAATGTATCCTTCCAATGTTCACTCCAGTAAAGGTGATCAACATCATGAGAAACAATTATTTTCATTTAAGGACACTTTCCAAGTTATCAATTATTCTTTCAGCAGTTTTACCATCCCAAAGCTCAGGTATCCCTCCTTTTTTCCATTTCCCTGATTTCAGCCTATCTAATAAAACAATAATTTTATTGGTATCAGTACCAGCTAATTCATTCGTTCCAACATCACAAGTTTCAGGCCTTTCTGTGGAATTTCTTAATGTTATACAAGGTATTCCCAATACTGTAGCTTCTTCGGTAATTCCACCTGAATCCGTAATTACAGCCATTGCGTTTTTTACCAAATAATTAAATTCTAGATAACCTAATGGTCTGGAAATAATTAAGTTATCACTATTAATATTTAATTCATCCAGTACTTTTTTAGTTCTTGGATGAACTGGAAATATAATTTTGGTTGACTCCAGGTGATTAATAATAAGTTCAATCAGTAATTTAAATTGACTACCGTCATCGACATTAGAAGGGCGGTGCATTGTTAGGACAACATACTTTTTATTTTTCAATCCCTCATTTTTCCAAATTGCAGGTTGTTTCAGCTTTTCCAAATTTGACAACAGCGTATCGATCATTGTATTTCCTACAAAAAAAACTCGCTCCTTGCTAACCCCTGATTTGGATAAATTTTCATTTGCTATTCTGGATGTAGTGAAAAAATAATCAGAGATGCTATCTGTTACCATTCTATTTATTTCCTCCGGCATTGTCATATCTCCTGAACGTATTCCACCTTCTACATGCGCTACTTTTATGTTTAACTTCTTAGCCACAATAGTGCATGCAAGTGTTGAGGTTACATCCCCTACTACAATAACACAATCAATAAATAATTCGCTATTCGTAATATATTTCTCAAAACCAATCATGATTGCCGCGGTCTGTTCAGCTTGACTACCTCCACCAGCTCCTAGGTTAACATTTGGTTCTGGTATTCCTAATTCATCAAAAAACTGATTGCTCATTTCTTTATCGTAATGTTGACCAGTATGAATCAAAGAATATCCCACTCCTGCTCTCTTTTTAATCTCCTTAATAATTGGAGCTACCTTCATAAAATTTGGGCGTGCCCCTGCTACAATTACTAAATGCATTTCCCTTTCCAATTAAAGATTATCAATCCACAAAATAGCAGAAACTGCTCTCCACAAATAATAAGACCCCTGTTTGGAAGGGGTTTTTAAGTCTTGCAATATACTTTTTTTATTAAATAAAGTCGAAATTTCATCATTTGAAGCTACTCTTTCTACTAGGTAATCGGACAATTGTTCAACCCAATATGATTGAGGAATATCAAATCCTCTCTTAACTTTACTCCATAATATTTCATTAGGGATTCGGCCTTCCAAACTTTTTCTGACAATATACTTGGACCATCCATCTTGAATTCTATACTCCACAGGTAGACTTAGGTTGAAATCGAGTATTAATCTCGATAAATGAGGTACCCTTTGTTCAATACTAAACGCCATTGAATTGCGATCGGCAAACCTTAATAACCTAGGTAACAAATATTTCATCAACTCATCATTTTGCTTGGAATAAATATCTTTACCTGCAAAATAATCATCAAGTAAATCGGGACGTACAGACTGAATTAAATCAGTATTTAAGTATCTTGAGAAAATCGCTTTTTTACGAGTAAACGCAATTGCCTTGGAATTAAAATATGCATTTCCCAATAGCATATTATTATATGAAAGCGAAAGATTTTCATGAAGTTTAATAAGTTCATGAACTGATTTTCCAATTTTTCCTTGTTTTAAATAATGAAATATCACACGTTGAACAACACGTGGATATCCCAAATACACTTCGTCTCCTCCCTGCCCATCAAGCATCACAATCAGGCCTTGTTTCTTTGCCGCCTCCATTACCTTATATTGTGCAAACATTGAGAGTGTACTAAAAGGCTCGGTCATTCTCTCCACCATTTGCTCTAAATCAGTTTGAAGAGTATCTAATGTAGGCTCAACTGGCACCCAAGATAATCCCGCTTTTGCAGCGACCTGTTTAGCCAAAACACTTTCGTCATTTTTGAATCCGGGAAAAGAAAATGTAAGGGTTTTATAGTCTGAGGATTTTTGACCAAGTAGCTCGCCCACAGTACTTACAATTGCTGATGAATCAATACCACCTGATAAGCTTGACCCAACGGGTACGTCTGACCTCAACTGCCTTGATACAGCAGTATGTAGTATAGATATATATTGTTCTGATAAATTTTGGCCTAATTCCGGTTCACTTATAACGGGAGGTTTCCAATATTGATGTGTGGTACATTTGCCAGAGTTAATATCTAATTCTAAATAATGAGCTGGAGGCAATTGTCTTATTTCATCATAGAATGTATTTTCATCATGGTCAGAAACACCAAGAACCAAAAATTCGGATAGTATGCTGTGATTAGGTGTACCTTTCATGCCAAGTCCCTTACAAATTGCTTTTGGTTCAGAGGCAAACCATAAACCATTTTCAAATGAATAATGATAATAGAAAGGCTTTATTCCACTATTGTCTCTTGCTCCAAATAGCTTGCGATTGTGAATATCTAAAATTGCAAATGCGAACATTCCATCAAGAAAACGAAGCATTTGAGAACCAAATATTTGATAAGCTGCCAGTAAAACTTCAGTGTCAGTATTAGTTTTGAAATTGTACTTACCTTTCAATTCTTCTCGTAATTCAATGTAATTATAGATTTCGCCATTAAAAACTATGGTTAATCCATTCTCCTCATCAGACATCGGCTGATGACCTAATGGTGTTAGGTCAATAATTGAAAGTCTTTTATGTCCTAATGCAAAAGAAGGAATATCTGCATTTAGTTGAACTATCTTATCATGTATAAGTGTAGTGCCCGCATTTGTATTAATACCCCAGTCATCTGGTCCTCTATGATGCAAATAATCAGTCATAACCTTTGTTGAATACACAAGGTCAATACTGGCTTCATTATTCAATTTAACTACCCCACAAATTCCGCACATGAAAATTAATATTAGATTTTTTAGATAAACTGATAAAATTTCAAAGGCTTTTGTAAAGCTCTGTAAGTTTGTAGCCGTATTGAGATTTATCAAATAAAGAAATTGCTTTATTTCTTGAATAATCAACTATATTGGCCAAATTATCTCGATTTTGTATAATATCAATCAGTCCTTTAGTCATTCCATCAATGTCTTCTAATTTATAAATGTACCCGTTTCTACCTTGATCAATCAATTCTGGCAGGCCTCCAACATCAGTAGCAATAATTGCACATCCCGAAGCCAATGCCTCTACTCCAACATTTGGCATTCCTTCCTCTTTACTAGGAAGTATTACAACGTTTGATTTAGCCAAACATGATTTAGCTTCCTCAGGGTTAAGATGACCTATTAATTTAACTGTTTCTTTATATTTCAAACTGCCCACCCAATCATGGACTTCTTTTATATCACTTTCAGGACCTCCAAATAACAACCTTGCCTTACTTCTAAAGGCTTTATCTTCAATTGAACTCCAAATTTTCATTAAAGTAAGTCCGCCTTTTGTATCTCTACCAAATGGTAAATCTTTATAATCCGGAAGCCCACCTAGAAACAGAATATCTACTTTTTCTTTATTCTTACTGCTAGGTTTAAAACGACTTGTATCAACTCCTCTATAAATGACTTCCACAGGCGCCTCGAAGTTCGGGTAGAGCTTACTAAAGGCTAATTTAAGTGCTTCACTATTTGCTGAAATTCCATGAACATTGTTTATCCATGGTTTTACGTAATTTTGATTCATTATAACTGGCAGTACAGAGTTTACATCAGAGCCAATTATTTGTGCAACATGTTTATTTCCAAATTTTGCGGTCCAGTTTGAGCCAATTAAACTCATAGAGTTGGCTCCTATTGAGTGAATAATATCAATCTTTTTTAGCAGGTTCCGAAGAATAACAGCTCCAATTTTTGAAAATACCTTTACCTTCATTTTATTAGAACTTGGTAAAAATGGCAACCTTAGTTGAATGACTTCATGTGTTGACTCGTCAAATCTTTGAAGAATTTTAAGGCCTGGTCGCCATGCTCTTAGAAAAACGACAGTTACTTTATGGTGCTTGGATAATTCTTTTGCTCCCCGTTGATTAAAAACACACCTTGCTAAATTTTCGTTTGTTGGATACCCTCCAACAAGCAATAATATATGTAATGAAACATCCTTCAATTATTTATTATTATTAAACTAATTTATTCACTTTTTTAAGGTATAAAATCAAATATGATAGACTAATATAAACTGGCATTAAATCTGGACGACTTGTTAATTTGAATTCATCTATGGGCAACTTATAAGCTCTTAATAACTCAACACCTTCTCTTATTATTAAGAATTCATTCATGAATTTCATGAAATCTTCATTACCCTTCGAGGTGAATTTTTTATCAAGTCTATTTTGATAAATATTTTTAGGTGTAATCTCCTTTATTATATATTTAAGTTTTTCAACAAATGGTTCTCCACTACTGAAGGAATAACCGTAACCACTAATAACATCTGCTAACTTTTTATTTAACTTTCTTATTATTGATTGTTGGAAAAAGTAAGACAATCCGTGATAAGGAATTGCTTTATATGAATCTTGTATCAATTGCCGGTCTACAAATGGTGTTACAAAATGGCTTATTTTATTTTCAGCATTCGTTCTTGCTCCCATCAAACTTGGAACATAAACTTCGTTACAATATTGACTCATTTCTAAACGAGTAATGTAATTTCTGCCTTTTTCTATATCTAACCGTGTGCGGATTTTCTTTTCCAAATAATTAAAATAATTTTCCTCTTCACTTTTATTAGTGAAACATCTACCAGCAAGATGATAGCATAAATAATAGCGAATAAAATAGGTCAATGACCATTTATTACTTTCCATGTGCCATTCATTTCGATATTGCTCACCACCTACTCCATTCATTCCAAGTCTTTTATCATCTAAAATCTTCAACCTGTGTTCTCTTGTGTTGTACTCTTCAGTAAAATAACAATGCATTCTCACATGACCATCATAATACAATAAAGCTTCTTCTAAATTGGAAGCCATTTCTTCATTTGATTTTTCGAAATGATGTTTTATTGGAATACACTTTAAATCTAATTCAGCAGCTTTGGCAACTTTTTCTGCAATGTCAAGTTCTGTATCTTTAGTTTTCCTCCAATAAGTATGTAATTGGATTTTTTGCTTTTTTAAATTCCTTAAAAGATAAATAAGAATCATCCTGCTATCATGACCACTTGAAATACCAGTATCAACGCCTTGATTATTTGCAAATGATTTTGTGTCTTTGAAAAACCTATCTACCGATTCAATTTCATATTCCAATGCCTCACTAAGGTTTTTAAAATTTTCATGCCCAATAGACAATAAGGTCTTATCTTTCGTGATATTAATATTACCTATTTGGTCATGAATATGAAGTTCAACCCTATTAACATTATCTACTAGCGTATCTGGACCTATTAGTCTACCTGTGGTTAAAACTTCAATTAATGCATTTCTATTTAATTCAACATTTTCACTCAAACCAAAAATAGTAGCCAAAAATGAAGTTGAAATTACATTATGATGAAGATCAAAGTATACATTAAATATCCCCGCCTGATCCATATATAGGGACAAATAACTTCCGTCAGGTGAATATAGAAAAGCAAATGAACCGCGTACATTTCTATAATCCCAAGAATTACTTCTTAGATCATTTAGTATCGCATGAAGAGATTCGCTTAATGTACTACATCCTTTATAAATTGGTGTCCCCGCAACAATCAAATGATGTCCGTCTATATTAATTTGATGTTTATCCTTGGACAATTCTTTATCCCATACCAATACAATATGATCTTTAAATTCTAGACAATCAAAATTTTTCATTCCAAATCGTTGGAACAAAAACTTTACTTTATCAATTCTTAAATCTTTATAACCCCTCTTGGCAACTAAAAATGCACCCATTAATTATATCACTTTGTAAGCTTTCATAAATTTTAAAATGCGTTCATCTTTTAAAAATCCACCATGCAGTTGATGTACTTTGTAGCAGGGTGCATTATTTCCTTCTAGCATTACATAACCTACTTCATTATCAAGAACTACGATGTCCCAACCAATAACTTTAAGAAACGATACTGAATTGGCTAAATTCACAATCCCATCTTTTATTTTTTCCCAATTTGGAATTTGAACACCTTCAATTTGTACACCTGTTTCTGGGTGTTTAGTATACCAATTTTTCCTGCTTTCTGTAGGAATTATATAGGAGCCTTTTCCAATTTTCCCTGATGGGATATCAATATTACACGTGATTCCTCCAACAGCAAAATTATCCACAGGATAGGAATGTTCTGTCCCAATTCTTTGTACCGCATGAGCAATAAATGCTTGATTTGTTATTGGATCTACCATTGTCAATATCCTTACGGTATTAGTTGTTCTTGGATAGAACTCACGAGAGTAAGAAGCTTGCTTAATTAAAGGACAAATGATATTTAAATCCAGCTTTGGTAGTTCCTCCTTTAGTTCATCATCTGAGCAAGGTTGCCCATTCCAAATAAACCCTACGGTTGATTGATTAGAGATAGTATGTACTTGTCCTCCTCTTGAACCATATGCTGGTTTTACCACAACATCTTGACCAGATTTGATAAGGTGAAGTACGTCATCTATATCGCTAATTTTAAACTCATCCGTTTGTGGTATAACTAAACCGTTATTAATGAATGCATAATTGTATACTACAGGACAAAATTTGCCAAAAAATAAAGGAAACATAATTTTATCATCAACATACACTTTTGAACTTCTTGAATTAATTCTCGAGGCCCTCAAATTCTCCTGATAGTCACTTACATATTCATTGGGTTTATTTTCGCCCTTATAAAATTCATACCTGTAATATGCTGCACTAAAGAAGCCTCCACACCACATTTTAATTCTAGCAGTTAATGGCATAGCTGTTAATGTTTGAGCTTCCCTCCTAACTACTTTTGAAAATGTAGCCGCCCAACGATAATATCCTTTAATAAAATTAATCACAGCACTCATATGTTTACTTATTACTCATTAAATTAATCATCAATCTATGCTTCTTATTTTTACTGCTTATGAAATTCTCTGTTAACAAGGGGGTTATAACAAACTCATCTCCAAGTCTTTCTTTATACATAACAAGAATTTTTTGTAATTCATCTTCACCTAATTCCGCCTCATCAAAAAGTTGATATTTGAATTCAACCTTATCATAATCATTCTGTACTAACTGATATCGTTTTATTTTATGAGTAAGTTCTGTAATCTGCATCGTTTGCGTAGCCACAATTGATGATATATAGCTTCCATTTCTTCTTACAAATAAATCTCCAGTGCGACCATACAATTCATCTATAGTAGAATATTTAGGGTCGCTATTACCTAAAGAGCCATTATCTCCATTCAAATAGTTGATCAAAGGAGTTCTATAATTATAAAGTGATGTAAGAAGAAAACTATGTTCGATTCCTGTTTCCGGATGTGTTGTCTCATTTATTTTAAGAATCTCATCTGGAATAATATAAGGCCCATCCATATCTTTTTGAAAACCAAGACAGTTCATCTCCGAACATCCATAAAATCCTTTAACATCGCATTGAAATACCTCTCTAATTAATTCTGCTTGATCCTGAGGTAATTGTTCTGCTGTAGTAAACGCTCCTTTTATTTTAAGCCCTTTGAAATTAAGCTGTTTTGCATGAAGAGCAAGTGTATATATTGAGGACACATAGCCTTGCATAAAACATGGGCCTTGGTTTTTAATTAACTGCAATATTTCAGGTGCAGTATCAGAATTTAAGTCAAATGCCGGGATAAATACCTCACCTGAAACCCATCTTTTAATTCTACTTTTTAGGGTAGGGTAATTATTCTTACTTAGACTACCACCAAAAAATTTAACCATTGTATCGCCAGGCTTCCAACCCATCCAGTTCAGCCCTCTGTAATAAAAGTACAACTCATTAATTCTGGCTTGTTTATTTACATCTATGTAAATTGGTTCACCAGTAGTTCCTCCTGAAGTTCTTGTAAGACATTCTGCGTCAGGGATTGAGGGTGTTAATAGTTGATCCCTTTTGGACTTAATGATATCTTTTGTTAATAATGGAATTTTGCTTAAATCTTTAATATCCTGAAAGGACTCAGGCAACAGACCATGTTCATTAAACAGAGATCGGTAATAATTATTATTGTAATAAACAAAATCAATGAGTTTCAGAAAAGCTTCATTTTGTAATTCCTGAATACCTTCCTTATCAATTGTACTATTAGCTTTTTGCAACAGATCATGTGCCAATTTCACCTCTTTGTTAAGAAGTTTTTCAACAAAGACCGCTTGCTGAAATAAAAATCGTCTTAAATGACCCATTTGATACTTAATTATTGACCCTTAGTAGTTGATAATAGTAGTTTACCAATTTGTCTAATTCGACTTCAAAATTATAGAAATCCCTAACCGCATTTCTTCCATTTTCCCCTAATTGTTTGGTGCTAGTCGATTCTATAATTGACAAAATACCTTCGGCAATTGACTCTGGTTGGCTCGAATCAACTACTACTCCGCAGTTACCCTTATCTATGACCTTCTTAACTTCTGGAAAATCCTCACCTATTACAGCCAATTCCATAGCCATGTATTCAAATAGTCTATTTGGAATTGTAACCTTATTATTAAGGTTGTTTTCATAAAAAACACATCCAATATGACACATGGCCACTCTTTCAAAATTTTCCAACCAAGGTTTCATACCTTCAAATTCAACGGCATGCTCAACACCAATATTATGAGCTAATTTAACCAGTTCTTGTTTATAATTTTCAGGACTATATTTACCAACAAATTTGAATTTTACTTCAGGTTTCTTTTTTAGAACAAGTGGTATTGCTTCAATAGTCTGATTACAATTCCTTGCTTTAGAATTAGTTCCACTTGTAATAATTGTAATATTATCATGCTTGGCTATTCCATTAGCTGTTGGTAGTCTAGAAACATATGGTACGTTACTTATAGCAATTCCTGGCTTTCGACTTTTTTTATATAACAATTTCATAGTATCGGTTGTGGTAACATACCCTCCCGTTTTATTTATGACTTTTATTTCAAACCATCTAAATAAATTCATTATGGTTTGTCGAATAAAAACCGGCATTCTTAATTTATCTATTCTAGCACAATAGTTTTCGTGAATGTCGTAAATAATTTTACCGGAAAAATTAAAAGAGTAAAACCAAACCCAAGGGAGCATATCAGGGTCATGAAAATGAATTATATCTGGCTTTATTTCTAAAGCTCTTTTAATAGCTTCTCTAGAGCTTAATAGTCTCCTGAGAATTCCAGTTCTTTTCTTAATCCAGATTAGATTCACTCCATATTTTTCATCCCTATTATCGTAATTAATGCCTTCTTCAGATGTTTTATTTAAAGCAATAGGTGTCGATATCAAACAAACATCGAACTGTTCTCCTACCAACCCAACACAGGCTCGCTCAAATATCCTGTCGTCATCCCAGGTATGCATGCTCGTTACATGACATACCTTTATTTTATTTCTTGACTCCATTGTTGAAATGCTCTTAATCCAAAATAGAAAGGATTTTTACTTTTCAACACACGAAATCTCGTATGTTGAACCCCACCCATCATTCGATAGAATTGCTCTACACCTTTAATTGAACTGCCCTCAAAATCAAATTTTTTATTCTTCTCTTTTGCCATTAAAATGGCATGATACACTAAACAAGCATTTGCATTTTTATAGACAGGATGATCTATTCTTTTTGAGCCATTAATTAAATTGTATACAGTGTGATTGTCAAACGGAAAAATACCTCCGCTAAATAACCCGTATTTTTTTGATTTCAAACCAAGTGAAAAATAATTTCCAGAAATTGAACTAAGTAAATCCTTCAGGATATGAGTCATAGGATTAAACCCAGATCGGGCGCCAGTTTCCTTCTGAAGTTCAAGTATCATTTCCAATTCCTGATTAATCAAAAGTTCAATTTCTCCATTTTCCATTAAATTTAGAAATCCCTCGATTTCTCTTCTTTTGTTTGATGTTACATTGTTTATTGAATAATTAGCTATATCATTTATTTGATATGTAACCAACCTTTGGTCTGTGAATCCACTCCATTTATATGGCAAAGTATTGAAATCATTTGTGGATAGGAGAAACTCAACATGTCCGTACTTCAGTTTATTGGTAACTTGTTCAATAAAATCTGCTTTTTTTGAATGACTTTTAAAATGCTTTTTAGAATTTATATCTCCAAAAAGTGGGCCTCTAAATGGAGTATAAGGAAGATTGTGTATTCCTTTTACTCCAAACCTGTTTTTTACAATAAACGCCACACCACCTAGTATTCTGTTTGCCTTTTTCTCAACTAATACGACAAGATCTCCTCGATGGGATTGAAGCCACTTAGAAGTATGAAAAATAGTGCCTTCTGGATGGTTTCTAACGTATTCATCCCAGAAATGATAATCATTTTCATCTAGTTGATGAAGGGCCATCGGCTATTATTTGATTTAATATTTGAACTGGATTTCTTTTAATTAGCAATGTTATTGTAATCAATACGGAAAGAAAAATCATATGTATTTGAAAAAACCAATTTGTTCCAAACAATCCAAAACTAAATTCAGATATCAAAAAAAACAGTAGCCATCTGTTAATATTACTCAAGCGATTCGTTAGATATTTTAAATTTCGAATCATTCTCTTAAAAAGATTAAAGTACATTCCACCGTAAGCTAATACTCCTAGAAATCCTAATTGCACTGCTATATCTAGTAGGTCGGTATGAGATATCTTACCTCCTGATATATATCTGAATTGATTTAGACCTATGCCTACTACTGGGTATTCAAAAAAAGTCTCTAATGCCAATAACATATACCTAAACCTATTCTCTTCTTCCAGTTCAACAAGATATCCTGAATTGTCTGTTAGTCTACGATAAATCACTAATTCAGTAAAGTATTCTGAGTAAAAATAGAACACAACGATTGATAAAATGAGACCAAGTAAAATCTTTGTTGGTACACCTAATTTTTTACTATTGAAAATGATAAATGGAAATATAAGAGATGCAAATAAAAAATTTGCCCTTGATGCTGTCACTATTATACCCAAATACAATAGAAAAAAACTGATTAAAAGTACTGATTTAAGAACTATATTTTTTGGGTGATAATTTAATACCCATATGAGTATTATGATCATCATTCCAATTCTTGCTATAATAGCTGTTCCATTTGCGTTTCCCATTAAGCCAGCCATTCGAAAATACTCATCATTTAAATTGGGTGATTCGATATAAAAACTAAATAGAACTACCATAATGCAAGATATGGCAATAGAATAAAGTACCTTTCTTAAGTCATAAACATCTCTTATGGCAAGAAATATTATTACCATTAATATACTATTTGTAAATAGCACTCTATAATATCTAATAAAACCATCAACATCTTTACTTATAAAATAGCCTAGTATCGATATTATTAGCATTGAGCCATAAAAAAAGTACTCTTTAGGTATATCCTTTATACGGTGATTATTTTTATGAAATATTAAAAGGGTAACAATAGGAGAAATCACCCATAGAATAATTTGATTCACTGTATTAAATCCAGCAAAATCCAAGTTAGCCACAAAAAGAAATAAGAATAGATATAAACTTAATACAATGGACATTTATTCTAATATTGAATAAAATGTTTAATTATTAAATACTCTTTTAGCTAATATTTGATAGTCTCTAGTTAGGAATCAATTAAATAAGTCAGATTATTCCAGTACTACATTCTTATTATTAGATTTTCAAGGCTAATCTACATTAACAAAATTTAAAAAGTAAAAACAAACTGGATAAGAAAATATAATTGAGTGTTAATAATTAATACTTAGACTATTACAAGAACTTGGACATAACTAGTGAAAACCAATCAATTGTTTCTATCGTGATGCTAAATTAAAATTTATGATTAGATACACTCCGAATAAATAATTATTATTTCATCAAAGAAATATCTTATTTACGCATGCATTGATAATCATTAATATCATTCAACGTAATTAATTGCCACTCCGTGATTAATAGATCTCATTCTTTCAGTAATCTCGTGGTTTTAACTCCTTCACCATTAAATGTTCTGATGAAATAATAACCACTTGAAAGATTAGCAGTGTTTAATATTAATCTATTATTTACAACAGTTTTATCAATATCCATTTCTCGACCATTAAAGTCTAGAATTTGAACCGAAGTCAATTCTCTATTGTATTCAACGTTAATAACATCAGTAAAAGGGTTAGGATAAATATTGATCACATTCCTATTTTCTTCATTTACAAAATCATCAATATCTAGCATCAGAGATTCTTTATTCTGAACTTCAACAGACCAATCCGAAGTATTAAAGTTTTTATCTTCACTTGTAAACTCTCTTGAAGTCAAATTCTCGTTAGTAGTGTTTCTTGAAGCAGCAACTGCTTCTGTTGTAATGTTACATATTGATGAATAATTACCATATAAAACACCAGTTTGAATAACTGTCCTAACATCTACACTATAAGTGGTATTTGGACTTAATAAAGTCAATTCACTCAATCTAATTTTATTGTCTGCTGAAACTATTGATTCAACAGGAGTCAAATCACCAGATGTTCTAAACCTAAATTCAATTCCGTCATAATTCACATCCGGAATTGTACTATATATAGCTGTACTATTTGAAATTGTTGTCCCGCATTGCCATGAAAAGAGTTCAATAATGGAGCCCGAATTTTCTGGAGCAGATGAAGGGGTAGTTATTGTACACAAATCCCCATAAGCACCAGCTATTCCATTGTAATATCCTCTGACCCTTACAAAATAATTGGTGTTTTCTTGTAAAAACAGGTTTGAATAAGCAGCAAGTTCAGACAAGCGAAAAGTATTAGTTGACTTTAAAATAGTTTCAACAATGGTTACTCCACCTCCGGATTTATTTCTAAAGACTTGAAATTGCCATTGTTGAGTAGCAGGCCCTCCTCTATCAGCCTGAATAAGATCAGTCCAATTAGTTAAAGTAGCACCGCAAGAAATGGGTCTGATTTGGAGTGGTGCTGGTGTATTATCTGTTGTTAGTTGACATACACTGCCATACTCGCCCCAAACTCCATTTACAAAAGCTTGAACTCTAACATTGTAAGTTTCTCCATGGGTAAAGTCAGGGAGTGATGAAAATATAACAGTCATATTTTTTACCCCAGTCTCTTTTGTAACCGTCCCCACTATATTCCCACCAGATAACTCGTATCTATAATTAGTGGCAAACGGCACATATTCAGACTGAACAGCGTCTTTAATACTTCCAAGTGTTGAGCCACAAAACTGTGGTTGTAATTGGGGCGCAGGTATTTCAGCAGGTGTGGTAATAGAACAAGGAGCCCCCCAATCCCCTACAGGATTCAACCCTGCATCCACAGGTCTGATTCTGACAGAGTACGATTGGTTATATTCTAACGGAGCATTCTGATAATAGAATGGCCAGTTCAAATTGTATTTCCCGGTTGAAGGAAAGTTACTGTATGTATCGACACCTAAATTACCACCAGATAGTTCTACTTCATACCTTTCAGCACCTTGCAACTCGGTAAATGACATGTCTACATTACCTGCACTAATTGTTGTGCCACATTCATTTAAGGTGATCCCTGATGCAGTAGAACCAGTAATGGAAATTTCATCAATAGCAAGTCTATCAGCCAGAGTTGCTCCTGTAACTTTTCCTATATAAAGCCAACGCACTTGAACTGTTGTCTGATCATTTGCGCCAACTGGTAACACTGTATTAAATTGTTGAGGTGCGGCTGGGGTTGATGAAAGAGTCGAAGAATACTCTTCTGACAAATCTATGAACGGACCGGTATTTCCAACTCTATACTGGATTCTTATTCCAAACTGCCTGTTGCTTCTTGAATAGATTGTTCTTCCTGTCCATGATACCACAACATCTGATATTCCTGTTGTATTTAAAGAAACAATAATTGCTCCAAGGTTAGCCGAGCTTGCATTGTGAGCATCGAAAATACTAATACCATTTGCACCCTCATTTCTTATTGTAAAATTTGTGAGGCTTGAAGAGTTAGCTCTCAATGACCTGTTAGACATATTAGAGCTTGTATAATCGCCACCTTCATCGATGAATCCACTAGAGAGAGTATATCCTCGCATTGAAGTTGGATATGCAGTAGATGCTGAGTTTGTAAACCCACTAAATACAAAATCTCCAGTGAGTAGAGAGTGAGCCGAAGGAAAAGTCTGCCCAATAGATTCATAGGTACATGCTATACTAAGCACATAAAATAACACTAGAAATTTCGATCTTATTTTCATTTCAATTATTGTCTGTTCAATAGCTTCCTATATTAATGGAAATTACTATACAAAAGTAACCAAAAAGCTGGTAAATAGATAGTTACAATATTTTTCTAAAGTAGAACAAATAAATTGGCAAAAAAGTTAATTTAAATAAGGGCTTAACAAGCTTTGAAATGAGTGTTTTTTCGCCTCTCCCCGTGCACTTTCTATGTCAAGGACTATTTTATCCTCTAAAATCATTTGTATTAATTCAATGAAATTTGCTGGGGTGGTTTCGAGAAAGTGTTTCTTTGAAACCAGCCAAAGATTTAAATATGGCCTTTTATCAATAATTTGAATACTACCGGCATTGGGAATAGCAAAAAACAAAGGATTGATAGGCATAATTCCATCATTCTGAAGAATGTTAATTACAATTTTTGCTCTTTTAATATAAGCAGCGTATTCATTTTCGGGCAATCTTCCTGTATACTTTATTCCCGAGTTTTTTATTTTCTCCCTCAAGTTCAAGTCTTGAGTAGTAACAGCAGCAACTACATTATTATTTTTAACTAAATCTGAATTCATCAGTAATTCAAGATATTCTAATCTTGTTTTATACTGTGGTTGTTTCAAGTAACCAGTGAATAAAATATCGATATCCTTATTTACGCTTTGATTTTGAAAGTAGATGGTTGAATCAAATCCATATGGTACCCATTTTTTTCCACTGTGATTTGAATTTTCGAAGTCTCCCCCATCATGATACCAAACCTCTTCAAAAACTGCTTCTTGATGCTGAATACCCATTGCTCTTGAAACTGAATCTGTGTACCATAAAATTTTGAGCGTATTAGTTGCTTTAAGTAACATTTCATTTTTTTTGCTCAGCTTCATACCTGCAATTACCAACAAAACACCCCCTTCAGTTACTTTTTTATCTTTTATGGCTTTATCAATCGCATGGTTGAATCCAATTTGAAGTGAATAGTTCACTGGCCATTGCCATTTAGATATTTTAGAAATGTAATATGCCCATATCAAATAGTTAAACGTAATTAATCTAATGTTTGAAGCGTCAGAAACAATATTAATAATTGATTTAGAAAGAATATGTGGTACAATGCAAATCAAATGTAATTAGTTTATATTGTAATGAATTAAAGACCCATATTAGTAATGATTTCAAGGACTTTAGTTGCGCTATTATTACCCGCAAAGGCACAATTATTTTTTATATATCGGTCTCTTTGAAAAGAATTTACTATGGGTTCATTACCATATTTATTCAAATAATAGACCAGTTCATTTGATGATTTGATTAAAGGAACACCAGCTTTATCAACAAAACTTTGCCCGATTCCACAATCCTGTGTAATTGGCTTAAATATTAAAAGAGGTTTATTTTTCAAAAGCACATCAAAACCGAAATTAGAATTATGTATCGCACATATGTCAGAAACTGCTATAGTTTCATCAAGACTAATTTCATCTTTGACGATTTTAATGCGCTTATTTTTCTCAGTCAAATAAATATATTCATCCATTCTCTCGATTGGATGAATTTTAATTAACCCAATCCATGAAGAGTCACTTTTTTCTATTGCATCTACAAATGATTCAGCTAATTCTAATTTCTCAGTGATGTGATTTGTAGCAAGAACTAACACTTTTTGAGAATGCTTTATTCCCAGTTTGTCTTTTACAGAATTGGTATCAGAATATATTTTGTTACTAAACTTTGGATTACCACCTACGATTAGTTTTGAACCTAATTCACCAAACTTCTTAAATATATCACGTTGAGAATCTCCCCAGCAAAAGCAATAGTCTGCAATAATTGGCACATAACTATCCAGTGGATAGACAGAACCATGAACAAAGGTAAAAGTAGGCACATTCATTTTTTTCAATACTTCAATCGCCATAGCCGTTGCTGGCTGGCGATCATATTCAGTAAATAAGACTCTCGGAAGATTTTTATCGAATAAGGATTGATATTGAATTATTCTTCTCGATTGCTGAAAAAATTGGTGTCTGAGTAAATCTATATTTAAAAGTTCCAATAATTCTTTGTTCAATACCGAATGTATTACTTCTTTAACACCTATCCATACCTGATTGACCTCAATATTTAATTTAACTGTAGCTATGCTTGTTCTGTCCGGCAAATAAATACCTTGGCCAGAAAATCTTTTATTTCGATGTAGAATTAAAAAAGAATTTTTAGGCAAAACCTCTTCGAATGGCCTTATAAATCCGAATTGCTTTTCATTTAAATCTGTGGTAAACCAAATTATTTTATCTTTAAGATCAATACTTCTAGACTCACGATATCTAATTTTAGATTTCACCCAAGAAAGAAGAAGGGCCAATTTAATCTTATGCTTATTTGCTTTTAGATAAGTTCTTTTATCTAACATTAATGTCAATGAGTGTGCCAGCATTGTCCCACATCCAACACCATTAATGTTCAACTCGTTAAGTTTTCTTTCTAATCTCAATCTTTCTTGAGCCAGTTCAGTTAACCAATATTCTGCCATTATCAATAGTAATGTTGCTAAACCAAAAAAAATTAATGAATAGTAGAAAATTATCTAAACTAAACTTGTTGATTCCTTGCCATACACTCACCCTTATGTACTTTCAATCACTCAGAATAGAATTTTTAATATTTGCCATATTTTTTGAGACAGAAAATAACAAGTGTTATATAAATGCTGACCAGTAATAACAATTGAATTATGGAATTATCTATTATATCAATAAAAAAATATCCTAATATAGCGACCGAAAAAATAATTATTGATGGTTTGTAAATACTTAAAGACAATGTGTTTCGACCAAAAAGACTTTTAAGCATCATTTGATTTGTAATTGCTAAAAATAAGAAACTCACTAACGTTGTCCATGCCGCAGCCACCTTCCCATATTCTGGTATAAAAATAAAATTTAATGCAACGTTTAATACACCTGCCGTAATATTAACAACAGCCAGAACACCAGTTCTTTTATAATATTGAAAATAGTGGTTGCCTAAATTTGCAACTGCAAAAAGCAAATATCCTCCAGCAATAACAGGGATAAGGTTTATTGCCCCATGAAACGATTTGTCGGCCAAAATGTAAACAATTTGAGGCGAAAAATATATCAGCCCAATGCCCATTAATGTTATTACGAGCATAATCTTTGATTGACTGGATCTAATTTTTGAAAAATTTGCACTATTCATCCATTCAAAAAAATTAGGAATGAATGCTTGATTGGATGCCACAATTCCTGCCATTAAGAGTAGTCCGACATTATATGCTAAACTATAAAGTCCGGTTTCTGTAGCATTTGTTAAAGAATTAAGTATGGCTCTATCAATTGTGCCGAGAAGTACACCACTCAAAGCATATGGTAACAGTGGTAGTGAAAAATTGAAATTATATTTTATGTGTGAAATGGAAAGTTTAGTAAAATCCACATACCTTCTTAGTTTATATACGGAGTAAAATACTGAAAGCATCATTGCCACCACAACTCCTATTAACCGATAAAAATATAAATCTACTGTGAAGTATATTATAAGCCCTGCTGATAGTCCTAACCCTGTATAGCTTGTAAGTGATGAAAGTATAGTATACTCTTTACTTGACCTTGTAATAATCAATACACGGTCATAAATGGTTCTAAATAATTCAAAGAATAACGCTATAGCCATTAGATAAAACAAATTCACAGGAATTTGCAGCCAATGTGAAAGCTGATTTGCTCCTAACAGAAGTAAACTGCCAGATAAAAAGGCACAAAAACAAATAAATAGAACATTAACGCCTAAAAACTGGTTAAAATCCGTAGCCTTTTCATAATAATAACGGCCAATACCACTTGTTAAATTCAATGTAGAAACAACTATCATTACCGAATAAATAGATAGATAAACACTTACAATGCCATAATCTTCCGGTGTAAGTAATCTGGTAAATATTGGAATAGCAATGAATGCCTGAGCCTTATTAGCTATTTTACCAATAAAATAATGAAAGCCTGATTTTGCAATTTGGCTATTGTTAATACTTTTTAATACCCTGATCATTTAATAGACCTTTCTAAAATCTTCCCATGAAAATTCTATGCTAAATGTTTTGGAAAGTTTCTTCACTTCATCACTAAAAAGGCTCATTAGCATTTTTCTGTGTTTTTCTGTCAGAGTGCTATTTGGTATTTCAGTTTCATTTGCTTTCTTAATGTAATCATACTGATTTGAAAGCTGCTTTCGTACATATTTTGGAACAAATCTTTTATTCGTTTTAAACCAATTAAGCAAAGTTTGAAGCCAAACATTTTTATATGTTTTACCTTTGTTAATAATTTCGCTGGTTTGAATTAGATTGTGACTAACATCCTTTACTCCTAAAAAACTGAGGGTCTTATTAAGAATACTTACACCTTCTCTTTCATAATCCTCAAGTATGAAAAAATGAATATTTTTTACTGAAAAATATTCTAGAAAATGATTAATGTTTGTATTGTAGAGACTGTGGGAAAATAAATACTCATCAAAATTTATTTCTTGTTCTATTATATTCTCCCAGCTACGCTTTTCATACATTCCCTTTACACCGTGCCAATAATGACTGTATGTTCGATCTATTGGATTTCTTAAACAGAATATGAGCTTTGTTTTTGGATTGGTTTTGTAAATTCTTTGTGGTACATCACGATTATTGAAATACCCAACAGTTGCTTCACCTTTTAGTTGATTTAAAGAAACACCCTCAAATTGATATTCGGTAATATCATTACCCCAATTATTTAGGTAAATATTAGGCTCCTTTCCAACACTCATCTTAATTTCAGAGTGCTGCCGAAGTAGTTCATAAAGTAATGATGAGCCAGCCTTTGGAGCACCAGCAATAATAAAATCAGGTGGTGATTTAAGCATTCCTAATAATTAAATATTTTGTTAAGTATTGTTAGTTCCTCGCCTAATTCTTTAAGCTGCATGCCAGCCTCCTTACCTTCAATTAAGTTTTTAGTCTGCTGGTAAAAGCCAGGTTTAAAATTCATGTCATTGGTATAATCTAATTCAACGAGCTCTGTCTTGAATCCCCCTGCCAACTGCTGATGCAATTGTTCCATAGGTGAAAAAAGCAACTTACGTTTTGAGGTCAAAATTTCAATATTCCATTTCCCAGGGCATCCCCAATCGGCATGGTATGTAAAAGGAATTCCTTCTTCAGTAGTTCCTAGACCAGTAAATATCGAACCCGATGGATGCCATTCAATGGCATTACCATGTTGTCTGCAATCAATAATAGAAGGCTTCCCTCCTAAATAAAATGCCGTATCAATAACATGTGAACTATTGGCAATACCCCATAGTTCAGTGGTTTGAGAACTATAGTTCTTAGGATCTATCCGAAAAATGGCTTCAGTGAAATCAAACCGGAATGAAGAAACTCCTCCATCTTCCTTTATAAGTTGCTTTGCTTTAATAACTGAAACATAGTTTCTTCGATTAAATGCAACATAAATATTTGCTCCAGCATTAGTAGCCTGTTCATTTAAGGTTATAGCTTCATCTACTGAATATGTTAGCGGTTTTTCCACTAAAATGTTTTTAACTCCAGCCTTAATCAATAGTACCGTTGCATCAAGTAAATGATCAATAGGTGTGGAGATTATTGCCATCTTCGGAGGTTTGTTGGTAATTAGCCAATTGCTTAAACCTCCCGCAACCACCTTAGTATTTGGATAGGCCTGCTGTAATTTTTTAACTCTAGTTAGTCCACGTCCTACAACAATTGCATGATATCCCAATGCTTCAATTACTTTGACATACTCACCTGCAATAGTTCCAGCACCTACAATTAATACTTCTATGTGATTGGACATAAATCTGTTTTAACTTCTAAATCTTTATTGTAGTGCTCTATCATTGTTTTAAGAAATGGTATATGGATATCCATTGACTCCTGATAAGGTGTTAGAGAACATTTACCATAGGAAATTAACTCCTCAACGACAATGTTTGTAAGGCCACTCTGATAAGCCATTTCAAATGGTTGTTCACTTGTTATTATTTGATTATCCTCAATAATTTCCTTAACTACATTACCAAGACTTTCATTAACAATAAATCTTACTGAAGGAGTAGAAATTCTTACTGACGTATTAACCTTACCGGAAGGAAAGCATGAGATCGAAATGTGATCTTGGCTACCTGTTTTTGATTCCAGACTTCCGAAAAATTCAATATATCCTTTTCTTTTACTTTCCACATAACCCTTAACCAATGAATTTTCCCAACTTTTTACCTTTGACTTTGACAAGAAATGAAATAAATCAATAAAATGAACACTATTACATGCCAGCCCCCACTCATTACCAATAACCTCCATTCTAACAGGTTCATGCTGGTTTAAAATTGATTTAATTTGAATATAAGATTGAAACATTCTTCTGGGACAGTTCACAAAGCCCGTCACATTATTTGTCTCCAGCAGATTTGAGATTTCTACATAATCTAAAATTCTCTGAAATAAGAATTTTTCAAGGATGAGGAATTTAGTTTTTAGTTTTGAAAGAAGCTCCTTCACCACAGCAGCTCGAATGGCAGAGTTAGTAGCTATAATGGATACTTCAACTTCAGTATCTTTTACTTCATCTATATTTGAAATGCAATTACATTGATGCAATTCGGATCCTTTAACCTCTTCAAATCTTGACTTAGCTAAATTAAGGCTCTCTGAATTAGGATCGATAACATATATTATAGTTGGTTCAGTTAGTTGAGCAAGAGCTTGCAAATGTCTACTCCCTAGTTGTCCGGCACCAATTAATAAAATTTTATTATTCATATTGCTGTCCAACCTCCGTCTACGATAATGTTTTGGCCCGTGATATACCCCGATTCACCCGATAATAAGAACGAAACAACAGGTGCAATATCATCAGGATTTCCCATTCTTTTAATGGGTACTTTCCGCTCATAAGCTTCAACAAATTTCTCCGGTTGGTTATCAAAAATACCTCCTGGTGAGATACAATTTACTCGAATTCCATCTACCCCATATTTTGAAGCCAAAAAACGACTAAAATTAATTAGACCTCCTTTTATGGCAGTATATGCCGCAGGTGGTTCTATACTTGTCCCTTCATAAATTGTAAAGTCATTTCCAACCACTCCATATATAGAAGCAATATTTATTATACTCCCTCCGCCACTTTTCTTCATAGACTTAATTACCTGCTGGCAAAATAAGAAGTAACTATTCATTTGCCAATCAACATTGGTTTTCCAGGATTTTAGTGGAATATCTTCAAAACTGGCTCCCCAATCATCTGTTCTTGGATATGCATTATTAACCAGCCCATCAATCCTACCAAAACATTTCTCAATTAAATTAACAGTGCCTATGATACTCTCTTCAGACGTAATGTCACAATTCACTACTCCATTGCTAATATCAGTTTCATTATTTATGTCAGCATTAATGGCCACCCCTCCTTTGATTCTGACATTATCAACCATTGCTTTTCCTAAAAGACCACTCCCCCCTGTTATTATTATGATTTTATTATCTAGTGATTTCATTCTGTAAGGCAATATTTTAATAGACATGAAGATTCTTCAAGGTCATTCATAAAGGCGTTACCTGAATGTAATTGAGAAATGAAATACTTCATTTGATTTTCATAAGTATTTTCTTTTTTTAAATCTTCAAATATCAGTAATCCATTTGAATCTGTTATTTTACCATGAAGTAAATCTACAATCCAGGTAGTATCATCAAAAACAATTTCCATTTGACGTTTTGGATCTCTTCTGAAATAATTTAAACTGATTGTTATATTCATGCGATCATATTCCAACCAATACTGTGCGCTATCAATAGAATTGATTTCCAAATCAGATATTTTTCTTCTTTTTGATTCTACCTTGTTTGGAGTGCCAAAAAGCCAAAAAGTATAATCTAGCTCATGTATCAAATCCAGATGAACTCCACCTCCCAAATCTTTATTTGCACTATAGACTCTTCTATAATCTCTACTTGGTCTCCAGTCAGGTAAATATGAGCCACAATAAGTTTGTATCTCTATTATCCTTTTTCCTTCCAAATTTTCTTTTAACCATTTAATAAGTGGGTTGAATCGAAAGTTGAATGCTGTGTAGGTTCTTATCCCAACTTCCTTGATTTTTTTGAGAACTGCATCTGTGCCATCTAAGGTGTTAAATGGTGGTTTTTCTACAAATAAAGGGACTTTATATTTTAGACATTGCGTAATTGTTTCAAGGTGTTGACTTGTGACATTACTCACTATTATAAAATCCAAGTCATCAGGAATATCCTTCCAATCGTATATATTAATAATTCCTGTATTTGACTTTGCATTGGTTTTTGACCTTAAGGCCCATATTGAACACTCTGCATTAACAGTTCTTAGTGCAGCTATATGCTTTGATGCTATAGAACCCAGACCTATTATTAAAACTTTCACAATTTGAAATCAAGGAGATTTTCACGTAAGATTATTTCCATCACTGCAAAATCAAGTGGTTCATCAAGATCAAAACAAATGTGAGGCACTACATATGCCAAAGATCTAGGAGTAGTACTAATGACATGACCTTCCTCAAAATATGCTCTTCTAAATATGTAAAATGAAGCATTCATGTCATAAACAATTGGTGCCTGCTGCCGGGATTTTATTTGATCCCCTCTCTTTACCACATGTACAAATCCATCAGATCCTTGTTCAACCATATTAAAGTATGGATTACGACTTGCTGGACTTACCGAGAATATATTTAAGGCTTCCGGATTAGATATAAGAATATCAAGTGCTGCAACGATATCATCAACATTCCTTAAAGGAGAGGTCACATCCATGTCAATAATAAAGTCGTACTTGTAGCCGTTTTTGAGCTCTTCATATTCCATTAAATCTCTAATAGCATCAATCTTGCCAGAAGTGTCAGTTGCTAAATAATCCGGGCGTCTATATTCACATTTCAAACCATACTCTAATGCTACTTGCTTTATCTCATCATCATCAGTACTGAGTGCAAAATCTGCTTTGTGAATTTTAGCAAATTCCAAACCTGTATTAATGGTATATGCAATTAAAGGTTTACCATTCAATATTTTTATGTTTTTACGTGGAATCCCTTTAGAGCCACCTCGGGCACATGTTGTTAATAATATCTTATTCACAAATTAAGATGTTTAATATCTGCCTGAGCTTTTTCAAAATCTTTTGGCTTTCCTATATCCAACCAATATTGTCTCATTGGGTAGGAAATTACTTTATACCCTTCCTGAAGCAGTTTTTGCATAAAATCTGTACTGTTGTAGAAAGTATCAATTGGAATCTTTTTAAGCAATTCAGCCTTGATTAAGTATATCCCACCATTAGAGTAAAAGGTATAAGTAGGCTTTTCAGAAAATGAAATGATTTTATTATCAGAAGTTTCAAGTACCGCATAGGGGACGTCAATGCTGTAAGGTATCGTAGCAATTGCCATATCTGCATCTTGTTCCATAAAATACAGAAAAAAATCTTCGTAGTCTATAGCAGTCAGTATATCCGAATTTGTTACCAGAACATAGTCATGCTCAAATTCTTTGATCTTGCTTACAGCACCAATTGTTCCTAGAGGCTTATCTTCTTTTATATATCTTATATCAATTCCTCGATTCTTACCGTCCCCAAAATATTCCTCTAATTGTTCTCCTAAATATCCTAAGGATATCCAAAAATCATCAACTCCGAATTTTGATAACCTTTCAATGCAATACTCCATAATAGGTTTATTCCCAATTTTGAGTAATGGCTTTGGAACACTGTCTGTCAAAGGCTTCAGGCGAGACCCTTTCCCACCTGCCATTACAACGGCATCTAATGGTAGGTAAGATTGAAGAAATCGAAAATTGATAATATTTACAACTTCATGTTCTCCATTTAAGACAGGAATTATTCTAAAATCATTCTCTCTCAGGTCAATTATTTGTTCGAGCGAGTAGTTGTTTTTATTAACATATTTAGGATTTGCTTGAATAAAATCCTCCACCTTATCTTCTGTACTAAGGTTCTTCAAAAATCCCCTTCTGACATCACCATCAGTTAAAGAACCAATTAGTCTCTTTTGGTCATCAACTACAAATAAAATGGCATCCATCGCCAAGGTATTTAACCTAGTCAAGGCTTCACGGATCTGACTACCTTTAAGTATTAGATGGTCATTAAAATTTCTCACAATTTTATCCTTTAATTATTTGAATTATCGTTTCAACTGCGCCTTCCTTTTTGTAAATATTATCACCGTTAAAATTCTCCTTAGTATAAATCTTATTTACAGATGCTACAATTTGATCAACAGAAAATTCAGCATTTATAATATTTTTACTCTGAGCTCTTCCCTTCTGTCTTTCACCAACGTTTACGACATATTTACCAAATGATGCAGCTTCAATTATACCACTTGAAGAATTGCCCAGTAATAACTTACAATACTTAATGGCAGAAAAATAATTTGATTTTCCAAAATTCTCTATCAATACAATCCTTTCAGGATAAGCTTCATGTAACAGATTCAATTCATTTCTGAATAAAGAACCATAAGTATCTGCATTGGGCATAGTAATTACCAAATTTATCCTACTGGATATACTTTCAAGGGCTTCATACATTATCTTGGCATATTTCTTATTATGACCTGAGTCTATTGTTTCAGGATGGAAGGTTGTAAGAATATATTCATTATCAGGAATATTATACTTTTCAAAGAACTCTTCTCTTTCCAACATAGGAACGGCAGCAATCTCTGATAAACTAAGCGATCCAACTGAAAAGACATTTTCCTTCGTTCCAATAAGCTCCTTTACCTTTTGAGCATAAACTTCTGTTGTAGTGAAGTGCCATGAGGATGCCAATGTTATCTGATGTCTATAAATATTATCAATAGCACCCAAAGTAGTTTCTCCACCATGGATGTGGGCATATTTAATTCCAAAAGGAATACCAGCTTGAACAGCTGCGCTCATTTCAAATCTATCTCCTAAACAAAATACTATATCAAATGAATGTTCTTTATAAAATTCAGCAAATTTCATTACGGTAAGTCCGTAACTTGAAGAAATGGAAGTCTCATCATCATTAGCAAGAACTGTAGAAATCTTATGTATAATATCAAATCCATCTTCCTTAATATCACTAATCGTATAACCATGATATTTTGATAAATGTGTTCCAAAAGCAATTATCTCCAGGTGAATAGAATTGTCTTTTTTTAAGGCATTTAATAATGGCATATAAATTCCATAATCAGCTCTTGAGCTCGTTAATATTCCAATTTTCATTGAATATCCTCCCATTTAACTTTTGTGAATGCTTTCAGCTTTTTGTTAGTAGTTTTCCCAATAACTTCATTCCATAACATAGGAGATATACCATCTCCTGGACGAAGAGGAATTAAGTCAGATTCAGCTAAAACCATACCTTGATCAATGTCCTTAGATAGATGAATGCTTTTTCGTGCTATTGATATATTTTTTAATTCACTAGGACTTGGCTCTTTCAACCCATCTTTTGAAATCGCCATTTCAATATTTCTAATGCTACGGACCATATTAAATAATTCTTCTGGCTCCAAAGAGGCCTTATGATCAGGTCCTGGTAAAGTTCTGTCCAATGTAAAATGCTTCTCAATTATACAGGCTCCCAAGGCAACAGCAGCAACTGGTACTTCTATACCCAATGTATGATCAGAATATCCAACCTTTAAGTTGAGTTTATGAGCCATTGTCAACATTGCTTTTAAGTTGACATCATTCATTGGAGTAGGATATTCAGTATTACAATGAAGAAGAGTTATTTTAGAATTAGACTGTCCATATTTTTTTAGCACATTCACAGCATCTTCTACTTCATCAAGGGTAGCCATTCCTGTCGAAAGAACAACAGGTTTTCCAGTTTTCGCTACAGTTTTCAAATATGGGAAATTAGTGATTTCACCACTTGGACATTTGAAAAAATCTATATTTAATCCATTTAAATAATGTATACCTTCTACATCAAAAGCAGTAGATAGAAATTTAATTCCGCATTCATTACAGTGATCTATAAGTAGTTTGTGATCAGTATTTGAAAGTTCAAGCTTTTTAAGCATCTCAAATTGTGTTACATGGCCGTCATTTGTATTTACAGCCTGATATTCAGCCTTGAGAGCCTCCTTACTTACAAGTTTTTCAGCGTGAAATGATTGGAATTTAACGTAATCAGCACCTGCTTTTGAGGCTTTTTCTATTAGCTTCTTTGCTAATGACATATCCCCATTATGATTAACTCCAGCCTCTGCTATAATTATTACTTTATTACTCATTCCAACTTATCTCCAACTCTTAATTTAATTTTAGATTCTATTTCGAGAATTTCGATAAAAGAATCCTTCGTTTTCACCAAGAAGCCGTCATTTGTTTTTTTTAGAAGTTGCCCTGGAGTGTTTATATAGCAAGGTGCATCTTGAATCAACCGTGCCCGATTGATTTTGACTTTATTATAGCCAAGGGTAGCTGTAGCTATTGGTCCTGGCTTGGCAATCGCTCTTATAAAATTAAATAACTCTCTTGAAGTCATGTTCCAATCAATATTTTCATCACCAGGTCCTCTTCTTCCACAGTAAAAACCTTCTGGATGTATTTCGGATTGTTGAATTCTGTCAGCTTTATTATTTTGTATTAATTTAACTGCATCATATAAAATTGAAGCACATTCATTATGTGCGACATCCAGTAATGTCGAATAATCATCATTATCAGTTATTGGAAAGGATCGCTGTAGAATAATGTCACCTGTATCTATCCCCTCATCCATATAATGAACAGTTATACCAAATTCCTTTTCATCATTTATCAAAGCCCAGTTTAAAATGTTTCTCCCACGATAAAATGGGAGTTTACCAGCATGGCAATTAATAGTTTTTAATTTAGGAAGATTGATTATCCGCTCTCGAAATATCTGATCGAAACTCATAGAAACAAACAGATCACAGTCATATGAAGTCGCTATTTCTAGGAAATCATTAGAATTAATTTTAACTCCTTTAAAAAAGGGAATATCATACTTTTGAGAAAAAGTAAAAAGTGTATCGTCAGTTGAATCTGTTCTTGGAACAATAAAGACTATTTCAATATTTTCATCTGAAATCAATAAGTGAAATGCTTTATGCGACCAAGGTCCATCAGCAAAATATCCAATTTTTAGTCTATTCATGTGAATTAAATATTGTAGATATCTGCCTTATAATGTGTTAAATTATTTTCATTTCTAAACCAATCGATTGTTTCTTTCAAGCCACTTTTAAGTGTATACTTTTGTTCCCAATTTGTATATTCCATCAATTTCTTATTGGATCCATATAGTCGAAACACCTCACTTTTTTCAGGTCTTAATCTTTGTTCATCACTTACAACTTTAGCTTTAGGGTTAATCTGATTTATTAATTCCTTTGCTAGATCACCAATCGAGATTTCTGATTCTGTTGCTATATTTACCTCATGACCTATCAAAGCTTCAGTTTTTGCAATTTGCAAAAACCCCTCTACTGTGTCTTTTACAAATAGCAAATCCCTGGTGGGTGTTACATCACCTAACTTTATTTCTTCATAGCCCTCCAATAATTGTGTTATAATTGTTGGAATTACAGCCCTGGCAGATTGTCTGGGTCCATAGGTATTAAAAGGTCGTACGATTGTCAAAGGGATATTAAAACTTCTAAAGAAAGAATCGGCTATACAATCGGCACCAATTTTTGAGGCTGAATATGGTGATTGTGGCTGCTTCGGATGACTTTCGGTTATAGGCACAAATTGAGCTGTGCCATACACTTCAGATGTTGAAGTAACAAGAACACGCTCTACTTCAAGGTCTTTAGCCGCCTGTATTATATTTAGAGTACCTTTTACATTGGTATCTATATATGAATCTGGTGAATGATAACTAAATGGTATTGCAATAAGAGCGGCTAAATGAAATACAACTTCAATATCTTTCATGGCCGTGCGTACCCCATTGGGGTCTCTAATATCTCCTGTAAATACTTCAATGTTATTTAAATCTTCATTATCTATCGTATCTAACCATCCCCAGTTATTAAATGAATTATAAAAACAAAAAGCTCTTACTTTGGCGCCTTCCTTTACTAAACTTTCAACCAAATGACTTCCGATAAACCCATCGGCACCTGTCACTAATATTTTCTTGTTATGAAGTTTCATCTACAATATTCTCTTCTAATAACATTTATTTCTGTCCCCAAATTAATAACCCTGAATCAAACTTTCTTACCTCCTCCAACTCATGCTCATTCATTAATTTATAACGCAATTTAAAACTCACTTCATTTTGTGCTTTTGTAAATAATTTTGAGACGTACGAACTATCAAGATTATTCCCAACTAATAAAAATTCTATATCCCCTCCATCATTACCATTTGTATAATCACCAATTAAATAGACTTTTTTAAGATCTCCAATTTTCCTTAAGACATTTTCAATTAGCTTATCAATCCCTATATACTTAAGAACAATTTCATGAATATCATTAAAAAAGGCATGATCAGTATTAGCGGAAAATACCTTTTTGTTACCAATAAATTTGGAACATAGCAAACCTGCCTCCTCAAACTTATTCAGTTCTACCCTTATAGCATTTGTACTCACACCAAACTCTACTTCAAGGTTTCTTAAATATGCCTGGTTATTCGTATTTAAGAAAAATTTTAAGAGCAGTTTAATTCTAGTTTTAGATGTTACTAAAGTATCTAACAACGTAGTTTTTATTAAATGAAATTACAAATAGGTAAAGCTTCGCCTCCTGAGTCACAGGAGAATTGCGACAAATAATATTTTGATTAGAATAAGCAGGCCTCAGAATTTAAATAAATTAATCCTTAGCCAAGGTCATAATAGGTACATGGGCCACGATTTGTATGCCCATTTCTTCAATTATAAGTTTGGCTTTATTACCCTTAATGTGCGAGATTAAACCGTTTTTCCCTTTCATTGGACCTTCTTTAATACGAACTGGTGTTTCAATCTCCCATTCTGATATATTCTCTATCTCAACATTTTCGTAATTACCCAAGAACTCCCTTATAATTGAGATCTCACTATCTCGAATTAAAGCAACTTTCCCGAGTCTCTTCACAAAACTCACTACTCCATTCGTATTTAATACTGTATAGTCAAGTTCGTTATCACACTTAAGAAATACATAAGACTTGAACACAGGTTCACTAACCTTCTTCTTACGGTCGCTCCATTGCCTGACAATAGTTTGTAATGGGCAATACACCTCTATCCCAAGAGATTCCAAAAGCTTTGTTACTTTTTTCTCATGTCTTGATTTAGTATATATTGCTTTCCAGGCCATATTGAGTAAAAATATTACTCAAATATAAAATTTTGAATTCAAAATAGAGGTATTACTCCTGATAATAGCCATAGCCATAACCGTAACCGTAGCCATAGCCGTAGCCATAACCGGCACCATAGCCAGCACCATTTTTCTTGATATCATTTAAAACAATACTAATATTTCTGACTTTTTTCTCTTTATAGAGTTCGGATATATTTTTTATTGCTGATAAAGGTGTAAACCCCTGACGTGTTATATATATAGTATGATCAACAAATGGGGCCAATACAAATGCATCAGTAACCAGTGCTATAGGAGGAGTATCAATTATGATAACATCAAATTTCTTTTTTAATGTATCAATCAACTCTCTCATATCAGGTAACATTAACATTTCACTCGGATTAGGTGGTATATTACCTCCACTGAGTAATGAAAGACCGTCAATTTTGGTATTTTGAATTACCTCACTCCAATCTTTGGACTTGGATAACACGTCACTCAAACCATATTTGTTTTGTAAACCAAAGTCATCGAACATTTTAGGTTTTCGCATGTCTGCGCCAACGAGAACTGTACTCTTACCAGAAAGTGCCATTACCACTCCTAAGTTGATACTAGTAAATGACTTACCTTCACCACTTATAGAACTAGTAACCATTATCACCTTTTTCTCCTTGTTATTTGCAAAAAAGTGAAGGTTAGATCGAAGTGACCTAAATGACTCCGAAACAGATGACTTCGGTTTTTCTAGTGTTATTAAATTATTTTCAATTGAATTATGGCCTATAAGTCCTGAGATTGGTATATCTACATAAGTGGTAATGTCATCTTTCGATTGAACCTTATTATTAAAGAATTCCCTAACTAGAAAAATTGTAAATGGCAAACCAAAACCAAGTATAATGGCAATTAAATAATTTCGTCTTACGTTAGGATATATTACATATGGTTTTTCCTTTGCAGGATTAATAATAATAATATCGGATATTGCAGAGGCTTTGGTGATACCAGCTTCTGCTCTTTTTTGACTCAAAAAATCATGTAGTTTTTCACTAAATCTATAATTTCTTTCAATTGTAATCAATTTCCTTTCAGCGCTTGGCAATTCCTTTAACTGATCACTTATTACTTTAATTTGTTTGTATAGGCTATTTAAGCGAATATCATTTGTGTTTTTTAGAGTTTGAGCACTCTCTAAAATACTTTGACGTATGTTATTTAGCTCGGATGATCTAGTTTTATAAATTGGATTACTTTTAGCCTCTTCTGAGTCAAACGATTTAATTGCTAGCTGTATATCGAGTAATTGAGTTACTAGTTTAGTTAAAATAGGGTCATCGACACCAACAGATACAGGTAAAACAATCTGATCTAAATTCGCACTTTCTCTTATGTATTGGATTAAATAATCAAGATAATTATTATGAACTAAAATCTCTATTTTTTGTGCTTCTAAGTCCTCCATCTTCAACAGCAATCTCATTGACTCACCACTAAGGTCTGAAAGAGTGTTTGTATTTTTGAATTTCTCTAATTGAGCTTCAAAAATTATCAAAGAATCAGCAATGGATTTTAATTGACTTTCTATAAACTCTAGAGATCTATTTGCTGCGGTTCTTTTCTTTTCCAAATCTTGATCAATGTAAGTATCTACTAGTGTATTAAGAAAATCTTTTTCCTTTTCAATTACTGAACCATTAATTTCTAGGTTAATTACAGAGGTCTCTTTTCCTGCAGACTCCACGAATAATTCCGTAACATATTTTTCAGTGATTTGCATCGGATCATAAAAGTGCAGCTTATATTTATTTTTTGTATAGCCAGGCCAATATGTCGTATCACGGTAATATGAATAAAACTTCACTCCGCAAAATTCAACAGTATCACCTACCATTAAAACAAAGGGTACTTGACTATATTTAGAGTCTTCAAGTGGTGTAAGTTCATATTTACCCACTTCGTTTAAAATATTTAAAGCAAATACATTGCACCATTCATCTTTATGATCAATTAATTCGAAATCTATAGGCGTTGAATTATACAGTTCACTTTCCTTAATATTACCCTCCTGATAAATAGCACTTGAAAATTGGAGTTTCCGAATTACATTTTCAACAATCGGATATGATTTAATAATATACAGTTCGTTATTAAAATTGCGATAAGCATCAACTAAGGGATTATTATACAACAACTCTGCATTTCCACTAACTTCCTGATTTTCTTTAATTAGTATGGATGCCGATACAGGATATATTCTTACTGCATACCTATTATTCAAATAAGCTATAGATAATGCTATTAAGACTGACCCCACAATAACGTACCAATAACTTAACAACTGAGATATGAGCCTCTTGTAGTTAAGACTTGAGGTATTATCTTCATATTCTTTATATGGAATAATTTGATTAGACACGAATTAATTTAAGGTATTGAGTAAAAGTACAAATAAGGTAAGTGTTGAGATCACTAGAGTATAATTTTCCCTAAAATAAAGACGAAAAGGGCGCTGCCTAACGGGTGGCACAATAAGTACATCACCTTGATGCAAATAAAATTTTGGCGAGTTAATAATTTCTTCTTCTAAAAAGTTAAGGTAGGATACTGTCATTACACCGTCTTCATATCTTATTAATTTTACGTTTGCACGATCAGCCAGCTCACTAAATCCACCAGCTATACCAACAGCTTCTAACATATTAATTCTGTTATTGTATGTATTAAAGGTTCCTTCTTTATTAGTTTCTCCTAAGACAGTATATCTATAATTAAGAATCCTAACTTTTACCACAGGTTCCTTTAGTCCATTTTCTTTGGCAAGCCTTTGTAATAAATCTTGAACTTCAAAAATTGTTAACCCAGAAACCTTGACTTTTCCGATTACCGGGTATTCTACAAAACCCTTTTTATCAACTAACTCTCCATAAATAAGAGCGTTATTTCCAATTAAATTTTGATTTACACTTCGGTCGAAATCAGTTTTGAAAAAATTAAATTCCTGATTTGTAATTGTTTCAACACTTACTTTTAATATATCTTCGGGTTGTATTTTATACTCGTGAATATTAGGATAATATGACCTCAAAACAGAATCTGTAAATACTTCATCTACATTTACATCAGATTTTTGTAGATATTGAACTTTTCTATTAGAGATACACGAGGAAATAACTCCAGCAATAATCAGTAAGCCTAAAAATCTAATCATCAGTTTAAAAAATATCTACTAAATAACATATTGCCGCCCAAGAGTCCAAACCTCTTTGAGCATCTTTAAAAATCCTTCCATTTCATTTAATGGAATCATATTAGGCCCATCACTTAACGCTTTTGACGGATTTGGATGTGATTCAATAAAGAAACCATCTACCCCAACAGCTGAAGCAGCTCTTGCTAAAAATGGAGCGAATTGACGTTGGCCGCCTGAAGTGCCACCCTGACCTCCAGGCTGCTGAACGCTATGTGTGACATCAAAAACTACAGGTGCATATTGCCTCATTGTTGGAAGCGCACGCATATCAACCACCAAATTATGATAGCCAAAACTTACTCCCCTCTCAGTTAAACATACATTAGGGTTACCCGAATCTTTTACTTTGCTCACAGCATATTGCATATCTTCAGGTGCCATAAACTGCCCTCGCTTTACTTTTACCATCTTTCCGGTATTGGCGGCAGCAATAAGTAAATCAGTTTGGCGACATAAGAATGCCGGTATTTGTAGTACATCAGCGACTGTTGCCACTTCTGCGGCTTGATAGCTTTCATGAATGTCTGTAACTACAGGTACATTCAGTTTAGATTTTACTGTTTCTAATATTTTTAATCCTTTTTCCAACCCTTGTCCTCTATAGGAGTTAACCGAAGTTCTGTTGGCTTTATCAAATGAGGCTTTGAAAACATAGGCTATATCTAGCTTTTGGCAGATGGACTTTACCTGTTCACCTACTTCAATACATAATTCCAAGCTTTCAGCAGCGCAGGGCCCTGAAAAGAGCACTAGTTTATCACTACCTAGCTCTATCGAATCAGTTATTCTAACCGGATCTGAAAATTTTTCCATTTATAAACAATTCTTCATTATATCATCAAACTTCCCCTGAGCAGCCAGTATCATATCTGCTACTTCTCTTAAAACTCCTTTACCACCATCTTTGGATGATACGAAGTCGGCCTTATCACATACATAATCCAGTGCATTTGCAGGTGCCACACCCAAACCCACTTCTAAAATTACTTTTAAATCAATTATATCATCACCAATGTAGGCTACTTGATCCGGCTGCAATCCGAAATCCTCCATCTTTTCCTTTACAACGGCCAGCTTATCGGATACACCTTGCACGCAAAAATCAAGCTTTAACTCTTCACATCGCCTTTTCACCAAATCGGAGCTTCGTCCTGTAATAGCACCTACTTTTATGCCAGCTTCTTTTAAATGCTTGATTATCTGGCCATCCTTTACATTAAACGACTTTATTTCATCACCAGAATTAGTGTATATAATAGAGCCATCAGTAAGCACACCATCTACATCAAAAAATAAGGCCTTAATTTTCTCGGCCTTACTGATAATATTTGAAGGAATATTCTTTAATAAGTCCATTAATCAGTCTTCTATAAACACTCCTGAAGCTATAAAGGAATATTCTTCTTTTGGTTCGATAATACTTTGAATTTCTGCTTCGCTTTTGCCTGCATCTTGTGCAAAATGCCTTAAGGTAGCAACATCAGTTACTGCTCTTTTTACAGTGCCTTCAAATGTTACAGTTTTGCCTTCCATCCCTTCTTTTGGCACAAAGAAGGCATAGTCTTTAAACGTAATACGTATATCGTTCTCATCAGGTCCTTGTATAGTCATCCAACATCCCTTCATTTTACACGTTGCCGAAATTGTACCTCTCACCTTTAAATAAGCAGAATCCTGATCAGCCATAAGTATAGGCAACTCCACCACATTAACAATCTCCTGATCGCTTAATTGATCACCGAATTGCTGACCCAATGCATCAAATTGAAAAGCTAATGACAATAAAACTATGCTAACAATATATCTCATCATTATTATTTGCTTCAAAGCTAAGATTATTCTTATGGGTTTCTGTTATGAAATGCTGCAAATTATTGACCAACAATCTTGAATGCCCCCCAATAAAACGGTTGTTCGTATTCCTTCATTAATTGAAGCTGAGCATCTCTAAAAGCATAGTACTTTTCTTTTCCTTCTGATAATTGTTCATAGAACAACGTCATTAATCTTTGAGTTGCATCATCGTCTACGTTCCACATACTCATGACAATATATCGAGCTCCAGCAATTTTAAACGCTCTTTGCAAACCATAAACACCTTCACCATTTGACACTTCGCCAAGCCCTGTTTCACACGCAGATAAAACTACCAAATCAGTATCATTTAAATTCATATTCATGGCTTCGTAAGCTGTTAAGATTCCATCTTCATTATCCAAAGGGTTAGTTCCTGTCAGTAAGAAATCCTCGGCACCAGCCAAAATAAGTCCTGCCCTGAGCAACGGATTTTGATAATAAGGTTTACTCTCACCAAACTCCTGAGGCTCTACATCTTCGAGAAAATAACCGTGAGTAGCAATATGCAATACGCCTGGGTTGTTCACTTGTTTCACAGCGGTCTCGTTGGCCTGGTCTGTTAGAAGAGTTGTTGGATCATCTCCACCTTGCTTTAAAATAGCTTTGATTTCTTCAACTTCAGTCTTAGTGCCTGGCAGCGTGGCAATACTTTCTCCACTTCTCATATATCTTAATAAGCCTCCTCTAAGGCCTCTTGTTTCAGAGAATCCTCCACCACCTCTAAGACCACCTCTTAAACTTCTTTCAGCTTTGGAGGCTGTCATTTCTGTTCCTTGAGTAGTATAAGTTGGGAATCCAAATAAATACTTATTGGAAGATGATGAACCTGACATCTTATTATCTACTACCAAATCTCTAGTACTTGTAACCTCCTGAATTTCAATTTCTTTAATAAGGTAATTACCAGTTTCTGGATTAACCAGGGTACTTAAATTAACTTGATTATACACTCCATCCGGAGAAATATAAATTTTCTTGAACCCTCTAAACTGATCTTCCAATGGCTTCCAAAGTTCGTTATAGGTAAACTGATCTTCGATCTGATACCTTATTGAGTTCCGGTAATTATTCAAATACCTGCCTTCCATTAAGGAACCACGAGTAAAATGCACAGATCGAGGATATTCAGATTTATTATCGATTATAAGGGCGAGATAATTAATCTCATCTGTGAATTCACCACCCATTTGTGGGTTTGAAACTCGATATCTAATAATTTCTACTGCTACTTCATTATCCTTCAGTTTTCTCTGAACTGCTTTCCAATCAGGAATTTCCTTGTCATAGATTTTAGCAAAATCTGACGATCTTCTAACCAAACTTCTTTCTAGTTCATTCGCCACTTGATTTATTGAGTCGATATAATTTTGCCTTGGGTCATTATTCGAGTAGAGTTTAGAGAGTCTCTCTTTTAACGATTTCCAGTTTTCATAGTCGCTAATTAATAAACTATCGCTGCTGTTATAAATATTTTTGCGAAGCCTCTCAGTAGCGGCCATAATGATACCTTTAGTTTTGAGCTGATAGTTATAAATGCTCTTAAGAACTGATGGGTCTGACTTCATTAGCTGCACACCCAAAGTATTGTACTGCTCAAATGCAGGCTTTAGCTTTTCCAGATAAAACTTCGTTTTTTCTTCCTCACTCAGTGAAGGAAAGAACAGTTTAATTTGATTTAGGAAATTATTGAAAGTTTGTTCAAAGTACTTTCTGGCTTTTTTCAGGTCGTTTTGCTGCCAATAAAAAATTCCCAGGTAGTTGGTAACTTCTGCATATTTAGGATGACTTTCGCCAAGGACTTTTTTTCTTAACTTCTCTGCTTCGAGAAGAGTTTTTTCGGCCTCTTTTGATTTCATCATCAACTGAACTTTTCCAATATTGAAAGTTGCAGTAGCATAATGAGCACTATTCTTACCAAATATCTCTTCAAACAGTTTTTGTGATCTTCTGAGGTCAACAAGGGCTCCACTGTAGTCTTTCAAATCGCGTTTAACATTAGCTAAATTATTTAGAATAGTGGCTTCAACCTCGCTATTAGGCCCATACACATCGGAGCACAGACTTAAGGCTTTCGAAAGAACATTCTTTGATTTGATAAACTGATCGTTTTTGTCGTAGGCTACACCAAGGTTTATAAGTGTTGTAATATAATTAGGGTGGGTAATACCAAACGCAATAGAATCTTTTACTCTAAGGTTTTCATAAATCTCAATGGCACTCTGCTCCCTTCCTAATGCCAACTGTACTAATGCCAAATTATTCTTAGCTCCATCAACCAAATAATCCGTATTGGGTAGGCTACTCAACTGGTTTCTAGATTCAATGAGTGCGTATTCAGCTTGTGGGTATTTACCCATATTTTTATAATTCAGTCCTTTGGCCGACTGCGTTATGGCGTAATTTAGTGTGTCGTTCAAAGACGCATAAGCCTCTATTGCACCAGATATTAATTCCTCAGCATCATCGTAATTACCTAGTAGCGATAGCACGTCTCCTTTTTTGGCATTCAATGCGGCAATGTCAGACTGATGCGTTAAATGTTTACTTTGGGAGTTGAGGAGCTTCAGTGCATCATCATATTGACTGGTTTCTATCAGTACATCAGCTCGGAATAAAACTGTTAGAAAATATGGAATAGATTTGCGGCCGTAAAGCTCCTGATCTACTTCTAATAACTCTTCAGATAGTTTCAAAGCTTCCGTGTAATTTCCTAAAGCAAGATGTATATCAACTAAATTGTAAAGCGTATTACTGAAACCTACCGAAATTAATGGGTTTAATTTTCTACGAATATTCAATGCTTTAGAATACAACTCCTCTGCCTTTTCGTATTGTCCAAGTATTAAATTGGCCTCACCAATAATGGAGTAAATGTCTGCCGACAATGTATCTATAGGTGAAACAAACTGGTCTACTTCAGACTCCTTCGTAATTAATTCTTCAAGCTGATCAGCATCGATTAATTCTTCCAGGTTATTATAAAATTCTAATCTGTTTTGAGAGAAAGAGTTGAAACTTGCTAGTATAAGGCAGATTAAAAGAATATTCTTTAACATATAATTCTAATTGTTTAAGCCGAGTTCTTAAAAAGTAAATTACTACGAATATAGTAATACTGTTTAATATTAATTTAGTGCTAATTGTAACTTGTTTGAAGTTACTTCTATCTTTTAATGAATTGTTGCTTCCGGTTTTGAATTACTAAATAGTACTTCCCAGGCTTTAAGTCAGTTAAATTAATCTCCTTCCCTTCACCCTTCTTCACTGTCTTGCCAAAGAAACTTTCAATCGCATATGTAGTAGTGTCTGAAAGCGCAAGACTTGTTGTGGCTATTTGAGGATAAAATGTGATGAAGTTTTCAGTGGCAGTAAAACGTACTTCAGAAGACTCTTTGCTTTCACTCTTGTAGTTGTAAACTACTTTATAAACGTTTTCCCCTTGCTTATGAATTGGCTGTCTGGAATATGAAATCAAGCCATCGCCTCCTCTCGAAGGGATTGTATCATAAACTATGAAGTCTTTATTAGCTAGTTTATGATATAAGTAATACTCACCACCTTTTACTTCTCCAACTACAGACCAAGTGACTGAATTATTATCAGAGTTAATATTTGTGAATTGGAATGTACCCTTAGAAACAAGAGCATCAGGATTTACAATAGTTGGAGTACAGTTTCCAGTATATTCCAACTTTATTGTTACTTGTTCATCTTTGCTAAACCCGGATAAATCTATTTTAAATGCTGTAATTGATGGATTATCAAAAACCTTAATGCCGTTTACAAAAACTGCGGTTGTACAGAACTTCTTGTTCTCTTTGTCATATGGGTTCTGCACATAAATGTCTTTACCTTGATAAGTACCAGTAATGAGCAACTCTCCTGCCTTTGAAGTAAGCGGACTTAAACATAATAGGATAAATACAATTCTGATGATCACATAGCGAATAACGCTAATCTTGAATAATTATGAAAAGTATTTTTCCTATTCGAATCTGAGGGATTCTATTGGATCTAATTTAGCTGCCTTGTTTGCAGGGTAATATCCGGATATTAATCCAACTACAATACAAACCACAAGACCAACTATTACCCAAAGCCATGGCACAACAAAACCATCTATACCAATTACTTTAGAAATGAGATTTCCGATAGCAATTCCTAAAATTACTCCTGCAATTCCCCCAAGTAAACAAACAACAATTGCTTCAATGATAAACTGTTGCCTGATTCTTAGCGGGGTGGCACCAAGAGCTTTCCTCACACCAACTTCTCTGGTTCTTTCAGTAACTGATACAAGCATTATGTTCATCAAGGCAATAGAAGCACCCAACAATGTAATAAACCCAATACCAAAACCACCGAGCCTCATCACACTTGTAACTTGCTCAAGCCTATCTGCCAAGGACTCACTTTTTGCAATTTCAAAGCTATTAGGCTCCCCTAATTTATCTTGTCGAATTTTTCGCATAAGCGCTGTAGCCTCACCCATGGCCATTTCCATTTGACTGGGATCATTGATGCCAACTGTCATGCTGTATCTTAATACTCTATTTGAAGATAATCTACTTGCATTTAGAATGGGTATAATCACAGAATTATCCGGGCCACCTCCACCACCAATCTGACCTCTTTCTTCCAATATACCTATTATCCTATACTTGTTCCCCAATAAAGAAATCTCTTTACCTAATGGATCTACATTATCATCAAAAATTGATTCTTTTACATCTACACCAATAATGGCCACGTTAGTACCATACTGATTTTCAATAATTGAAAAGTTTCTTCCTTTTTCAATATTCAATCCCTCTAGGGCTATATACTCTTCATTCGCTCCATTGATCCAAACATTGGGGTTGGTCTTCTTCGACTCGTATTTAACTTCAGCCACTCCTGTGATGCTAGTATTTAAACTAACAGAGGTAGAAAAATCATAATTATCGATAAATCTCATCGCCTCTTTTAATTTTAGAGGTGGTTGCGATTTTTCCTGAATACCTCCACTCCTACCTCCTCTGTTTCGTTTTGAGTAAATATCGAATGTGTTTACCCCAAGCTCGGAAAGAGAATCTGTGACGGAGTATTGTATACCGTCAATGGCGGTAAGTATTCCTACCAATGAAGTGATACCAAGTGTTACAATTAAAGCCGTTAGAACAGTCCTTAATAAATTTGCCTTGATCGATTTCAGCCCTTCTTTTATATTCTCAACAAGATTCATTAATCTACATTTATGAAACTAAATTAAGTATTTCTCACGTTCAACATTGTAATTATTGATTAATTAGACATAATATCGTTTTATCGGTAATTTAGATAGTTGAAATATTCTTATGCATAAATTATTAGTTCTTTTAGTATCACTTTTCATCTACTCTTCATCCTTTGGAAGCTACATTTTAATTCCGATGGATGAGAAGCAGTCCAACCACCTAAAAGCGTATGGTATTGCGTATTGGATACTACAAAATGATATTGAAGTAGACTGGTTGCTGAACTTCAAAGGAGGCAGCTTTATGGTTAAATATTATCAAAAATTCGAAAACGAGTTGATCATAAGAGGCGTGAGCTATGAGGTGATTTCTGATGCTCAATCGAATCAAATAATTGAACAAATAGCAAGTCCGGCTAACAATGCAGATGTAATGCGTCTAGATAAGTTTCCCAAGATTGCTGTGTACTCTCCAAAAAGTAAATTGCCATGGGACGATGCCGTTACACTTGTATTATCCTATGCAGAAATACCCTATGACGTAATTTTTGATGAAGAAGTGTTGGAAGGCAAACTCCCTGAATATGATTGGTTGCATCTTCACCATGAAGATTTTACAGGACAATATGGCAAATTCTATCGCTCATTTAAGAATATGCCATGGTATATTGAGCAGCAAAGAGAATTTGAAGAATCAGCAAGAAAGCATGGGTTCAGTAAGGTTTCTCATTTAAAACTTGCATCTGCGAAAAGAATCAAAGAGTTTGTAATCGGTGGAGGGTTTCTTTTTGCTATGTGCTCAGCCACTGACACTTACGACATAGCTTTGGCGGGAGAAGGGATTGATATGATTGACAGAATGTACGATGGAGATCCTGCTGATCCTCATGCGCAGCAGAAGCTAAACTTCAATAGCACTTTTGCATTTCAGGACTTTAAAATATCTAAAAACCCATACGAGTACGAGTTTTCTAATATCGACAACAATTTTGCCGAACGAGGCTTGAGAGAAGAAAACGATTATTTTAACTTGTTTGAATTCTCCGCTAAGTGGGACCCGATACCAACCATGCTCACGCAAAATCATACAAGAGTTATTAAAGGTTTCTATGGCCAAACAACCGGATATAAGAAAAATCTGATAAAGCCAGATGTCGTGATAATGGGCGAGAACAAAACAATTAAAGAAGCCAAGTATTTGCACGGTGTATTTGGAAAAGGCTTTTGGACATTTTATGGAGGTCATGACCCTGAAGACTATCAGCATCTTGTAAACGAAGAACCTACAGATTTAAACCTACATCCAAACTCACCAGGTTATCGCTTAATTCTGAACAATATACTTTTTCCTGCTGCGAAAAAGAAAAAACAGAAGACCTGATTAATGCATCCTATCACCTCTCACTTCAAGATTGGCAAGAATATCAGCTTCTCCTTTTAAAATTTCTTTCCACCTTTTCATTACATCATCTTCAGGCAGATACGTTTTGGCTAGCTGCAGGAAATTCTTATAATGACCGGCTTCACTAACCATTAACTCATAGTAGAATTTTTGAAGACTTTCATCCGCAATATGCTTCCAAAGTAGCCTGAATCGCTCGCAGCTCCTGGCTTCTATTAATGCATTTATCAGTAGTTTCTCAACAAGCTGTTCCTCACGACTACCACCCTTCTTTTCAAGTTTCGAAAGCTGAAGCACATATTCATCTTTTCTCTGTTTACCTAGTTTGAACCCTCGTTTGGTGAGCTCTTCAATAACACGCTCAAAATGACTCCACTCCTCGGCTACAACAGGCGTAAGCATTTCAACTAGCTCAGTTTTATCAGAGAATTTAACAATTAATGATATGCATGATGATGCCGCCTTTTGTTCACAGTAAGCATGGTCAACCAAAATATCCTCAATGCTCTTTTCAGCTATGTTTACCCAACGTGGATCAGTAGGCAATTCAAGTCCAAGTACGTGCTTCTCCATATCAATCAAATAACATCCAGTCAATTCCAAAATCAACGATAGTCTCCTGGCCGGGATAATAAGGCGTGATTAAATATCCTGTACCTCTAATTCTCTCCACCACATTGTTCACTTTCAAAAATGCTCGACCTCGGTTGATCTTGATATTAAAAAAAACATCAATTAAGGGATAAGAATTAACTTCAAAATCATCTTGCACATAATATTGCATGGTTGAAGGATCATAGCCATTGGCAAAATATGCTGAACGTTGATGGTAATCTACACCTAGCTGCATTTCCAAATTGCCATCATACAAAATATTCGTATAGAACAATTGGGCATTAACGAGAAAATCAGGAACGTTTACTGCACTTGCACTGGAACCGGAAACGTTACCATAAATAACCTGACCTTTTAGCACAAATCTTTTAAAGAATGTGTAGGATGCCTTAACATCTGCTTTAATAATGCTGATGTCTCCACCAGCTTGTTGTGGTTGTATATTTCTAATTGAATCAAATTCCGGATCTATCTTCTGGAAGTAGACATAATCAGTAATCAAATTATAACTAACAGATGGAGAAAAATTTAATTCTTTATAATTCAAATTAAGGCCTGACTCAAGTTTTGTGTTAATGGTAGATTCAAAATCATTGCGCCAGTTATTATGTCTACTTAAGTATGCTCGCTGAACATAGGAGGGCAAATATCTAGAGCTATTACCACTAGCATAGAACCACTTGTTTCTTATTTCGGCATCTAACTTGTAATTCTCGCCCGACAAATACTCACCTCCAACAGAAATATAACTAAGAGAATCATTTCCAAACCTTAAATTAAACCCACCATAGTGCTCCATATAATAGGTCCCATAATCCAACTCACCCTCATCTATGTATTTGAAGTCCATGTTCACTTCTCTTCCCCTATAGTAAAAGCTATAGAAGGTTTTGCCAATATCTCCTTTAACACCCACCTCATGCTGACGGTGAATAATTTTAGAACGATCTTTAATTGGTATTGTATCTAAAGCAACCGGTCCGAAAAAATCGGCATTCGTTTCTACTCCTTGCGTGGCTGTATTCGTAAAATCATTAAGTTGCTTATATCTATCATGGCTATGGAAGAATTGAACCTGATCATTTAGCTTGTATTGCTGATATAGATGATAATTAGTTCTTAGTTCTCTTGTTTCAGCATCTTGCAAATTGGCTTGCCTGTTCTCTTTAAAAAAGGTTCGAAACGTTGAGTCTTCAGGGTCAATAAGAATGCCTCCGTATTCTGACACCTCATGATTATTTCTAGAGAAGTTACCCGACACAAAGTATTTACCATTTTTAGTTCTGTAATTACCATGTACATTGTAATAGGTGCCTAAAACGTTACGATCTCCCCTACGCTCTCGCTCAATTTGCTTGTCTATAAGTAAGCCTCTATAGTTGAATCCAAAATTGGATCGCTCATCAATATTTCTTGTGTATTGGGCTTCTGTTACTGACCTGCCCTGGCCACCCCAAATAATACCAAACTTTGAGTATGGTGATTTTGTATTATAAATTTTGATTTCCTCTGGATCCTGGAAATACAAATCATAGATATTAAAACCAGACCTCCCTCCAATAATATCTGGCGATTGAGGATAAATAGGACTAATTGGAGTTCCTATATTTCCTAGGTTTTGATATAAGTTTCGTTCTTTGGCAATAAACTGATGTTTATGAAAATCTGTGATAGACGTATCTAGAACATTCCATTTTTCATTATTGTACTTTATGTTTTTTTCCAAAGTATATTGAGTTGTTTTTGGACCATAAACTTGTTTAGTACTATCATCTAAAATGGAAGAACCTTCTTTCCTTTCAGCTTTTGGTGCAGGAGAAGAGTTAATGCCACCAGTTGTTGCAGGCGGTCGCCCTTGAGTATTAAAATCTCCACTTATTACCCTTTTTCTCTGACCTAAGGCAAAATTTCCGATTAATACTAAAAGTATAAGAAGCTTAATTCGCACGCTCAAAATTAGATAATTAGATTAATTCTCTGTCTTCATAATTGATTCCTTGACCATCTTATCAAAAACCTCACCATCTTCTATAAAACAATGCTCTATGGGTGTATAAAAAATAGGCAAATGGTCTGCTACACTTTTTATCTCACCGTTGAGCAACTTCACAATATCTTTTTCGGTAGTAACAATTGATTTGTCTTCGAATGGAATTTGCCTGAACCGTTCTTCAACTAAATTCATGTCTTTTGAAGAATACTCATGATGATCGTTAAAATAAATATCATCTACTAAATTGTATTTAGATGAGATATATTCGGTAAATGGCTTGCTGTAGGCAAGACCGGAAAACAGAAGAACATTTTCACTCAACTTATTATAATCTTCATTTAGAGGCACCGGATCTAAATACTTGATAGCCGAAAAGAACACTTTGCTATCACTATAGTTACCAATTTTCTCCCTTATGGAATTACGTTCATTTGCTGATAGCTCTTGAGGGCATTTTGTGACTACAATTATATCTGCTCTTTTTGCTCCTTTCCGCGCTTCTCTCAATCTTCCTAAAGGCAATACATGATCATTATAAAAAAGGCGATTGTAATCTGTAAGCATAATATTCAATGAAGGCTTAACGTATCTATGTTGGTAGGAATCATCCATTAAAATTACATCTGGAGATAGCTCCGCCAGTATATATGGAATTGCAACAGCCCTTTCTTCTCCAACAGTTACATGGATGTTTTTAAACTTGTTGAAGAATTGAAAAGGCTCATCTCCTAGAGTTTTAGCATTATCATTACTGTTAGCAATTCTAAACCCCTTTGTTTTTCGCCCATAGCCTCTACTTAAAGTGGCTATTGTGTAAGATTCGCCCAAAAGTCTCACTAAATACTCTACCATAGGGCTTTTACCGGTACCTCCAACAGTAAGGTTTCCTACCCCGATGACATTCGCCTCAAATTCAAAAGACTTTTTGTACCCGATATCAAACAAATAGTTCCTTAATCTGGTAACACCATCATAAAGAATGGCAAAGGGAAACAAAATCCATTTTAAAATATTCATAACAGAAGTTTATGCCTCCTATATTTTCTTATTTTTGAAAGAGCCGCAAAATTGGTGATTTATGACTAGAATAAAAGATATTATCACACATTTAGAATCTATTGCACCATTAAGTTACCAGGAAAGCTATGACAATAGTGGTTTACTGGTAGGTAGCCAAAACGACCCGGTTAATGGTATCTTGATTACCTTGGATGTAACAGAAGATGTTGTGGAGGAAGCAATTAACCTAAAATCTAATTTAATTATTGCCCATCATCCCATCATTTTTAAGGGTTTAAAGTCGATTACTGGTAAAAACTATGTAGAGAGAACAGTTCTGAAGGCAATTCAGAATAACATCGCCATTTATGCTATACATACTAACCTCGATAACATTATTAATGGTGTTAATCACAAAATAGCGAGTCTGATTGGTCTTCAGAATTTAGAAATTCTTTTGCCAAAAGGTGATACATTAATTAAGCTAGTTACTTATTCTCCAAAAAAATCAGCTGACAAAGTGAAGCAGGGACTGTTTGAAGCCGGAGCAGGAAACATTGGAAACTATTCCGAATGTGCCTTTACATCTGAAGGAACAGGTCAATTTACTCCAAACGACAAAGCCAACCCCACTATTGGTAGCAATAATAAAGCAGAAAAAGTTGATGAAGTTCGAATTGAAGTAATTGTTCCAAAACATGATTCTCGTAAAGTCATACAAAAATTAAATGCTGTTCACCCTTATGAGGAAGTTGCTTACTATATACTGCCAATAAGTAATGCTAATCAGGAAGTTGGCTCAGGTATGATTGGTGAGCTTGAAGAGGAGATTTCTACTTTAGACTTTCTAAAGCAAGTGAAGAGCATAATGAAAGTAGGTTGTGTGAGACACACCAAATCAATAAAGGATAAAATTAAAAAAGTAGCTGTTTGTGGAGGATCGGGTAGTTTTCTTTTATCACAGGCCAAAAGACAAGGTGCTGATGTCTTTATTACTGCGGATTTTAAGTACCACGAATTTTTTGATGCAGAAGATAACATCGTTATAGCAGATATAGGGCACTATGAAAGTGAACAATTCACAAAAGAATTAATTCATGAGTTATTAAGTGAAAAATTTACTACTTTTGCACTCAATTTGTCAAACACCGTTACAAACCCTATTAGCTATCTTTAAAATACATGGAAAATAACACTGTAGCACAAAAACTAGAGGCACTCGTAAAATTACAATCCATTGACACAAAATTAGACCAGCTTAAAAAACTCAGAGGTGATTTACCTGAGGAAGTTCAGGACCTAGAAGATGAACTTACTGGCTATAATACAAGACTTACACGTTTTAATACTGAGCTTGAAGAGCTTGAAGAAAGCATTAACACAAGCAAGGCTGGTATAAAGGAGTCTGAAAAGCTTATCGCAAAGTACAATGAGCAGCAAAAAAATGTTAGAAATAACAGAGAATTTGATGCCATTACAAAAGAAGTAGAGCTTCAGGAGTTGGAGATTCAGATTCTTGAGAAGAAAATTAAAGAAGCTGGAGAGAGCATAGAAAAGAAAAAAGAAGATATTGCTGACCTTCAAAATCTTATCAATGAAAGAAATGAAGATCTAAATTCTAAAAAGAAAGAATTAGAAGAAATTCTATCTGACAGCCAAGAAGAAGAGCAAAAACTTAATGCTGACAGAGAGAAGGCTACTAAAAAGATTGAAGACAAGCTTTTAGTTTATTACAATAAATTGAGAGCTAACTTATCCAATGGTTTAGCAGTAGTAAGCGTGAAGAGAGGCGCAGCAGAAGGATGCAATATCATTATCCCTCCGCAAAAAATTGCTGAGATTAAGGAGAAGAAGAAAATTGTTATTGACGAGCATTCTGGGCGAATCCTTGCAGATGTTGATGTAGAGGAAGAAGTTCAAGAAAAGCCTAAAAGAACATCAAGACGAAAAAAGGCATAATTTGTCATTTCAAGAATTGAATAAATATTTAAAAAAGGCAACCGTTTTGGTTTGCCTTTTTTTTATTGCCATTAGTGGTTACACAAGTAATAACTCAAAACAACTGTTTAGTGAAAAGGCATTATCACAATATCAGCGACTACTTTCCGGTGATTTATCTCCTATCTCTTCAATTGCATCGCAAGAACAACATTATCTGAATTTATACAGATATACTTTATCTGTTTTTCTGATCGACACTCTTGAGTTAGATCAATTTGAAGAAGTTTTTGATCAAAGTATAGCATCATTTAAAAGTGGTGCGGGCAGTTTTAATAATCAGTATTTTGAGGCAGACGCACGGCTACAAGCAAGTTTGGTGTATTTCAAATTTGGAAATCAGCTAGATGCAGCCTGGCAGCTAAGACAGAGTTACAGAATCTCTTCTTCACTACTAAAAGTGTCACCAGATTTCTTACCTGCCTACAAAACTTATGGATTGTTAAACCTTTTACTCGGCTCTGTACCTGAAAAATACCAATGGCTATTATCACTTGCTGGACTCAATGGGAACATTAATGAAGGAAAAGAATTTTTAACTAAAGTATCATTATCGGAAGCAGCAGTTGCCAAGGAAGCTTTTTTATTGTCATTAATAAGTCAGGCTTACATATTGGGCGAGACCACTAAAATTAACAATACTTTTCAGAGAGATAAATTAAACACCTTGATCACGATGGCTCTGGCATCGAAAAATAAAGAGGGGAATGAGATAATCGATATTTATAATTCAAGTAGTAATAATGCTCACTTTCCACAATCTTATTATTTATTAGCCGAGGCCTATTTTCAAAAAGCCGAATATGCAGAGGCTGAGAAGAATTATGAGATTTTTATTGCCAATTTCTTTGGCGATGCCAATAAAAAAGATGCTTTATTTAAACTTTATCTTATCAGTAAATTCCATAAGGGCAATACACCAAAAGCCAATGAATTATTGAATGAGTTAAACAAAATGAATGCAATAACCACAGCTGATAAAAACGCAGAAACCTTATTGGAGAATGAGAATTTTAATTTCAGCATGTTCAAATTACGAATGGCCATTGATGGTGGGTACAATAAATTAGCAATTAAACTTTTCGGTGAACTTAAGCTTTATAATAAAAGCGATTCCATCGAAGCCATTTACAGAAATGCCCGGTTACAGCATCAGTTGGGCAATATTACAGGTGCCAAAAAGCTATATTCAAAAACTATAATACAACCACGAATTAACAATTCATACTTTGCCCCTAATTCTGCTCTTCAGCTAGGTCTCATTTTCGAGGAAAATAATCAATTAGATAGCGCTACATATTTCTATGAAACAGCACTAGAGTACAAGCATCATGTATATAAGAACAGTATAGATGCTAAGGCTGAGGCCGGCTTAAACAGAATCAATACTATTTTAAGTGATTAGTGTTATTGAACACTTCTACAGAATAGAGACTACCTGAGTAGTTGAGTACATAAAGACAAAGATTTGAATGCCCAAAAGTATCCATACAATGTAATGGGTAATTAAGCATTTGGCATAACAAAATTCTCATGGCCCTTCCATGCATGCAAACTAAAATCGTCTCAGAATTATCTGATTCTATTATCTGCAAGGCCTCAGTTTGCCTTTTAAAAACATCTTCAGGGCACTCACCTCCTTCAATGGGTAAGGTAACATCCCCTTCCTGCCAGGCCTTTATTACAGAATGGTAATAAGCGTCTTCTTCTGGAGTAACTTTCGTGCCTTCACGCGTACCCCAGTTAATCTCATTTAAGCCACTTAATTGTTCATAAGGAATCCCATCATCAATGAAGTTTTGTACTGATTCAACACTTCGCTTTAAAGAGGACGTATAAATCTTATCGAAATTAATGTGTTTATAGGCCCGATAAAATTGGTCGGCCTGTAACCTACCTTTATCATTTAATGAAGAGTCCACTCCACTACCCTGAACAATTCCTTTCAGATTGAAGTCTGTTTGCCCATGGCGTACCAAATATATTTTTTTGCTCTTCAATTCCTGATTATTTTTGGTGCGCAAAAATAGAATATTTGACGAAGAATGAAATTTAATCCTTCAGTAACTGTAGAATCCATTAATGCAATGTCTAAAAATACCTTAATGGAACATTTAGATATTGAGTGCGTTGAGGTAGGCAGTGATTTTATAAAAGCCAAAATGCCCGTAGACAGCAGGCACCATCAACCTTATGGACTGTTACATGGAGGAGCAAGTGTTGTTCTTGCTGAAACCCTTGGAAGCGTTGCAGCACATTGTAGTGTAGATAGTAATAAATACTATTGTGTGGGGCTAGAGATAAATGCAAATCATATCAGATCAGTCCGAGACGGATGGGTATATGGAGTTACAACACCCATTCACCTTGGAAAATCTACCCACATATGGGAAATCAAAATAACAAACGAGGAGGGTAAACTTGTTTGTATATCTAGAATAACAATAGCTATTTTAGAGAAGAAGTGAAGCAGGTAGATTTAAATACAGACCTTATCATTGACTACCAAAAGGCAATTAATGCGTGTATTAATGCTTTAAGGAATATAAATATCAATTTTGCTTTTTGGAAAGAACCCAAATCTTCAGAAATCAACTTAATAGTAGATTTCAATCAGACCAACCTCATATCTGATATTGATTTAGAGACGAGTGAAAGTGGCTTTTTATTCGCACCTTTCAATAATTCGAAAGAAAAAGTCTTTATTAAAAGAGAATTACACATTCAATGGAATTCTGACGCAATTTCTGTGAATTGTGAGGGCAAAAGTTCGGAATCGTTTATTGAGTATCTACATAATTTTGAAGATACAGAATACAATGAATTTCATTTACGACCAGACACAGAGACTTCAGATAATTACAAATCACTAGTTGAGGAGTCAGTTAACGAAATTAAAGCTGGTAAGCTTGTTAAAGTAGTGCCTTCAAGGTCAAGAAAAATAACTTTTGATGGGAGGTTCAACTATGGCCAGTATTTTAATCAACTTGTCAGCAATTACCCAACAGCATTTATCTCTCTTACCTATACCTCAAAGTCTGGAATATGGATTGGAGCCACTCCAGAATTACTCATTCAAGTTGAGAATGATATTTTTAAAACTGTTTCGTTGGCAGGAACTCAATCGTTTAACGAAAATCAAACATTAGCTGATACCGCCTGGACACAAAAGGAAATAGAGGAGCAAGCCCTTGTTAGCAGATATATTATTAATTGTTTTAAAAAAATTAGGTTGCGAGAGTTTGATGAACATGGACCTAAAACTGTTAAGGCTGGCAACCTAATTCACTTGAAAACGGAATTTACCGTAAACATGAAAGAAACAAACTTTCCTGAGTTGGGTACCACTATGTTGAAGCTTTTACATCCTACTTCTGCAGTTTGCGGTATGCCTTTAAAAGCAGCAGAGGAATTTTTGTTGGCTAAGGAAGGGTATGATCGAGAGTTCTATAGTGGTTATCTTGGGCCTGTTAATATTGGTGGTCGTACAGCTCAGTTTGTAAATCTAAGGTGTTTTAAAATTGAAGATAACTGTATTACTTTTTTTGCCGGAGCGGGTGTAACCGAAGATTCCAACCCTGAAAAAGAATGGGAAGAAACTGAGCTAAAAATGAATACGCTTCTTAACGTAATTAAATCAATTTGAATTATCCACATATTTTTTCTGTAGCAGAAATATGTTCAAAACATGATATTGAACATGCTGTGATTTCACCAGGATCTCGTAGTGCTCCATTAACTCTTGCATTTGCGAGGCACAAAAAGATCAAGTGCAAAGTTATACCTGATGAAAGAGCCGCTGCATTCGTGGCAATGGGTATGGCACAACAGCTCAACAAACCGGTTGCTCTTATTTGCACTTCCGGATCAGCTGCATTGAACTACTACCCTGCTATAGCGGAGGCCTATTTTCAGCAAATTCCACTACTGATATTAACAGCTGACAGACCGCCCGAGTGGATCGACCAGCTTGATGGACAAACCATTCGCCAGGAAAATGTTTACGGACGCCATGTGAAGAGATCGTATAATATTGAAGCCGACTTATCTTCAGAAGATGCTCAATGGTACTTACAACGTCAGGTGAATGAAGGAATAATTGAAGCAAATCAATACCCAAAAGGGCCTGTTCATATTAATTTCCCATTCAGAGAGCCGCTTTACACTACCGAAACAGTTGAGTATCCTGAGACAAAAATAATTAAGAGTGAAAGTGTAAACCCGGTATTTACCGATACTCAGATTGACTCTCTTAAAAATGAGCTTTTAAAATTTGAAAGAAAACTTATTATCTGTGGCCAAAATCAATATACACCTGAAGTACTGGGCTTCTTAGAACAAGTAAGTAAGGAATTGAAAATACCAGTGGTAGGCGATATTATTTCAAATATTCACAGTATTGAATCTGCAGTAACCCATTCAGATGTGTTTCTATCATCAGATAAATCAGGTCTGGATAAGAGTTTAAAGCCAGATTTACTTATCACCATTGGCAAGTCGATACTATCTAAGAATTTAAAAATCATGCTGAGGAAAAACCAACCTGATGAACATTGGCATGTTCAACAAGCTGGTGATGTGGCAGATACATATAAGTCGTTAACGAGGATTATCCATGGCGAAGAATTGGAATTTCTCAAAGTACTGATAGATTCTCAATCAAGCGAAGATTTCCAAAATCAAAAGCAAGAGAATTACTATCATATATGGCAAATAGAGGAGCGAAAAACTCAAAGGCATATTGATAATTTCTTCCCGCAAGCTTTTCCTTCAGAGTTTTCCATGATTAGAGAAGTTTTGAGCCAAGCAAACTCTGTAAACCTCCATTTAGCCAACAGCATGGCAGTTAGATATGCTAATTTTATTGGAATAAAAGCTGACCAAAAAGATATTACGGTCTTCTGTAATAGAGGGACAAGCGGTATTGATGGTAGTACGAGTACGGCTATAGGAGCTTCTATGGCATCCAACAAAATAAATTTATTAATCAGCGGAGATATGGCCTTTCTATATGATCGTAATGCTTTTTGGCATAATTACGATTATTCTAATTTTAGGGCTTTGGTGCTGAATAACCATGGAGGCGGTATATTCCGAATGATTAATGGCCCTTCAAACACACCAGAAGTTGATGAGTATTTTGTAACTAATCAGAAAAACACTGCGAAGCACTTGGCTGAAGAATTTGGCATTGAGTATCTCCTTTGTGATAAGAAGAGTAAGATCAATAACTATATAAAGAGACTGTTGGAAGATGACGGAACTCCTAAAATTTTAGAAATTGAAAGCGACTCGGTAAACGATAAACAAATTTTGCAGGAGTTTAAAGCTGCATATAACAAGTTAAAATGATATATTGCTTATAAAGATTTAGTTATGTTAGAGCACAATGAAATTTACAGAGCAATAGGAGAATTGGCCTATGTAATAGCTAAAGCTGGCGATGGCACACAACTGGATGAGAAAAAAGCCTTTTATGATATTATTGAAGCAGAGCTGAAATTCAATGCCTGGTCAGCAGAAAGTAGGTTCGAAATATTAGATGAAAAGGTTCACCCCTCACTTGAGCATGCCTACAATGATGCTATTCACGAATTCAAAATACACAAAAGTGTACTTACTCCAGAATTGAAGGACATCACACTTCGAGTTGTTAAAAAAGTAGCAGCAGCCTATCACCCTTCGGAAGTAAAGGATTTCATTATTGACAGGCTGGAAAGAGACTTGAAAAACATTTAATGGACTTTATAGACTTTAATGGTACTAGAGTTGCCATTCATGAGCTCGATAAATACAAACCATTAAATGACAATGAGGCCTACATTAAAGAATTCATAGCATCATGGAATAAAGGAATCCAACAATTTAAATTTCAAACTTCTGGCTCTACAGGTAAGCCCAAAACAATTACAATTAAAAAAAGTCAGATTGAGGCTAGCGCCATTGCCACAATTAATTTTCTGGGATTAAAAAAACATACAAACGCTCTGCTTTGTATCAAACCACAATTTATTGGAGGAACAATGATGATCGTGAGGTCGCTCATTAATGAGATGAATCTGATTGTCAGAGAACCATCATCTAATCCTCTCAAGAGTATTAAAGAAAAGATTCATTTTGCAGCCTTCGTACCATTGCAAATCCATGAACTACTTAAATCAGCTAAACCTAATTTAGAGCTAATTGAAAAGGTAATCATTGGTGGGGCTCCATTAAGTGAAAGTGACATAAAAAGCGTTTCCTTATTGAAAAACAAGGTCTATTCAACTTACGGAATGACAGAAACCGTTTCACATATCGCTCTCAAACAAATAAGTCCTATTCTTGATAATTACTACAGGGTTTTGAGCAATATATCAGTGAGGCAGGATAATCGTGGTTGCCTTATTATTAATGGTGCCGTTACTGACAATAAGGATGTTATCACAAATGATGTAGTAAGCATCATTTCAGAAAATGAATTTGAATGGTTAGGCCGACACGACAATGTGATAAACTCAGGAGGAATAAAAATTCAGTCTGAGCAACTCGAAAGTAAGATTAACACAATATTGAATGAAGCCGGCTATTCTAGGTCTTTCTTTATTGCTGGGCTTCCTGATGAAAAATTAGGTGAGAAAGTTGTTTTGCTAATAGAGGGAGAAGAAGTTGAAAATCATATTAATGAACTATTGAGTAACCATTTGGATAAATATGAATGTCCTAAAGAGATATTCTTTATCAAACAATTTACTCTCACTGAATCTGGTAAAATAGATAAGCTGACAATGGTTAGGAAATTGGGATAACTACTTAGGTTGTTGTTCTTTTAGTTTCACAATTTCTTTTTGTAAATCAAGTACAATGGAAGCTAGCTGCTCTGTTGAAACTTCGTTCGAAGAATTTGAATCAGGAAACTGAACACTTATATAGGCCTTACTGGCCCATACCTCTAAAACATCTTCAATATCTAACTGGTAAGGGGAATAATTTCTATTATCAGAAACGAGGAATAGCTTTCCGTTATCTTTTATATAGTTAAATACTCTTTTATATACTATGCCCTCTGTTTTGGTTACGAGCACATATGTTTTACCATTTTTTATATCTCTAATATCATCAATATACTCACCAATAATAATTGTGCCTGGTAAAATAGGCAGCATTGAATCACCACTTATTTCAAAGGCACGATAGGTTACATTTTCTGGTAGAATGGGCAGTTTAAACTTTGGCAGTTCTTCAATATATTCCCTATCTGCATATCCATTTAAATATCCTGCTGCTGCCTTCTGAGGTACTAGTTCAATATTTTCTCTTTGGTCAGAATCAACTGTTATTGCCAGAACTTCCTTACCACGCTTATAATTGCTTGTATTCAGCTCTGCCTCTGATAGCTTCATCACATTCTTATTAATAAGAATATCCACACTCGTACCAAAAACCTGAGCCATGTTAATCAGATTGGTTATTCTGGGATCGGCCCTTCCCTCTTCATAAGCTCCAACCAAAGAACGCTTAATCCCTATTCGCTCTGCAAATTGCTCTTGTGTAAGACCAATTTTCTTCCTTAAAAACTTAATATTATCGCTAATCAGTGTCATCTAATTTTTAAAAATAAGTATATCCCTCGGCTGCTGCTTTGAATGCAAATTATATAAATGATTATGATATATCTGGTCTGAACTCTGAGTTAATTTTACTTCCGTTTCAATTTTACCTACCACATCTTTAAGAGTGGCCCCTGCTTCCGAAAGCACATAGCCGTATAATAAGTCAGTTTTACTATCAGAAACAACAAACTTCACCTGGCATTTGCCGGATACGAGTCTCTTACTTTTTAAACTTAGTTTATAATTCATAAAGCTAATTTTATTAGCAATATGAGTCATTATATAGAATTAAGCAAATTATTTAACTAATTATTTTAGCATATTTATTTTTATGTCGTTTTATTTAATGATGCCATATATTCGCAATTAAGAATGGAAGACAGTTACAAGCACAAAGGTATGAGAAGGTCACTCGTAAGAGTGCTCAAAGAAAAAGGCATTACAAATCAGCAAGTTTTAGATGCCATTGGTAAAATACCACGGCACTACTTTTTTGATAATGCACTTGTAGGCCACGCCTATCAGGATAAAGCATTTCCCATAGGCGAAGGTCAAACTATTTCACAACCTTACACTGTTGCATTCCAAAGTGAAAAATTAGAAGTACAACCCGGGGATAAAGTTTTGGAAGTAGGTACCGGCTCAGGCTACCAGGCAAGTGTGCTTATGGAAATGGGAGCTGAAGTTCATACAATTGAGTACAATAAAAACCTGTACGAGCGAACTAGAAAGTTTCTTCCTAAAATGGGTTATTCGCCCAAATTCTATTTTGGTGATGGTTCGCAGGGTTTACCAAAACAAGCACCTTTCGATAAGATAATTGTAACTGCAGGTGCTCCTTCCGTGCCAACAGCACTTATAAATCAACTTAAAATAGACGGTATTTTAATTATTCCAGTAGGTGATTCGCAAAAGCAGAAAATGCTCAGAATCATTAAGAAAGAAGATAAAAAAATCAAAAAAGAAACTTTCGATTATTTCAGCTTTGTACCTTTGCTTGGCGAACAAGGCTGGAAAAACTAATTCTATAAAATGATGGCAAAAAAGGTGAAAAATGTAAGTGAGTCATATGTAACAATGACTGAGCTTGTGTTACCCAACGATACAAATACTTTAAATAATCTAATGGGTGGCCGCCTGATGCATTGGATGGATATTGTTTCCGCCATCGCAGCTCAAAAGCACTCTAATAGAATAGTTGTAACAGCCTCTGTTGACAATGTATCTTTTGGCAAACCCATTCAACTAGGCAATGTGGTTACCCTTAAAGCGCAAGTTACACGAGCATTCAGTTCATCTATGGAGGTTAGAATTGAAGTGGAAGCCGAAGATATACCTAGCGGCAGAAAATTTGCCAGCAACTCTGCTTATTTCACTTTCGTAGCTGTAGACCAATCCGGCAGACCAATTGATGTGCCTGAAGCTACACCAGAAACTGATGAAGAAAAAGAGTACTATGCAGGTGCATTAAGAAGAAGGCAGCTGAGATTAGTTCTGGCAGGCAGAATGAAACCCAATGAAGCCAATGAATTGAAATCACTATTTGACTTTGAGCAAAATGCAAAATAAGGCCTTTTTAAATTACGTTTTTGATGATGATCTATATATCATAGATCGTCCTGAAGTGCAAAAAGAAGCTCTCAAAGAACCTGAAACTGAATACAAAAAAGAGCTTGAAACCAGCACTTCGGATGAACCTGTCACCAAAGATATTTCATGGCCTTCATCTTATAAAGGTGAAAATAATAAGCATATTACGATTCTAGTCAACTACCCTTCTGAAGATCATATTTCAAATCAGGATGAAGAGTTTTTATTAAAAATTCTGTCAGCGGTAAACTTGTCTTTATCAGATGTAGCTATTATTAATTTAGCGAATAATCAATGTTCTCTGGAGCAATTAACTCAATTCAACACCACCAAAGTGCTTTTATTTGGATCATTAGAAAGTACTCCAGACCTAAGCAATTATCAACTAACCGAACTTTCGGGCATTAAAATTCATAAAGCAAACAGCTTGGGAGAGATTCAAAATAATGTTGCTGAAAAGAAATTACTTTGGGGTAACCTGCAAAAGCTGTTTTTGTAACAGCCTTTCAATTGCGCATGTTTTACCTAGAATGTTTTAAAATAAGGTTTCTTATTTTATATTTGTGCCGCTTTTAGCAAAGGGGCTTTTTGCCCTTTTTCATTTTAAAATCAAAACAATTTATAAACTATTATCAATGGATAATTTGATCTACGTACCGATTGGTCTTGCGCTTGTGGGACTCGTATTCATGCTCATTAAAATGGCATGGGTAAAAAAACAAAATCCAGGAAATGAGAAAATGCAGGAAATCTCTAAAAACATTAAGGATGGTGCTTTGGCATTCCTTAGTGCAGAATACAGGTTACTTGCCGTTTTCGTTGTTATAGCAGCAATTGCATTGTTTGGTATATCAACTGTTGTTGATACCACAAGTTGGATGATTGTTCCTGCCTTTGTAATAGGAGCTATTTTCTCAGCTGTTGCCGGAAATATTGGAATGAGAATAGCTACTGAGGCTAACGCCAGAACAACAGAAGCTGCCAGAACAAGTCTTCCTCAAGCTCTAAAAGTATCATTTGGTGGTGGAACAGTTATGGGCTTAGGTGTAGCTGGTTTAGCTGTATTAGGATTAAGCTTATTCTTTTTAATATTCGTTGCTTCATTCGTTACTGGTGCAGATTCATTCTACAATGAAATGACAGTAGTTCTTGAGGCACTTGCAGGCTTCTCATTAGGCGCAGAGTCAATTGCACTTTTTGCACGTGTTGGCGGTGGTATATACACCAAAGCTGCTGACGTAGGTGCCGACCTTGTAGGTAAGGTAGAAGCTGGTATTCCTGAAGATGATCCTAGAAACCCTGCTACTATTGCCGATAACGTAGGTGATAACGTAGGTGACGTTGCTGGTATGGGAGCTGACCTTTTCGGTTCTTATGTGGCGACAGTATTAGCCTCAATGGTATTAGGTAACTACATCATCAAAGATATGGCAGATGCAGGGCTAGTAATTGAAGAGTTTAATGGAATGGGCCCTATCCTACTTCCAATCATGATCGCTGGTGTTGGTATTATTTCCTCAATCATTGGAACATTCTTAGTAAGTGTAAAAGACAATACAGCAAAAGAAGCTGAAGTTCAAAAAGCATTAAATATTGGAAATATTACTTCTATCATATTAACTGCAATAGCAGGTTGGTTTCTGATCGATTGGATGCTTCCTGAAACTATTGTTGGTATGAAATTTTTTGGTGAAGGAACATTCAATATTCCAAGCAGACATGTGTTCTACGCAACTCTTGTTGGTCTTGGTGTAGGTTACTTAATTTCATACTTCACTGAATATTATACTGCTCTAGGCAAAAAACCTGTTTTGGATATCGTTCAAAACTCTTCAACTGGTGCAGCTACTAACATTATTGCTGGTTTAGCAACGGGTATGATCTCAACGTTCTCTTCAGTAATTCTATTTGCTGTTGCTATCTGGGGATCGTACGAATTGGCTGGTTTCTATGGTGTTGCTATTGCAGCTTCTGCCATGATGGCTACTACTGCAATGCAGTTAGCTATTGACGCTTTCGGACCAATTGCTGATAATGCGGGTGGTGTTGCTGAAATGAGTGAATGCCCAGCTGAAGTAAGAGAAAGAACAGATATTCTTGATTCAGTAGGAAACACTACTGCTGCTGTAGGTAAAGGGTTTGCTATTGCATCTGCTGCACTTACTGCGCTTGCATTATTTGCTGCTTATGTAACATTTACTGGAATTGACGGAATCAACATATTTAAAGCTGATGTATTAGCTGCTTTATTCATAGGTGGTATGATTCCGGTTGTATTTTCAGCTTTAGCTATGAAATCTGTTGGTAAAGCCGCCATGGACATGGTAATGGAAGTAAGACGTCAGTTCAAAGAAATTCCAGGTATCATGGAAGGAACGGGCAAGCCTGATTATAGTAAATGTGTAGAAATTTCTACTAAAGCTGCCCTAAGAGAAATGATGTTGCCGGGCGCAATTACAATCATTACTCCAATTATAATTGGTTTTGTAATGGGGCCTGAAGCTTTAGGCAGTTATATGGCAGGTGTAGCAGTTTCTGGTGTAGTTTGGGCTATCTTCCAAAATAATGCCGGTGGTGCTTGGGACAATGCTAAAAAATCATTTGAAGCCGGTGTTATGATCAACGGAGAAATGACTTACAAAGGTTCTGATGCGCACAAAGCGGCTGTTACTGGTGATACTGTTGGTGATCCATTCAAAGATACATCTGGTCCATCTATGAACATCTTAATTAAGTTAACTTGCCTTGTAGGCTTAGTGATAGCACCTATCTTAGGTCAAATAAGCGGAAAAGGTCATGGTGAAACAACTGATAAAGAAGCTTTAGAAGCAACAAAAAATTCAGTAGAACTAACCACAGATGCTCCGAAGGCTGAAAAATTAACAAGAAAGATCACGGCTGAAGCATCTAACTAATAGTTAGAAAAATACATTATTTAAAAGCCTCATCATCGATGGGGCTTTTTATGTTTATAGGTAATTGAATATATTTATCTATACTTGATTAAATACTATGAAAATAATCAACACACTCACTCTCACTTTAATTGTATTATTCTGCTATTCAGCGGCTTCAGCCCAAACTGAGGTAACTGGCAAGTGGAAAACAATTGATGATGAAACTGGCGAAGCTAAATCCGTTGTTGAAATCTATGAAAAGGACGGTGCCATTTACGGTAAAATTGTGAAATTATTCGACCGTGAAGGTTTAGACCCCGATCCGGTTTGTGACAAATGCCCTACCGATGACCCTCGCTACAATAAAAAGGTGATTGGTATGGAAATTATGAAAAATCTTAAAAAGGATGGAAATGAATATGCCGGAGGTACTGTTCTTAAACCAGACGAAGGAAAGATTTATAAATGTAAAATTTGGCTGGAAAACGATAAATTGTACGTGCGTGGCTATTGGGGCTTTTTCTATCGAACACAAACATGGGAACGTTACAATTAAAGGCTTATAATTCAATCTATCTTGAATATTTACCGCTTAAACGATAAAAGTAGAATCACTTCAAACACCTTGGTTACCTCCAATAAACAAATTGTATAAAACGAAGAGCTCCATGAACGAAAAGGATATATTCGAAAAGATATGTAAGGGAGATGAACGAGCTCTGGAAATTCTGTATAAAAAGTATTACAGAATGATGACCCAAATGGTCATGAAAAATAGTGGCACGGAGCAAGAGGCCAAGGATATATACCAGGAAGCTCTTGTTGTATTTTGGCAAAAGTCAATAAGTGGAAACTTAACGTTGACTTCGAAAATAAGTACGTATATCTATAGTATTTGCCAAAATCTCTGGCGCAAAGAGTTAGATAGAAAAAGGAGGCTTTCTTCTGAAGAAAAAGATTCTGTTGAATATCAGGAGCATGACAAAGAAGAAAGAGCCAAACTAATAAATGAGTGTATTAACCAAATGGGCGATACATGCAGAAAAGTTTTAATGTATTACTATTTCGATGGTTTATCCATGCAAGATATTGCCGATAAACTAGGTTTTGCTAATACTAATACCGCTAAAACCAAGAAATATAAGTGCAAACAAAAATTGGATGAATTGGTCAAATCTCTGTATTCAGAGAAAGACTTTTTGGATTAAGATATATGAAAAACACAGAATTAATTAACGCCTACTTTGACGGGGAGTTGAGTGAAGTTGATAAAGAGACGTTTATTAAAAGGCTCAACGCAGAGCCCGATCTAAAAAAGGAATTTGATTTCCATTCTGATATTATAGAAGGTATCAAGAGTGCAAGAAAGGCTGAATTAAAAGCTAAGCTTGATGCTGTTTCCGTTGGTGCAGGAGGTATGTCTGAGGGAATTTCCGTTACAAAACTTGTCGCTATCATCAGTGGAGCGGCCTTAATTGCTACTGTTTCTTATTTTACCTTAACGAAAAGTGAGAATACGCAGGAGATTTTGGCTCCAAAAGAAATTTCTGAGCCTATTGAAAATCTTCTTCCAGCTAACTCTGAAGATGAAACTGATAATAATCTAGAAGAGTCAATTGCAGGAAAAGAAAAACAAGTGCTGGACAAAACACAAAGCATTTCTAAGAATGCTTCTTCACAGGCAGAAATAAGAAAACCTGAAATACATAAACCTACGCTTGTTGAGCCTTTGGAAATTGAAGAAGAATCAGACGAAGAAGTAGCACCTGTATCTGGGTTGGAAGAAAAGCCTTCAATAGCTCCATCTTCAATTGATATTAGTGTTGATGACAGTAAGAGGAAATACGATTTCCATTATCAACTTAAAGAAGGCAAACTTTACTTATTTGGCTCATTTGATAAAGGATTGTATGAAATCCTGGAATTCAATTCTTCTGAAGGAAAGATTCTCTATTTGTTCTACAAAGGCAATTATTACGACATCAAACAGAATTCTGAAGAGATTCAGGAGTTGAAAGAAGTTAACGAACCTAGCCTTATAAAAAGTTTAGAATCTGTAAGACAAAAATAAAAAGATAGTTTTTTCTATTTAGTGTGCACCCCTGGATGATCCGCCTTTCATTCAGGGGTTTTTTATGCCCGCTCACAATCGAGAAGAAAGAATAATTTACTTACTTTTGATCTTCTTAAAATTATGGGCGACAAAGACAGTAAATCAAGAAAGAAAAAGAAACTAGGTAGCTACCCATCTTTTAGCGTAATCTTCAGCATTACCTTATCTCTATTTGTTATTGGCCTGTTTGGTTTGCTTATATTACATGCCAACAGACTTTCAGAAATAGTAAGGGAAAATGTAGAAATTCAGGTCTATCTGAACAAAGACATTTCTCAGAATCAAAAAATACAAGTCTTTAAAACACTATCATCAAAAGAGTATGTAGCCAAGCAGAACGATGAAGTACAGATTTCATTCATATCAAAGGAAGAGGCCGAAAAACAATTTATAGAAGACACAGGAGAAGATTTTAAAGAATTTCTGGGTGAGAACCCACTGAGAGATGCTTACATAGTAAAAATAGCTCCTGAGCAACAACAGACTGCTAATCTAAAAACAATTAAAAAAGAGCTGGAAAAGCTAAGTGGTGTTTTTGAAGTGGTCTATGTCGAAAACCTGGTTGACTCAATCAATGAAAACATGACCAAAATTGCGCTCTTTTTACTAGGTTTCGCTGTTATTTTGCTGTTAGTGGTAATCATACTTATTAATAATACCATAAAACTGGCGTTATTCTCCCAGCGATTTTTAATCAGAAGTATGCAACTGGTTGGGGCTACCTCCGGGTTTATTCAAAGGCCTTTTCTTATGAGGTCTATTTTCAATGGTATTTTGGCAGGTATACTTTCTTCTGTCCTACTCTATTCTTTAATGAATTTTGCAAACAGCAAAATACAAGACCTTGAAACGCTTCAGGAAATCGATAAAATTTTAATATTATTTATGTCACTGCTCGTAATTGGCGGTGTAATTGGACTGCTAAGTACTTACCGCTCTGTAAGGAAGTATCTTAAAATGTCATTAGACGAACTTTACTAACAAATGGAAAAAAATAACAAAATGCCTTTTGGCACTAAGAATTATAAAATCATGCTTTTTGGCCTTGCACTTCTCGTTGTAGGGTTTATTGTAATGAGTTCTGATTCTGAGCCTTTTGGTTTTGGATTTCTCGGACTTACACTGGGTCCTATCTTGGTATTTTTAGGATTCTTAGTTGAAATAGCAGCAATTCTATACAATCCTAAAAAGTAAATGTCTGCAATTGAAGCGCTTGTATTAGGCATTATACAAGGTCTAACAGAATTCCTGCCTGTAAGTAGTAGCGGCCATTTGGAACTAGGGGCACTGCTGTTGAATATAAAACCAGGCAATAATCTACTTTTTGCCATCATAGTGCATGGTGCGACTGCACTTAGTACAATTGTCGTTTTTAGAAATACTATTTGGCAGTTAATTAAAAGCCTATTTCAATTCAAGCTCAATGAAGATACTAAGCTTATCATCCAGATCGTAATATCGATGATACCCGTTGGTGTGGTTGGGCTCTTCTTCGAGAAAGAGATTGAATCTTTCTTTTCAGGAAATGTAGTTTTAGTAGCATCCATGCTCGGTATAACAGGCATTTTATTATTGCTGACATACTATGCTAAAAATACAACCAAAGAATTATCTTACACCAAAGCTTTCATTATCGGCATTGCACAGGCAATAGCTATCATGCCGGGAATATCAAGATCAGGGGCTACTATCTCAACTGCACTTCTACTTGGAGTAAACAGAGAGAAAGCTGCCAAATTTTCTTTTTTAATGGTTCTGCCCCCAATTTTAGGTGCAACGCTATTAAAAGTGAAAGATTACTTCGAAGCACCTTCAGCCACTGACAATTCATTGGCTATTCTACCAATGATACTTGGGTTTTTGGCTGCTTTTATATCCGGTCTACTGGCATGTACCTGGATGATTAACCTTGTTAAGCGAGGCAAGCTCATCTATTTTGCAATTTATTGTATCCTAATTTCAATTATTGCTTTATCTGTAACCTTGTTCTAATGGACCCAAATGCAGCACCACAAGATCCCGGAGAAGTATTGCTTGTCGACAAGCCATTAGAATGGACATCTTTTGATGTTGTAAAAAAGCTAAGGTATCACCTGAAAGTTAAAAAAATAGGACATGCAGGCACATTAGATCCACTAGCTACCGGACTATTGATTTTGTGTACTGGTAAGAAAACAAAGCAGATTGAAAGTTTCCAGGCACAGGAAAAGGAATATACAGGAACATTTACTATTGGTAGCACAACTCCCTCTTACGACCTTGAAACTGAAATTGAAAACACACAACCTATCAACCATATAACAAGGGAAGATCTTATAAATGCTGCCACTAAATTAACAGGCATAATCGATCAGGTTCCACCTACATTTTCAGCTATAAAAGTGGACGGCAAGCGTGCGTATAAGGGAGCTCGAGCAGGCGAAAAAGTAGAACTCAAATCTCGTAAAGTTGAAATAAAGGACTTTGAGATAGTAAATAGTAACGAACAGGTAATTGAATTTAGAATTGTTTGTTCCAAGGGCACCTATATTCGTAGTATTGCTCGTGACTTTGGTGAGCTATTAGGCGTTGGTGCTTATTTATCTTCACTTAGAAGAACAAGAATTGGCGATTATCATGTTAGTGATGCTAAAACCATTGAAGAATTAACTTCTAAATGAATATCTATCATAAACTAGAAGATTTTAAACCATTAGACTACGCTGTTGTAACTAGCGGTACGTTTGACGGTGTGCACATTGGCCATCAAAAGATTCTTGCTCGCGTTAACGAAATCGCCAGAAAAAATAATGGTGAAAGTGTATTAATTACCTTTTGGCCACACCCACGGCTAGTTTTATATCCTGATGATTCCACTCTCAAGCTTCTCAACACGTTTGAAGAAAAGGCCGAACTACTCAGAGAACAAGGTATCGATCATTTGCTTAGAATTCCATTTACCAAGGAATTTTCAAAACTTAGCTCGGAAGAATTTATTCAAAAAGTGCTGGTAGAAACCATTGCCACCAAAAAATTGGTTATTGGCTACGACCATCGTTTTGGAAATAATAGAGAAGGCAGATTTGAGCAATTAAAAGCGAATTCTTCCAGATATGGCTTTGATGTGGAAGAAATTTCAAAGCAAGAGGTTGATCATATAGGTGTAAGCTCTACTAAAATAAGGCAGTCATTGTTCAATGGTGAGGTACACATTGCGCGTGATTTACTCGGCAGTGATTACTCAATAACCGGAAGAGTAGTGAAGGGAGAAAAAATTGGGAGAATTATTGGTTTTCCTACAGCCAATTTGGAAATAGATTCTAAACATAAATTAATACCAGCCGATGGCTCTTACGCTGTGATGGTAAATATTGATCATTCACAATACAAAGGAATGATGAATATAGGCTACAGACCAACAGTGAACGGTAAAACAAAAACTATAGAAGTTCATATCTTTGATTTTGATAAAGATATTTATGGCGAAAGCTTAAAAGTTTCTTTTAAAAAGATGATCCGGGAAGAAAAGAAGTTTGAAGATATTGAGTCACTCAAATTTCAACTTGAACTGGATAAAAAAATTGCATTAACTATACTAAATGATTCACTATGATTAATAAAGTAGTTAAAGATGCTGATGAAGCAGTAAAAGATATTCATGACAATGCAGTTCTAATGCTAGGCGGCTTCGGCCTTTGTGGTATACCAGAAAATAGCATTTCTGCTTTGCTTAAAACTGGTGTTAAAGGCCTTACGTGCATTTCTAATAATGCCGGTGTCGATGATTTTGGTATAGGGCTTATGCTAAAGACACGCCAGGTAAAAAAGATGATTTCTTCGTATGTAGGAGAAAATGCAGAGTTTGAAAGGCAACTACTTGCAGGCGAACTGGAAGTAGACCTTATACCTCAGGGAACTTTGGCGGAAAGAATTAGAGCCGGAGGTGCTGGAATTCCTGCCTTCTTTACACCTGCGGGTTACGGAACAGAAGTGGCTGAAGGTAAAGAGGTAAGAGAATTTCACGGCAAAAAGTATTTGATGGAAGAATGGCTTCAGGCAGATTTCTCTTTAGTGAAAGCATGGAAAGGCGATTCTGCTGGAAATCTTATATTTAAAGGTACTGCCAGAAATTTTAACCCCATGATGGCTGCAGCTGGGAAAATTACCATTGCTGAAGTGGAAGAATTAGTTCCTCTTGGTGAATTGAATCCAAATGAAATTCACACACCGGGCATTTACGTTCAGAGAATTTTTGAAGGTAAGAATTACGAAAAGAGAATTGAACAACTCACTGTAACGCAAAAGTAATTTGAAAATCAATTAATTTGAAAATGAGAAATGATAGACAAAATTTAATCGTTGAATTGACTTTCAATTTTTCTCTTAAAATTATTGATTTCTCAGAGAGCTTAAGAAAAGTGAATTACCACCTAGCAGATCAGATTTTCAGATCAGGAACTAGTATTGGTGCAAATGTTCGAGAAGCACAAAATGCAGAAAGTAAAAAAGATTTTATTCATAAATTAAAAATTGCAGCTAAAGAAGGTGATGAAGTACAATACTGGCTGGAATTGTGTTCAAAGTCTAGTCATCTTCCTTCAAACAAAGAATTATTAAGTGATATTGAATCAATTATAAAAGTGCTTTCGAAAATCATAAGTACTTCAAAAAATGGGGCCAAAATTGGCCAATTGTCAAATCATCAAATCATCAAATCGAAACAAAATGTTAGACAAGATTGGAATAGCTAAAAGAATAGCACAGGAAGTTCAAGATGGATGGTATATTAATTTAGGAATTGGTATTCCTACACTAGTGGCTAACTATATACCTGAAAAAATAGATGTGGTTCTTCAATCTGAGAACGGTTTATTGGGCATAGGGCCATTTCCTTTTGAAGAAGATGTGGATGCTGACTTAATAAATGCCGGAAAGCAAACAGTAAGTATGATGCCCGGCTCCGTATTATTCAATTCTTCTGAAAGTTTTGGTATGATACGAGGTGGCCATGTTGACCTGACCATTTTAGGTGCTATGGAAGTTTCTGAAAATGGTGATATAGCCAACTGGAAAATTCCTGGAAAAATGGTAAAAGGCATGGGTGGCGCCATGGATTTAGTAGCATCAGCCGAAAATATAATTGTTGCCATGCAACATAAAAGCCGTTCAGGGGATTCTAAGCTTTTAAAAGAATGTACCTTACCAATAACTGGAATAAAGTGTGTTAAGAAAATAGTAACGGACATGGCCGTGATGGATGTGTTACCTGAAGGTGGTTTTAAACTTTTAGAAAGAGCGCCAGGCGTAAGTGTTGAAGATATTAAAGCTGCCACTGAAGGTAAACTTATAGTGGAAGGTGATATACCTGAAATGAAAATTAATTAGCATTAACAGAATTGCTTCTGACTATTAACCACCCCATTTACTAATTACCTGTTACAAAACCCCAATTACTAAACAATGAAGAAATCTGAAATAAATTTCACCGTAGAGCTAGATGATGAAAATGTTCCTGAAAAAATAACCTGGAACGCTTCTGAAAAAGGTAGTTCAGATCCTGATGAAACCAAATCTATAAGTATCTCACTTTGGGATCATGAACAAAAAAATACAATGCGCATGGACCTTTGGACCAAGGAAATGCCAGTTGATGAAATGAAACGTTTTTATATTGACTGTCTAGGAGGCCTTGCTCAAAGTGTATTGAACAGTACCGGTGATGAATTTATGTCTCAACAGATGAATGATCTTTGCGAAAAGCTGGTAGAGCACGTAAAGAAAGAATTCGGAATGCAGTAGTACAACCCCCACCCTTCATATTTCCCATTTACTGGCGATTTGAGCATTTAAATCGTATGCATGCTTACTATTTCCAATATTTTATTGTAGATTTAGTTGGTTTAATTTTTAACCAATTGACAAACTATAATCAACTTTCTATTCATTTAATGTAAATCAAAAATTATATGATGAAAATTTTTACTAAGTATGGATTCCTTCTCCTGTTTATTCTAGGAGCTTACGGGATTACCCTCGCACAGAATACTACTGTGTCAGGACAAGTGACAGAAGGCAGTTCGGGAGACCCACTGGCTGGTGTAAACATTGTAGTTAAGGGAAAGGTAATAGGTACTATTTCTGATCCAAATGGTAACTACAATTTATCCGTTGATATGGCCCCTCCTTTTACTCTCGTGTTTTCTTTTATTGGGTTTAATACACAAGAAGTAGAAGTAACTCAAAGTGGTGCCACAATAAATGTACCTATGGAAGAAGCTGCTTTATTAGGACAAGAAGTAGTTGTTTCTGCCTCAAGAGTTGAAGAAAGCATTCTTGAATCCCCTGTTACCATCGAAAAGATGGATATCAGAGCCATTCGTGAATCTGCTGCGCCAAGCTTTTATGACAACATCAAAACCTTAAAAGGTATAGACGTTTCAACTCAAAGTTTAACCTTTACCTCAATTAACCCAAGAGGATTCGGAGCAAACGGTAATACAAGAACTGTTCAGCTTATTGATGGTATCGATAACCAGGCGCCTGGTTTGAACTTCCCTGTAGGTAACATTGTAGGTATTAGTGAATTAGATCTTGAGAGCGTTGAAATCCTGCCAGGTGCGGCTTCTGCATTATACGGACCGAATGCTATTCAAGGTATCATCTTAATGAACAGTAAAAGTCCTTTCGAATATCAGGGTCTTAGTGCAACTGCTAAACTTGGTGTGAACCACATTGACGAGGAAGACGATGATATGTCAGCGTATCATAACTATGACTTCAGATATGCGAAAGCATTCAATAATAAGTTCGCGTTCAAAGTAACTGCTTCTTATTTACGAGCGAATGACTTTAGAGCGGTTGACTACAGAGATTTTTCATCAGGGGTTGTAGAAAGAAGTGCGGAATATGATCCATCACAACCAGGTTACAGAGACGGAAATAGAACGTATAATGGTGTCAATGTATATGGAGAACCTACAGTTAATTTAGGTAGTGTGGCTGACGGTGTAATTGCAGGTGGTGGAGCACTGGGAGCACAAATTGCTGCTATTAGACCATTAATTCCTAATGGAGAGGCTGGAAACTTCACTCCTCTTGGATGGACAGAACCAGAATTTGTTGATAATACAACTGAAAGTTTAAAATTGGGTTCTGCACTACATTATCGATTAAATGATGATTTAGAGCTTATCGGCCAGTATAATATTGGATTTGGAAGCACGGTATATACTGCTAATGACAGATTCGTTCTAGATGATTTTTCAATTTGGACTGGAAAACTTGAGTTAAGAGGTTCTAATTTCTACGTTAGAGCTTATACAACGCAGGAAGAATCTGGTGATAGCTACGCAGCCAATACTTTAGCATCATTAATAAACGTTGAAACTTATATTCCACAGTACTTTTCAAATTTTGCGGGAGCCAGAGCGGCTGGCCAATCAGTAGACGCCTCACATGCATTTGCAAGAGCAAACACTGAAAGATTAGATGTTAATGATCCTGATTTTAAAGAGAGGTTCGATAGATTGAGAAACACCCCTATTTCTGAAGGTGGTGCTAAATTCTTAGATCAGACTAGTCTCTATCAGGTGGAAGGTATGTACAACTTCGCGGATAAAATAGATTTTGCTGAAGTAATAGTAGGAGGTAATTATCGAATCTACGACCTTAAATCTGACGGTACATTATTTGCGCTTGAAAACATAGATTCAGGTGATGAATTTAATATGACCGAATGGGGTGGTTATGTACAAGTTAAAAAATCGGTATTTGATGAAAGATTAGATTTAACGGGTTCAGTTCGTTACGATAAAAACGAAAACTTTGACGGTCAGTTCTCACCAAGAATTTCAACTGTTTACAGCTTAGGAGCTGATAGAAATCATAACATTAGAGCTTCATTCCAAAGAGGTTTTAGAATTCCAACAACTCAAGACCAGTATATAAATTTAGATGTTGTTACAAGAAGGTTGGTTGGAAGTAATCAGGCCTTAGTTGATCAATTCAATTTTAGAACTAATCAGGTTTATACATTAACAAGTCTACAAAATGCTCAAGCCGGAACTGGATCTTTGCAAGCATGGACAGACTTTGATTTTGAACCTGAAAAAGTGGGTACCGGAGAAATTGGTTACAAAGGATTAATTGGAAACAAACTACTTATAGATGGGTCTTACTTTTACAGTGAGTATTCTGATTTAGTGGTTGAAGTAGATTTGGTACAAACTGCTACTGGAAATACAAGCACTGGTCAAACCCCAATTTACGCTGGTCCAGCTGATCCCGCTGGTATAGTTAACGGCACCACACCTATTGCGAGATATGGTTTTGATGTTAATTCTAACAGAATCGTGAAAGTACAAGGATTTGCTATAGGTGCAGAATATTCATTACCTAAAGGCTATCAAATTGCCGCTAACGTAAGTTATAATGAATTACTTGATGCCGATGTATTAAGAGATGCTGGATTCAGAGCTCAATTCAACACACCTGAATATCGTTACAACATTAAGTTTGCTAACAGAAAAGTTACCGATAAATTGGGATTCTCTGTAAACTATAGATGGCAGGACGCTTTCTTATGGGAATCTTCTTACGGTGTAGGCGTAGTACCTGCATTTGGTACAGTTGATGCTCAAGTGAGTTATAAACTTTCAAATTTAAAATCAATACTTAAGATTGGTGGTTCAAATATTACAAATGAAAGATATACTACTTCATTTGGTAACCCTCAGTTAGGTGCCATCTATTATGTAAGCATCACGTTTGATCAATTCTTTAATTAATAAATAGGAATACAAATGAAAAAATTAAGATATATTTTTTTCGGATTATTAAGCACTTCATTGATTATCACATCTTGTGATTCAGAAGATGACTTAATTGAAGAAAGACTGAATGAAACAGCGGTAGTTGAAGAGGATAGGGTATCTGGTAGTGCAGATTTCACTAATTATGTAGCTCTTGGAAACTCACTTACTGCCGGCTTCATGGATGGCGCCTTGTATAATGAAGGTCAGATGGCATCATTTCCAAATATTATTGGACAACAAATGGTTAGCGCTGGATTAACAGCGGATTTCAACCAACCTGACATTAACTCGGTTAATGGTTTCAATTCTACATTCTCCAATATAGGAGCAGGAGTTATTGCTGGTAAAACAATACTTGATACAAGCATTCCAGGACCAGTACCTACATTTCCAGGTGATTTAATCACTGCTTATACGGGAGATAAAAGTTCATTAAATAACTTTGGTGTTCCGGGAGCTCGAGTTGCCAGTTTAATTACCCCTGGATATGGTTTCCCTGATGTTGGAAATCCTTATTTCTCAAGGTTTGCAACTGATCCTTCAACAACTTCAATATTAGCAGATGCCCTAGCCACAAACCCTACTTTCTATACTTTATGGATTGGAAGTAATGATGTTCTTGGTTATGCTTTGGCTGGTGGTACAGGATCTGATCCATTAGATGCATATAGTCAAGCACAATTTACTGCAGATTACAGTAGTATAATTGGACAGCTTGCTGCTACTGGTTCTAAAGGGGTCGTAATTAATGTTCCCCCAGTATTATTGATCCCATTTTTAAGAGCTGTTCCTTATAATGCTATTACGTTAGACCAAGCAAGTGCAGATCAATTAAATACTAGCCTGGCTGGTGTAAATGCTGCATTAGATGCAATTGTTGCATTTGCAGGATATGATGCGTCTGATGCCGCTCGAAGGAAAATTAGCTATTCAGAAGGACCAAACCCAATTTTGGTAATTGATGAAGAATTAACTGATTTAGGTCCATTTTTTGATGCGATTACAGGTGTACCAGGAGGATTAACCCCAGAGCAAAGAGCTGCTTTAATGCCTTATGAGCAATCCAGACCGTTGGTAGAAGGTGAATTAGTTTTACTTTCCGCAGGTGCGGTATTGGGTACAGAGGCAGATGGCGATGATTCAGACATGACTGGCCCCACTCCTATAGGTGTGGCTGTTCCATTAGGTTTTGATGTATTTACTGGAAATTTAAGTGGTGATCAATGGTATTTAACCCTTGCTGAGCAAACTGCTATAGTTACAGCCAGAGCTACGTATTCTGGTGTAATTGCAGGTATAGCTGCAGCAACACCAGGAGTTGAAATGTATGATATTCAACCATTGTTTGCTGACATAGCTGGATTAACTTCTGCAGAAGCTACCCAACTAGCCCTTTCTTCTGCAGCTATTTCTGCAGCTGATGGTGATCAGGGGATTACTTACGAAGGTGTAAATATTGCTCCTGATTTTAGTCCATCAGGTATTTTCTCAACGGACGGTGTTCATCCTAACCCTAGAGGTCATGCTATCCTAGCAAATGAGTTAATTAACTTTATAAATGAGAAGTTTGGTTCAAATATCCCTACGGTAAATACTACTGTATATAGAACCGTTTTATTTCAATAGTAAATAAAATCCTAATAGTAAAACGCCCATTGTTCAATGGGCGTTTTTTTTTGTTTAATTATCTTATTAATCTAAATAGAAAGAAAACCCTCAAAACTGTTAATTATCAATCAAAAAGATTAATTTGAACATAAATGCTATTTGGCTATTGAATGAGTAAACTTCTTAAAACTCTAATACTGCTACTCTTCTCTCCTATTCTCCTGGCTCAAAGTAATGAAGAGAGCCAGCGCATTTCTGAATTATACGATTTACTTCCTATCAAAAATAACCTATATGGCAAAGAAGTACTGATTTATGATTACCGCTTAAAAAACAAAAACTCCATAAAAGACAGCTCACTTGTTACTCAAATCACCATTCTTGAACCGGAGTTCAAAGCTTCCACTTTCAGCTATGACACCAATGGTCTTGAAGTGATAAAATACGAGCATAACAATGGAACAAAACAGCCAGTACAAGTATTTAAACTCAATTCAGAACATCAGGTACTAGAAGCATCGAACGTAGATAATGAAATGGAAGTACTATCTAAAACCTTCTACACATATGAGAATGATAAGCTGGTAAGTGAAGAAGCATATACAGGCTATGCATATCTGGATGAACCCAGGCGGCTGTCATTAATTAACTATAAGTATAAAGATGATAGGCTGTATGAGCGCTCGAAAAAATATAGTTTAAATGGCACCAATTGGATACAAACCTGGTGGAGTAAATATGATGAATATGGCAATGAAATTATGTTAGAAGAAAATGAGGGCGATATTAATATTACCTATAATAATGAATTCGATAAAGGTAAATTAATTAAAAGCACCATTCATAAAACCGGTGAAAAACCAATTATTCGCGAAATAAAGTACAATGAAAAAGGGCACCCCACTTCCGTATATCTCTATCATAAGAAAAAAAATAAACCTATTAGACTTACCCGGTTCTATTATCAATAATCTTATTGGATAACTATATATTTATCTCTGGTAATTAATCTTAAGAAGTGATAAATTAAGATAATGTCTCAATCAGAACATATTAAAGAAGGCATCCTCGCCAACAACGAACGCATCAATAAATTGCTGTCTTTGGTTTCCAAGACTACGGATGCACCGTTAATGTCAGAATTAACAAGTGAGCTAAAAGAATTGCTTAAAAACAACATGGTAGTTGGTAAAGAAGCATTGGCAGAAATTAAAAAACAAGAATCACAGCTAAAGAAGATCGAGCAGCTTACCAAAGAAAATGAAACCATAGCCTCTGAGAACTATCTACTCCAATATAAGAAGAAGGACTTACTGGTATTAGCTAATAATTTGGAGGATGCCTATGACGAGATTGCTGAAAAGAATAAAGAGATAACAAAAAAAGCGCAGGAGGTAATTGAAGCCAATGAGGAGATGCAGCGTCAAAAGGATGAAATTGAAGAGAAAACGAGAGAACTAGAGTCTCAAAAAGAGGCCTTAGAAGATCAAGCAGATTATTTGCATGAAGCCAATGAAAGAATCACTCAAATGCATACAGAGCTTCAAAATCAGAAGAACGAGATTCTTGAAAAAAATGAGGAGCTGATAAATTTAAATAATGAAAAGAACAATTTAATAGGCATTGTTGCTCACGACCTGAAAAGTCCTTTAAATCAGATTGAAGGATTAGTAAGCCTTATAAAACTAACGAGTCAGCTGGAGGGGGAAACCCTTCAATTTGTGGAAACAATAAGCACCTCGGTAGGTCGATTGAATGCGATGATCACCAAAATATTGGACACTGAAGCGATTGAATCGAAGAAACTGAACCTCAAAATGGAAGAAGTGGATTTGGTAAAGATTCTTGAACGGCTCATTAAAAATTTTAAGCATACAGCTGAATCAAAGCAGCTAAAGATTGTAAATGAAATTAAAGTAAAAAAGGCCGTTACCACCCTGGATGAAAGCTACTGCAACCAGATTTTTGAAAACTTGATTTCTAATGCCATAAAATTTTCACCTACCAATCGCTCCATTTTTATAAGGCTAACCAAAGAAAAAGAAGGCTTCTTAGCAGAAGTAAAAGATGAAGGCCAGGGATTGACGAAAAGCGATTTAAAGAAGCTCTTTGGTAAGTATCAAAAATTGAGTGCTCAACCTACGGGCAATGAAACCTCAACGGGTTTGGGGTTATCAATTGTAAAGAAATATGTAGAGGGAATGAAAGGCGAAATTTGGTGTGAAAGTGAGCATGGTCAGGGCGCCAGCTTCTTTGTTAAATTTCCCATTAAATGAAAAACCCTCTTAGCTTTCACTAAGAGGGTTTTCAGCTGTAGCCCGTAGGGGAATCGAACCCCTGTTACCAGGATGAAAACCTGGCGTCCTAACCCCTAGACGAACGGGCCATCTTTGTTTAGGAGGTGCAAATATATTACCGCCTTTTAATTTTGCAAAACCTTAGTCTCAATTTTTTTTAATATTTTTTCAAACTTACTCCTATTTACTCATTACAAATATCATAGTTTGATCGTAAGTGCCTGATAATTAATGAGTTTTATATAGGTTATTGAATTTAATAGAACTACATTGTTGGTAAACACAAACAATCAGAACTATGAAAAAATTATTAATGATGGGGCTGTGCCTCGTAACTTCTTTTGCATTCTCACAAGAAACCAATGAGGATTATGTCATGTATGAAATGATCACTCTACAAATGAATGGGAAAGATAATGACAAACTTCAACAGGCCATGAAAGCACATAACGATGCTTTTCATTCTAAAAAGGGACATGAGGCAAGGGTTTACTCTATAAACAATGGCCCCAATGCTGGGAAAACCGTTTGGATGATGGGACCATTAACGTTTGCTGATTTAGATAATAGACCGCAAGGTAAAGCCCATGATGATGACTGGAAAAAAGTATCTATGCATGTTGAGTCCTTAATTTCTATAGAATACTGGAAAAGAGATGATAAGCTCTCTGTTGTAAAAGACACGAATGCCAAAAATTTATTTGTCCGTTTTAGTAATGTATCTAATGAAACAGGTTTCCTTACTCAGGAATTTATGGAAAAAGTAAGTGCCGTTCAGAAAGCATTAAACAGGGATCACTCCTGGACAGTTTGGGACAATCAGTTTCGCCAAGGCGAAAGAGGCAGACATATGGCTACAGTTGGTGGCTTCGATAAATGGGCTGACCTGGATAAAGATATGGGGTTCAAGAAGAAATTCGAAGAAATTTATGGCGAAGACAAATGGGTGCCTTTTTGGAGAACAGCGGACTTAATATTTACAGACCAATGGGATGAGATCTGGACTTACATGCCAGAAATGAGTTCCAAGTAATATCAAAAATCACATAAAATGTAAGGACGGGATCATATTCCGTCCTTTTCTATTTAATCGATTTAAAAATATTGGTTTTAGAAACCGCATCTCGTAGTTTTGCGACCTCAATTAAAGACTAACTATAACCCTCTATAAACATGACAAAAGTAGCAATAAACGGTTTTGGTAGAATTGGTCGATTGGCTTTCAAAGCTTTATTAGAAAAAAGCAATGTAGAAGTTGTAGCCATCAACGATCTTACAGATACAACTACACTAGCGCATTTATTGAAATATGATTCTGTTCATGGCAGATTCAATGGCACTGTAGAAGTTACTGCCGATGGTTTTAAAGTAAACGGAAAAGCAATTAAAGTAACCGCAGAAAGAGATCCTGCTAACTTGCCTTGGTCTTCATTAGGTGTTGACATTGTTCTTGAATCAACTGGTTTCTTTGTTGACAAAGATGGGGCATCTAAGCATTTAACTGCAGGCGCAAAGAAAGTAGTAATTTCTGCACCAGCTAAAGGAGATATTCCTACAGTGGTTCTTGGTGTAAACGATGATATATTAACTGGAAGCGAAACAATCATGTCTAACGCTTCTTGTACTACCAACTGCCTTGCTCCTGTCGCAAAAGTATTAAACGATAAATTCGGAATAGATAAAGGCTTTATTACCACTATTCACGCATATACATCTGATCAAAACTTACAGGATTCACCGCATAAAGATTTAAGAAGAGCGAGAGCTGCAGCAATTAATATGGTGCCTACCACTACTGGAGCTGCTAAAGCTGTAGGTTTAGTGTTGCCAGACTTAAAAGGAAAACTAGATGGTAACGCTGTGCGTGTACCTACTCCTACCGGATCATTAACTGATCTAGTATGTATTTTAAAGAAAGAAGTTACTGCAGAAGAAATTAATGCAGCAATGAAAGAGGCTTCTAACGGTGCAATGAAAGGTATTTTAGAATATACTGAGGATCCTATAGTTTCAACTGATATAATAGGAAACCCACATTCATCTATATTCGATTCTCAAATGACTTCTGTAAACGGAAACCTTGTGAAAGTTGTTTCTTGGTACGACAATGAGGCTGGATACTCAAATAGAGTAGCTGATCTGATTTCTAAAATCGCATAATCAGGATAGATAAAAATAAATTAAGGCTATCTGCTCATCAGCGGATGGCCTTTTTTATTTCTGCGTTCGTTAAATTATTCTTATACCAAACGTTAAGAATCACTCCTACAATCATAATGGTCATTCCAAAATAGGTTATTAAATTGAAGGTCTCCTCGAAAAAGACATATCCGAACCCTAAGGCATAAATCAACCCTAAATATTTTAGGCTGGCTATTTTAGAAAGTTCTTCGGCCTGATATGCCTTTGTCATGAAGTACTGTGCCAATTGGGTAAACACGCCTACCAATAGCAAGATGAACCATTCATCTCCGTGTGGCATATACCAATCAAAAGCAGATATAATTCCTGTAACCGGAAGTGTTACTAATGGAAAATAAAACACAATAACCAGAGGGTGTTCCGTTTGCTTTAATTTTCTAATAAAGTTATACGCCAACCCAGAGAAAAAAGCGGATACAATACCAATAGCAAACAACTCAGGTGTAATTCTAGGGTCGAAGCCCTTCACCAAAATAACCCCAGAAAATGCAAGCAAATAGAAAATCCATTGCCAGGGTTTTACTTTCTCTTTTACAATGTAAATACCTAAAATGGAAGAAAATATAGGTGACAAAAACTGAATAGTTACCGCACTTGCCAGAGGTATTAACTGCAGGGTTGTAAAGTATAATATAAGTGCAACAGCCCCACTTACTCCTCGAAACAGCAACACTTTTTTATTATTGCCCCAAATATTTACACTTTGAATCCGTAAAAAGAAAAAACTCAAAAACAGTGAAACTACTGATCTGAAGAATACTATTTCCACTGCCGGAATATCTGGCACCATTTTCACGAACACATTCATGAGCGAGAAAAAAAATGTAGCCAGCAGCATGTATCTAACGCCTGATGTAAACATTTGGCAAATAACTTTTATTTTGGTGTATAGAGAAACTATTAACTAACTTATATTGCCATGCACCCAGTTCTTTTTGAAATAGGAGATTTTTTCACAGTCTATTCATATGGTTTTTTTATTGTGATTGGTGCCATTGCAGGCATCACCTATGTTACTTACCAAACGCGGAAGCATTATAATACCAATTTCGATACTATCAATTCGCTCTTTTTGTTACTATTAATTTCAGCGATTGTAGGCGGTAAAGTATTCTTATTCTTTGAAAACCCTTCTTATTATGCTGATAACTTCTCTAAACTACTAACAGGTAAAGGGTTCGTATTCTATGGCTCTTTATTGTTTTGCATACCTGCAATGCTTTATTTTTTCAAGAAGAAAGGACTTCCCGTGCTTCCTATGTTAGACATTATGGCTATTACTACGTGCATTGTTCATTTCTTTGGAAGGATAGGCTGCTTTATGGCTGGCTGTTGCCATGGTATTGAATGGCACGGCCCTTTAGCAGTAACCTTTACTGATCCGGCATGCCTGGCTCCATTAAATACTCCACTCCATCCTACCCAACTATACAGCGCCTCAATGATTGGATTTATAGGCTTGATACTTTTGATTTTAAAAAATAAAAAATCTTTTGACGGACAAATTTTCATATCCTACCTCATACTCTATGCAATAGGTAGATCAATCATTGAAATTTTTAGAGGAGACATTAGCAGAGGCTATGTTATTGAAGGCTGGGTATCGCATTCACAGTTTATTTCATTTCTGGTTATATCAGCTTCTGTGTATTTTTATCTAAAACTTAGAAAAAGTCAAACTGGTTAATGCTTAGTTATTATAAAATACTGGGAGTAGATCAACGCGCTTCATCAGAAGAAATTAAAAAAGCGTATAAAGCATTAGCATTAAAATATCATCCAGACAAAAATGGTGGTAATAAGGAGTTTGAAGAGCTTTTCAAACTTGTAAATGCTGCCTATCAGGTTTTAATAGATACTGATAAGCGCAGAAGGCACGACCTGGATATTGCATACACAACCCGTACGCATGAGGTGTATACCACACAACATCAACCGACTGCAAGAAAAGAGAAAACAGTATACAACCGATATGGGAAGTTCGATTGGAGAAAAGCTCCTAAATACAAAACTGCTCCCGTATATAAAGTTGATAAGAACTATTATCGAAATGTCATTATCTCATTAGGTGCGATGGCATTAATGGCCGTTTTATCATTGGTTTATACAAATGTAAATGAACAATTAAAGGCTAAAGAAAAAGCGGAGCGCGAGGCACAGATAGAATTTCAAATAAAAAGAGCCGAACAACTTTTTGAAAATAAAGAATATAGATCGGCCCTGCTTTTAACAGAAGAACTCATAAAAAATAACCCAGTAGAGTATCGGTTTGCAGCTAAAAAAGATGATTTTATAGAACAACTTAATAATGTAGCTACTACTGAGTATAATCAGCAGTCCTATGCAACAGCTATTAATGATTTTAAAGTACTTACTGATTTTCAGAATCCGGTTAGAATAGCGAATTGGAAAATGATGGCCGAGTGCTATTTAAAACTAGGCAACCTTGAGAATGCGGCACATATATATGAGTACGTTTTAGAACGGGATGATGAGAACCTACAGCTCGTGCTGCAACTCGCAGAACTTTATAATAAAATCGGAAACTCAGAAAAAGAATTGGATTACTACAATGAGGCTCGGTACCTGTTTAAAAAATTTCAGGAAAGTTCTTATGGTGCGGCATTTGAGTTTATTATTGACCCAAAAGAAATGCCTGAGACCTACTACAATATGTTTAAAGCGAGAGCCCACCTGCAATTTGATAATGACAATATGGAAGAAGTTGTTAAAGATTGCAACTGGGGTATATTTTTACGACCTGAAAGGTCAGAGCTTTATTATTTAAGAGCGCAAGCAAGAAAAAAATTGAATCAAAATAATAGAGCTTGCAACGATATAAAAAGAGCAATAGAAAGAGGATTTTCTAAGAATAGTATAAAAATTGACATAGATTGCGACTATTTATAAATTAATTTTGTTAATTGTAAGTAGGCCGATATAAGTAAAGACAATGAATTTAGCCAAAGAGGAACTTCAATCGATAAAACTTAGTTTTTTCAACATTTTAGCATTATTCCTGAGTCAGGAGAAAATTGAAAGTAAATATGTAGGGTGTCTTTTAAAGTGGAGTGCACAATTAGGACTTTCCCAAAAAGACCTTCATAAGATTGAGGGTGAGTTTGATAAAATGCAATTTCAAATGTTAGATAATCGTATTGAAAAAATGGAGGCTATCTATCATTTAGTGCACATGATTTACCTTGATAATATCGTAGAAGATATCGAACTGGAAGTTGCTGCAGTGTATGCAGAGAAGCTGGGTTTTAAACCTGAGATCGTTGGTGAGCTCTTTAAAGCAATAGCTACCGCTGCATTTGACGGTAGTAATCCAGCAGCTGTTAAGCAAAATGTGGAAGAATTTCTTCAGCTACATGATGTAGACTAATAAGAGGGCATAACAATCCACAAAATCAAGTACACTAATATTGGAGACCCTACTCCTACTAACGTGAGAATCACAAAAAGTATTCTTACCAATACAGGATCCCAACCAAAATACTTTGCAAGGCCAGAGCATACGCCAGCCAAAATTGCATCTCCCTTTGAACGCGTTAATCTACTTGCAGACATAGTTATTGTTTTTAAATACTGCTTTTAAAATACTACGATTGTTCAAAATTACCGCGTTTAATTAAGATAAAAATTGAGCTTATATGTAAGAATTGTTCAATATTACTATAATTCTTATCTTAATATTATCGTTCGAAATACAATAAACAGCTCAAAATCAGCATTTTACCATGAATACTCTAATCTGGTATAATTAATGTAACATTTTGAAATTGAGGAGTTTACCATTCAGATTAATGTAGTATGTAGGTTTGATGATCAATTTTGTTTGATAAATTGTTAGATAAGAAATATCCTTGCAACTGAGAAATTGTTTAAAAACAACAATTGTAGTGAAAAGAACAGTATTATATATGTTTATGATCGCAGTGCTTGCACTGCTTTTCTCTTCGTGTTCAAGCCAGCGGGGCGGTCATAGCAGTTATAATAAGCTAAACAGAAGTTTCTATAAAAGAAGATATGCAACCAATACTATATCATCTGATGCGCAATGTTCGCGTTTACGAAAGAAGAAGTTCCGCAAGAAGAATAGAAATGTTCCAGTACTAGCTTCGGCTAAAAATAGTAAATCCGTTCCGATGGCCGAGTATGACCCTAGTGATACTCCTGCCTCTACTCCTGCGCCTAAGCCGAAACCTAAGCCAAAGCCAGCACCTAAACCCGAGCCGAAACCGGAACCAAAAGCTGAGCCAGTAGCCAAAAATACCAGTGGTCGTGATATCGACAATATGAATGATGAAGAGAAACATCTTGTGGAAGATATTGTACTCTTAGAGAACGACCTGCCCGCTCCTACTTCTGAAGAACACGAAAAGGTGCGTAAAGAAGTAGAAAAGCATTTAAAAAACTTTGACAAAGAAAAGCCCATAAAACTGGAACCTTTGTATTTCATAACAGGTCAAGACGAATTCGCTTTTGTTGATATGGAGCCTTTTCTAGTTGCCGTTGAATACGCTCTCCAGGGTAAGCATATACTTATAGAAGGTCATACAGATCATGTAGGGGACTTTGAAGCGAATGTAGCATTATCAATTAAGCGTGTAGAAAAAATACGCGAACTCATGATTCAAATGGGTGTGCATGACGATCATATTTCTGTAATAGGCTATGGAGAAGAACATTCATCCGAGGCCAAAGCAGCTGATAAAAAGCAAGAAGAACGAAGAGTAGATTTTACTGTATTTTAAATCAGATTCTAACCTTAATTTAGTGGCATGAATTTCAGCCACACTACCTTTCTAAAACACATAGCGCAAACCACTGGCTCGCCATTTCTAATTGATATAGAAAGAGCTGAAGGGGTTTATTTATTCGGGCCAGATGGTAAAAGATACATTGATTTAATATCTGGTATCGGTGTGAGTAATGTGGGACATAGTCATCCTAAAATTATTGAGGCAATAAAGGCTCAGGCAGAAAAGCACCTGCATGTGATGGTGTATGGCGAATATGTTCAGTCATCCCCGAATATGCTGGCTGAAGCACTCGTTGATCTGCTACCTGATAATCTAAACTGTTGTTACTTTACCAATAGTGGAACAGAAGCCAATGAAGGTGCGCTTAAGCTTGCAAAAAGATATACCGGCCGTACTGAAATAATCTCATTTCGAGGAGCTTATCATGGTAGTACACATGGCTCTTTGAGTGTATCTGGAAATGAGGTGAAGAAGGCTGCATTTAGACCTCTCCTGCCCGATGTGAGATTTTTAACATTCAATGACATTAATAGTCTTGAAGCAATTTCTGACAAAACAGCGTGTGTTATTATAGAACCCATTCAAGGCGATGCAGGTGTTAGAATAGCTACTCAAGAATTTTTAGAAGGGTTAAGAAATAAATGTACAGAAACGGGAGCATTACTCATATTTGATGAAATCCAGTCTGGTATCGGCAGAACAGGAAAAATGTTCGCCTTTGAGCATTATGGGATAGTTCCGGACATTCTTACTTCGGCCAAAGCACTAGGTGGTGGTTTACCTATAGGTGCATTCATTTCTTCCTATGAAATAATGAATTCGTTAACTCATGATCCTATGCTTGGGCATATTACAACCTTTGGAGGCAATCCTGTTTGCTGTGCATCGGCTTTGGCGACATTAGAAATAATTGAAGAAGAACGTTTACTTTCTACCGTGGAAGAAAAAGGCCAGCTTTTTGAAACGTTATTGCAACACCCCAGAATCAAAGAAATCAGAAGAAAAGGGTTGCTATTTGCTTTTGAATTTGAAATAGCAGAGGAAGTAGCGAAAATTGTGAGCTATTGTTTAGAAAAAGGTGTTATCTGCTTTTGGTTTCTATCATGTCCTAACAGTTTTAGAATTGCACCGCCATTAAATATTAGCAACAAGGATATTAAGTACTCCTGCAACATAATCATTGAAGCTATTAACACATTATAGCATTTAGAATCTTCACACTCTCTGTATAAGTTATTACCACAATTCAGAACGAAGTGAACCTTGTTAATTATCAAATAATTATTGCATAACAAACTATGAATGAATAACTTATCAAACATTCAATGTATAAACATTTATTGCTCTTCAGCTTTTAATTAATACGTATGATTTTAGTAGGGTATATAATAGCTCTGATTACTTCATTTTACCTGTTGGCTCGTATCAGCGATGTCTATTTTGTCAACTCACTGGATAAAATAGCTGAAAAACTAAACTTATCTCATGAAATGGCGGGCGCCACCTTAATGGCCATTGGCTCCAGTGCACCTGAACTCTTCGTTGCCATAATTTCATTTGTACGTGTAGGAAATCACGAGGCAATAGGTGTAGGAACAATTGTAGGTTCAGCACTCTTTAATATACTTGTTATTATTGGTGCCTCAGCAATGGTCAGAAGTGCGAAACTCGTGTGGCAACCTGTAATGAGGGATCTCATTTTCTATTTAATCGCTGTTATATTATTGTTCATTGTAATGTATAGTGGTGAAGTATCCGCTATAGAAGGATTTATACTGGTAGGTACATATGGATTATACCTGCTAGCGGTTGTCTATGGTAGAAAAATCTTCAAATTCAAAGATGGCGATACAATGGACGAAGACGAACCAGAAGAAGAACTTAAAGGTTGGAGATTAATATTTAAGCCTTTACACATTATACTGGAAAATATTTTTCCTTCTTCCAAGCATTACTGGCTTACATTTTTCTTCTCTATTGGCTCAATAGCCATATTATGTTGGGTTTTGGTGGAATCTGCAATAGGTTTATCTCATATTCTTAACATACCAGAAGTTATCATAGCCTTAACTGTATTAGCCATAGGTACATCTATACCAGATATGATGTCTTCAGTTATTGTTGCAAAACAAGGCCGTGGTGGCATGGCAGTTAGCAACGCTATTGGATCCAATATTTTTGACATTCTTATTGGCCTCGGGCTGCCTTGGTTTATAATAATCTTATTCACGAACAAGCAAATCGATACATCAACAAATGACCTAATCGAATCAGTGATATTATTGATAATATCCGTTGTATTTATTTTTGTAGTTCTATTAATAGGTAAGTGGAAGATAAACCGTAAAACCGGAATGTTTCTTATAGCTTTATATGTTATCTATTTGGTAAGAGAAATTTACTTTGTTTACAATTAAAAGGTTGAGGTTCTCGCATAAATAACCATCATTTGATTGGAGTAAGTAACATTCAACATTCTATCACTATTTACTGCCAATATAACTCCTCAGTAACTGCTATAGACTTTATAATGGTGAACCCTTTACTTATATTGGCCCGATAAAGATTTACGCATGTCAGCACCGTATCCTGAAAACGAAGAACAAAGACTGAAAGACCTTCAGAATTATAATATATTAGATGCTATCGAAGAACCTGCGTTTAATGAAATTGTAGATCTGGCATCTTTTATATGTAATACTCCTATTAGTCTTGTAAGCTTTGTTGATAAAGAAAGGCAATGGTTTATGGCAGAAAAAGGCCTTGATGCAAAAGAGACACCTAGAGAATATTCATTTTGTGCACATGCCATTCTTGATGACGAAATATTTGAAATTGAGGACGCCAAAAAAGATGCTCGATTTGAAAATAACCCACTGGTAACCGGCAATCCTAACATACGCTTTTATGCCGGTGTGCCATTAAAATCCAGGCAAGGTCATAACTTAGGCTCACTTTGTGTGATTGATAAAACACCAAAAAAATTAAATAAAGAACAAAAAAAAGCGCTCAGAATTCTTGGCAATAGAGTGATTAATGAGCTCGAGTTAAGAAAACATTTGAAAATTACTCAGGAACAGAAAAATGAATTAGAAAAAGTAATTCATTTCAAAGATCGATTGCTTTCTATTATTTCACATGATTTACGAAGCCCATTGAATTCCATTAAATCAACAGTGAGTATGTTTGAGGGGGGTATGTTGTCAAATGAAGATATTCAGCAATTAATGCAATATCTTAAGATTGAGGCAAGTACCACCAGCCAATTGCTAGATAACTTGTTACAATGGGCTAAAACTAAACTCGAAAATTTCGAAATAATTAAAGAACCGTTTATTGTTAACAGTATTATTGAGGAAACAATACAACTCTACAGTCCTGAAGCCAAACGAAAGGGAATTAGCTTATCGTATACAAATGGAAATAATAAGATAGAACTGTTAGGTGACAAGGAAATGATTAAGCTTGCCATTAGAAACCTAATTAACAATTCTATTAAATTTTGCCGAGAAGGTGACTCTATCAAAATCAGCTCTATGTCAAAAGGTAAAAAAGGAATTATCTTATTAGAAGATACTGGTGTTGGAATGACTGCTGAAAAAGTAAATCAGATCTTAGGTGAAAATAAACTGGAATCAGTACCGGGTACTTCCAAAGAAAAAGGCATAGGTCTAGGCCTTATCCTTATCAATGAGTTTATAAAGTCGAATGATGGTAAGATAATGGGCTCTAGTCAACCTGAAGTGGGAACAACTTTTAAAGTGGAACTACCTTTGGCTAATTAGATAATTTCTAGCACATTTTCTGGAGGCCTTCCTATCACAGCCTTATCTCCTACTATAACGATTGGCCTTTCAATTAAGATAGGATTATCCACCATGGCTCTAATCCACTCATCATCAGAAAGAGATTTGCCCTTATAATTTTCTTTAAAAACAGATTCGCCTTTTCTTAATAATTCTTCGGGCTTAATTTTAAGTTTCTTAACAACAGATTTCAACTCACCGAATGTTGGCGGGGTTTTTAAATACTCAACCACGTTATTTTCTACATTCTTTTCTTCAAGAATTTTGAGTGTATTTCTACTCTTTCCGCATCTAGGATTATGGTATATAGTTGCTTTGGCCATTATTACTTAATCTTTTCAATTACTAAGTTATGATTGGTATAAATGCATATATCTGCAGCAATATTCAGGCTTTCGCGCACCATTTCTTCTGCAGATAAGCCAGGAGCATGCTTTTTTAAAGCCAGTGCAGCAGACTGGGCATACATGGAACCAGAGCCAATGGCCGCAATTTGATTATCAGGCTCAAGAACATCTCCGGTACCTGATATCACTAATAACTCATCTTTATCAGCAGTTATAAGCATGGCCTCAAGTTTTCTTAAATAACGGTCCATACGCCAATCTTTTGCCAATTCAATAGCAGCGCGCTTCATATTGCCACCATAAGCGTTCAGTTTTTCATCAAACCGTTCCAACAAAGTAAAAGCATCTGCCGTAGAACCAGCAAAACCCGTAACAATCTTACCTTCTTGTAGCTTTCTAATCTTTTTTACATTGCTCTTAGCAACGTAATTTCCCATGGTAGCTTGTCCATCCGCTCCAATTGCCACTTCTCCATTATGTATCACCGCTAAGACGGTTGTTGATTTTACTTTAGTCATTCTTTTCATCTAATATTTGGAGTGCTAATTCATATTGTTCCAGCAGCTCAAGTTCGTAGCCACCTAAATCTTGTCGAATCCGCCACATTAACCTCAGTACATCCGCATAAGTGGTATTCGAATTAATGGCATAAAATTGATTGATAAAATATTCGCTCAAATCGTTATATAATTGTTGCGTGTTGTATGCCTTTGATAACACTTTGACTAATTCAAAATCCATCTCTGGAATAACATTACTAAATTTAGCCGTTTCATACATAGAATCGTCCAGTCTACCTCCTCCAGTGCCTTTCCACCCTGGCAATCTATTTTCAAATGAATTAGCATGAAAAGGTTCTTGATAAACTTCTTCAGAGAAAGCTTTATTCAAAGTATCTAGTGACTTCCAAAAAGGATTCTTTCGCTGTATTGAAGATTCCAATAATGCTTTGTTGGACAAGATTTCTAGCCTAATTTGCTCGGTAATAATCTCAATTTTATTCGAAGTTTTGCGTGTTGTATTCCATTCAGTCAGTAACATCCCAAGAAATACACCGGCCATTACAATGAGTAATTGCGCCAGGTTTTGAGAGATTTTTAGTTTGAACGATTTTTTCTTATCTGCCATAATAATTGAAAAAAGCACGACCAGCGTGCTTTTTATTAACCTATCTTATACCAATATTCTAACCGGATCTTCCAGTAGTCCTTTCAGTGTTTTAAGGAATGCGGCACCTAATGCACCATCTACCACTCTATGGTCGCATGAAAGCGTTACCTTCATTACGTTACCTGGAACTAATTGACCATCCTTCACAACAGCCGTTTGCTTAATACCTCCAACAGCAAGAATGCAGGAGTCAGGTGGGTTAACAATAGCTGTAAACTCCTCAATACCAAACATCCCTAAGTTGGAAATGGTAAATGTATTGCCTTCCCAGTCAGATGGTTGAAGTTGTTTATTCTGTGCCTTAGTGGCCAAATCTTTTACCTCTGTAGAAATGTGTGATAATGACTTGTTATCAGCAAAACGCACTACTGGAACAAGCAAACCTTCATCTACAGCCACTGCTACACCAATATGAATGTGTTTATTATATCTAATCTTATCACCTAACCAAGATGAATTGATTTTCGGATGTTGTCTTAAAGCTGCTGCTACTGCTTTAATCACAATGTCGTTGAAGCTAATCTTAACAGGAGAAAAATCATTCATCCCTTTTCTGGCTTCCATGGCTTTATCCATGTTAATTTCCATAGTAAGGTAGAAATGAGGTGCAGTAAACTTACTTTCGGCCAATCGCTTGGCAATTGTTTTTCTCATTTGAGAAACGTTCACCTCCTCATAAGACTCCTCAACTACCACTGCAGGTATAGAGATTTGCTGTTCATCTCCACCTTTAGCAGGTTGTGCAGATGGTTCATAATCTTCAACATCTCTTTTAACAATTCTGCCGTTGTCTCCTGAACCTTGAATTTTTGAAATATCGTAACCCAACTCATCGGCCATTTTTTTGGCTAATGGCGAAGCCTTAATTCTACCATTTGAGCTGGTATTGGATTCACTTGATTTTTTCTGATCTGCCTGTGGAGAGGGTGATTTAGATTCAGCAGTTACTGCTTTTTCTTCTTTCTTAGGCTCATCTTTCTTCTCATCCTTACCTGATGATTTCGATTTATGTGCCTTTAAAAGCTTCTCATAGTCCGCCCCTTTTTCTCCAACAATCGCAATTACACCGTCAACAGGCACTGACTCGCCCTCTTTGATGCCAATGTAAAGCAGTGTACCGTCTTCATAAGCCTCCAGCTCCATAGTTGCCTTATCAGTCTCAACTTCGGCTAGAATATCGCCAGAGCTCACTTTATCACCTTCTTTTTTCAACCATGAAGCAATAGTTCCTTCTTCCATGGTGTCACTCATCTTGGGCATTGTGATGAGAGAAGCATTTACATCAGATGTGTCAACTTCTTCTGTTTCTTCCTTTTCCTCTTTCTCATTCTCTTCAGTTTTGCTTTCTTCCTTCTTTTCATCGGAAGAACTGCCATTAGAAGCTTCTTCTAATAACCCTGAGATATCTTCTCCTTTTTCCCCTATAATAGCAATCACTCCATCAACCGGAACTGCCTCTTTTTCTTTTACGCCAATATGTAGGAGCACTCCATCTTCATATGACTCCAGCTCCATTGTGGCTTTATCAGTTTCTACTTCTGCAAGTATATCTCCAGACTTTACCGTATCCCCTTCCTTTACTAACCATGAGGCTATTACACCTTCTTCCATGGTATCACTCATCTTGGGCATTCTTATTACTTCGGCCATAGTATAGTTTCTAATTTAAGCAGTCAAAAATAGACGTTAATCCGAGTTTATTCAAAATAACAGGGTGATAAATTAAAAGTTAACACCAGCAAAAATTATTTCAATGGAAGAGCCTCCTTCATTCCACACATTGCTCTCTGTTGTAACCCATCTAACACCAACTTCCAGATCCAACGGAAAACGCATTAAATTAATGTCAAAAGTTAATTCCGTACCGTAGGATATGTATTGACTTGAAACTGAACCGCTATCAATTAAATCATTTGGCTGGAAGTTATTGAACGGCTCAGCTGTATATAAATATTCTATGACGTTATCCTCTCCAAAATCAAAAAACGTATTAAGTCGTATTCGTTTAATATTCAAGACTGGTCCTAAGGCCAAATCAGGGTATAGTAGTGGAAATTCATAATTAGTCATTACAGTTCTAAATACTTCTTCGTTGGGATAGGAATAACCACGAGGTTTAAATATTACATTCTGGAAAGAATATAAATTTATATCTGCATCTACATTTCTTTTCTGATAACCGAGTCTAAAATTAAGTGAGTGTGTTTTGAAGAGGTTTCTGTCGAACCAATTAATTGGACTCGGGAAATATAATACTGCCCTAACCCCAGTTAAACTACCCGTAAAGTCACCAGAAATGGCATTTTTCTGCTCAAAAACAAATGATTGCCCCCAAAGGCTTTCAAAGTTTCTAGGGCTTCGCTTTAAGAAATTCGAGTATCTAACAGTGAAAGTATTAAATATCATTTCACCATTATCCAATTCTCGCGTATCAACCTGATAAACTCGAATTGTGTCTAGCGGAACATCGTTTTCATCAACTAATTGTACATTAAAGAACCTGTCTCGCCCACCCAAAGTCCCTGACCTTCTTTCAAAATTTGATATCTCCCTGATCCCAATTGAATTGGAGAATGTAAGAGACTCAAAAAACTTATTATTGGTAAGATTTAAAGGAATTGATAACCCTACATTCGTAGTTTTCTCCTCCCACTCATAGGTAGATGTTCTTCTAGTTCCAAAGTCATACTGCAAATCAATGACCGGAAACCAGCCTTGATAACTAATATTCGCACTAGTAAATCCTGTACCATCTACGGCATCATAGGTATAGCCAACGGAAGCTCTGGTGGTACTTAACACATCTCTTGAAAATAATCCGGCTTTTAAGGTATTAGCATCCGTATTCAAAAACGGACCCCAGCTATGCAGGTTAAACATATGCCCCATTTTCGAGTATTTCTTTGATGTGTGTTCTTTGTCTGGCACCTCATCCATTATATGTTCATTGTTCTCCTGCTCCACATAAGACGATGAAATGTCAATATTTCTATCAGTGGCCTGATCAATAGGAGTCCATAATGATGGGTTAAATTCCATTTCAACAGTATTTAAACCATAAAGAGAATGATTGCTATAGACAATCGAATTATCGGTTAAATCAGGACTATATGCACCATACTTACTTCTAGTTATCTGGAATTTCTCATTAGTATTAATGTCCATCGCATAAAGGTTGTCAATGCCATTATAAGGAGAACTATAGACTAAATAATTATCCTTTAACACAGGGTTTCCTATGTTCTCAGCACCTTCTTCAATTAACGTGGTTGCTAAACCGCTTTTAACGTTTACTTTAATCACCGACTTCCCTCCATCGGTGATCTTCAATGAAACAATAGAATTCCCATCTGCTGACCAAGTTGCCATACCATATTCAGCAGCTGGGTCCAAATCGAACCTTTTCACTTCGTTACCGCTCATTGCATCTAATACAACCAGATAATTTTCACCAGATTCTGTATTTAGTGTGGTGACAAGCTGATAGCCATCCGGAGAAACAGAAACTCCAGAATACCTGGTTTTCTTGGTGACCCTGTTAAGCTCCTTGCTTGCAAAATCATAACTTTTGATTACTGAATAGGTTTTTGCCCCCCAACGCGGATGAAACTCATACTCATTCCAGTACACTTTGTATTGCACGGCACTTAGCATACCTGTAGTGTTCATAACACCAGTAACTACTCTGTCCAATTCATTTCCTTCTTTATCGAGCCTCACAATTTGGCCGATGTCATTTAATCCAGATTTAAAGGCTACAATTGTTCCATCTTCTAAATACTGCGGTGTAGCATAATCAGTATAAATATTTCGCTCCCTTTGAGATACTTCGTGATGTTCAGTTGGTTGCAAGTCAGCAATTTGTTCACTCCAAACTCCATACATGTCATCCATCATACTTTCATAGTTGTTCACAAGAAAGCTATCAGTGTGTTTATTAAGTGAATTAGAGAAAGTAAATGGCACAAAAGGTAAACTAAAAGCACTTTTACTAACCTTATTAAAAATATCTGCATCACCCGTTCGATTACGAATGTGAGCATTCATATAATAACCCAAGCGATAATGGTCAGGAACAAAGTCTCTGAAGGATTGTAAGTGCTGCTTATTATAATTAAATCGTTTGCCTTCGAGCAAATTCGTTCTAAACACCCTATTCCAAGAGGGAATTCGCCCTCTACCACTTTGTGTCATGGCTGTTTCGATAAGCACGGCATCTCCTTCCCAAAACCATCTTGGTGCGGATACCACCGCTGCTGCAGCTTGAGTATTTTCTCCGAACAAATAGTAAAACAATTTATTAACACCCGATTTACTTCTATTAAATTGAGCTATATGTCGATACTCATGAACAGCCAAAAGAGGCAGCCACTTATTGGACCCAATGAAATTATAGTCTTGAGGTGGCATAGTAAAAAACTCAGATCGCCTGGGACCTAATGTGACAAACCCGTTAGAAATCGAATTATTAGTTTGAAGAATAATGGGAATTCTTTTGGGCAACTTATCGCCCATCGTTTTGGCTGCCGGTTCTCTAATGGTTTCAAGAATAGTAGCCACCTCATTAGCCTTCGATTCAAAACCTTCCGGATAAATTACTTTGAAGCCATCTGTTTTAATTTGTTTCCACTTGGTAGATGCCGGGTTGGTGTCCATAACATCCTGAGCAGAGATATTAACTGATGTAAAGAGAAAAAAAGCCAATGACAGTATGGCTAATTGTGCTGACTTAAAATGCATAGCCGCTAAAATAATTGATTATTGTTATCGCCCGTTAGATTTAGAAAAAAACCTTATCGATATTATGCCAGTTGACAATTTTTAAAATATCATGAAGTATAAAAATAGCAGTATTAAAAGTATTGCTGTGATTTTCAGCCAAAGATCTGTTTGAGGGAATTCATACCCACAAATTGGGCATTCTTTGGCACGCTTATCAATTTCCATAGCGCAAGAAGGGCATTCTTTCTTATCCATAGCCTAAACTATTAAATAGTGTTTATCTTAAGAAATTATTGAGGATAACTGTTGCCATTTTCGTTAATTCGTATTCGTGGAAATTATTAAAGAAGCATCTCTTAAGTCATACAATACATTTGGATTAGAGGCCAAAGCCAAATTCTTCCAAGAAGTAAAATCAGAAGAAGCGTTGAAAAATGTCCTCCAAAATAATCAAGAAGAATTACTCATACTTGGCGGTGGTAGCAACATACTTCTTACCAAAGATTTTGATGGGCTAGTTTTAAAAAATAGTATTGAAGGTATTGATGTCATTAAAGAGTCTGATGATTATGTGATAGTTAAAGTAGGTGCAGGCGTCATCTGGCATGATTTTGTGCTCTATGCTATTGAAAAAAATTGGGGTGGAATTGAGAACCTATCTTTGATACCAGGCACAGTGGGTGCAGCCCCCATGCAAAATATAGGTGCATACGGTGTGGAGATAAAAGAAGTATTTGAATCGCTAGAAGCTATCCATATCAAAACACTTGACAAAAAAGTTTTTCTAAAAGATGAATGTGAGTTTGGTTATAGAGAAAGTGTTTTCAAACATACTGCTAAAGGGCAGTACATCATCACATCAGTTACTTTTAAACTCACAAAAAAGGAACATACTTTAAACACCAGTTATGGTGCTATAAAAGAGATTCTAAACCAAAATGGAATTAGCCACCCCACTATCAAAGATGTGAGTGATGCTGTAATTCAAATAAGACAAAGCAAGTTGCCTGATCCTAAAAAAATAGGTAATGCCGGTAGCTTCTTTAAAAATCCAACGATTGATAAGCTAGATTATGAAATGTTAAAGCTTGAATACCAGGATATACCCGGATATGTTGTATCTGAAAATGAAGTAAAAGTTCCTGCCGGTTGGTTAATTGAAAAATGCGGCTGGAAAGGAGAGAAACGCGGTAATATTGGCGTTCATAAAAACCAGGCGCTTGTGTTAGTGAACTATGGTAATGGCAGCGGTGATGAGATTAAACAATTAGCCATAGATATTAGAGAATCGGTTATTAGCAAATTTGGCATACACCTAATGCCTGAAGTGAACTTTATCTAAATCATGTGCGTGACATTGGATAACTCCCCTTTGTAGCGCTCAACTTGCACACCAAATTTTAGAAGAAAATCCACACCTTCATCGCTTTTAATGCCTTTGTATTCTGCATATGACTTAAGGTAAATAACCTTTTTCACACCCATAGTATAAATTATTCTTGAGCATGCCAGACACGGAGCTAAAGTGACATACATGGTAGCCCCTGTTACTTCTGTTTTATTCTTTACTGCATACAACAATGCATTTTGTTCGGCATGTATCGCTAATGAACAACCTCCTTTCGAATCTCTAGGACAACCCTGCTCTGGCCACTCAATATCACAATTGTGCGTGCCTGAAGGTGGCCCGTTATAACCAATGGAGATGATTCGTGTATCTTTTGTAAGCACTGCCCCAACATGACGTTTGATACAATGGGATCTTTTAGCCAGATTTACAGCTAATTCCATATATATATCGTCAAACTCAGGTTTTGTATTCATGGTAATGCAACGGTATGATATTTGGTTATAACATCCAAAAAATAAGTTAAACCTTTATACCCTCATAAGAATGAAAGTAGTTTTTCTATTAGCCTTGAGTACCGTTTTATTTTGCAACACTTTATTAGCTCAAGAAGCGGTGACACCACGACCAAGCCCATTGGCGATTCAAACAATGAAATATGAAGACTCTTATGTGAAAGTGACCTACTCCCAGCCCCATAAAAGAGATCGTGAAATTTTCGGAAACCTAGTGCCTTATGGACAGGTTTGGCGAACAGGCGCAAATGAAGCTACTGAAATAACGCTCACAGGTGATTTGATTGTAGGTAGCGATACTCTGGAAAAAGGCACATATTCTATTTTTACCATTCCAAACCCCGATAAATGGACAATCATTTTTAATAATAATTTAGGCCAATGGGGAAGTTATAATTACACTGAAAAAGCAGATGAATTGCGTGTTGAAGTGCCCACTTCTATATTGGAAGATGTTGTTTATGAGCCATTTACGATAAGCTTCGATCAAAAAAATGAAAAAGCGGAAATGAATTTTATTTGGGATGATGTAAAAGTATCGCTACCAATTAAATTCATAACCGATTAAGCCAAAATTCGTAACTTAAATGAGTAATTGAATTTAACTCATCAGTTATGGATTACTTTGAATTGAGTGGTTGGATCATTTTTTTTCTTGTGGCATCTGCTCAGGGCATTTTCCTTTCCATTTTACTGTATTTAAAAGATGCCAATAGGCTAGCTTACCTGGCAGCGTCAATACTTCTCTACTCTTTTATGATTGGGTATTATGTAACCTATTGGAGTGGTTACAATACCGAGATTCCAAGGGCGCTGGGGGTTTCTATGGGCTTCACCTTTTTAATTGGGCCATTCCTACTTTTTTACGTACAGCAAAAAGCCAAAAATATAACACTCCATATTTCACCTTTTCTGTTGAATGCAGCTGTGTTTCTAATACTTCCTCAATTCCCCAATGAGCGAGCAATTGTATCCTCCCTATTAGCAGTTGCGCAATGTATACACTTGATTGTTTATTGTATTTTAATTAAAAATTCGTCCAAAGAATCTAAATGGGCAAAGATCATTTTTTTCGCGTTTTCTGGCTACACAATTACATTCCTGACCTATTATGTTTTGGTATGGACAGGCACACTCAAATTGGAATATGACTACTTTATTTCATTGGCTTCATCATTGTTTATCTACTACACAGGTTATAAGGCAGTAATTTCACCAAAAGAATTAATTTTCTCTTCAGATAAAAAATATCAAAAGTCTGCGCTTTCACTATCTGCAAGCAGATCAATATTAAAAACCATACGCACTCATATGGATGAAAATAAAGCGTATAGAGATAATGAACTTAAATTAACCACATTGGCAGACCAGCTTGGCTTATCCCCTAACCACATATCGCAAGTAATCAATGAGTTAACTCAATATAATTTTTCTGATTTTGTAAATAAGTACCGTATCGAAGAAGCTAAATCACTAATTGAAACTTCTGAAAACAAACCTGTATTTATTGAAATAGCGTTTGATGTTGGGTTCAATAATAAGGCTTCGTTTAATAATGCATTTAAGAAGTTTACACAAATGTCTCCCTCCTCCTATTATAATTCTTTGACTCAGAAAATGAGTGCTTAGAAAATTAAATTCTCTCCATTATTCCTGCTCTTTACTAGAAATATGAAAATGGCCTTCTACCTTTGCAGCCATGTTAGCGATCAATAATTTATCATATTTTATAGGAGGAAGAGCTTTATATGAGAATGCCTCATTACATATTAAGCCCAAGGACAAGATAGGCCTCATAGGCCAAAATGGGAAGGGAAAGTCTACCCTACTAAAATTAATTAATGGTGAGCTAACCATAGATGGCGGAGAAATTAGCCGTAGTAAAGAAGTGTCGCTTGGTTTTCTTAATCAGGACTTACTTTCATACCAATCTGAAGATAGCATAGTAGACGTAGCGATGATGGCCTTTGAAGAGGCTGTGGATGCACATAAAAAAATTGAGGCCATCCTAAAAAAACTTGAAACTGAATATTCTGATGAACTGATAGAAAAGCTAACTAAACTACAGGAAAAGTTTGAGCGCTTAGAAGGCTATTCTATGCAAGCCAAGGCTGAAGAGATATTGGAAGGTATTGGCTTTAAGACATCTGATTTAAACAGGCCTTTAAAAGAATTTTCAGGGGGTTGGAGAATGCGAGTTATGCTTGCTAAGCTTCTCCTAGAAAAACCGTCTCTGCTGATGCTGGATGAGCCTACCAACCACTTAGACTTACCATCTATAGAATGGATAGAAAATTATTTGAGAACTTATGAAGGGGCTGTAATCGTTGTCTCTCACGACAGACATTTTCTAAATAATACGATCAACAAGATAGTTGAAGTTTCGAACGCACAGTTAACCATGTATGAAGGAAATTATGATTTCTACCTTCAAGAGAAAGAAATGCGTTCTGAGATTCAAAAAAATGCATTTGAAAATCAACAGCAAAAAATAAAGCAGACAGAACAATTTATAGACCGATTTAGAGCGAAAGCTACTAAGGCCAGACAGGTGCAATCCAGAGTAAAGGCTTTGGAAAAGATGGATGTGATTGAAGATGTTGTGGATGAAAATGCGGTTGTTAATTTCAAATTTGAATTCAAACAGAAATCTGGAAGGCATGTAATTCGTTTGGAAAATGTTAGTAAGAGCTATGGCGATCTTGAGATTTTAAGATCTACAACTGCTAATATTGAACGAGGCGATAAAATAGCGTTGATTGGCGCCAATGGAAAGGGTAAATCTACTTTACTTAGAATTATTGCCGGCACTGAAAAAATTGAGGGTAAAAGAGAGCAAGGCCATAATGTGCAAATGGGTTTTTATGCACAGCACCAACTAGAATCTCTAAATATCAATAATGAAATTTTAGATGAACTAAAACAGGCTGGTTCAAACAAAAGTGATCTTGAACTGAGGCAGATTTTAGGCTGTTTCCTTTTTGGTGGGGATGATGTTTTCAAGAAAATAAAAGTACTGTCGGGCGGTGAGAAATCGCGAGTAGCCCTGGCCAGAACCCTAATTGATGAGTCTAACTTTTTGCTGTTAGATGAACCGACCAACCACTTAGATTTTCAGTCAGAGAATATATTAATTCAAGCGCTACAGCAATATACGGGTACCTTTATAACCGTTTCTCACAACAGGCATTTTATTAAGCAAACTGCCAATAAAATTTGGTATATAGAAAATAAGCAAATTAAAGAGTACCCGGGCACTTATGATGAGTACCTTTATTGGCAATCTTTGCAGGAGGATAAAAAAGAAGAGCCTAAACCTGAAAAAATTGAGAAAAAGGAAAAGCCAAAAACGGAAAGACGTGATAAAAACGAGGACCAGCTAAAGCAATATCAAAAAGAGCTTAACAAATTGGAAAATGATATTGAGAAAGAAGAGGTCTTAATATCGGAACTAGAAGCAAAAATGGCAAAACCAGATGTGTACGGAAATCCTGATGAGCTGCTAAAAGTGAATACAAGCTATCAAAATAGCAAGGACAAACTAGAGCAGCTCACCAAGGAATGGGAATCGTTAATGGAAATGATTGACGAACTCAGTTAAAATTCAATCGTAAATTTAAAATGCATTCTTTCTAAGTGCCAATGGGTAACTTCTTTGTAACCCTGTGTGGGCGCAAAGGAAGATAGCGCATCCCAATACCAGATATCACTATTTTTACTTACTGAAGTAAACTTCTGATCTCTAAAACCTGCACTTAGTTTTAACTTAAGATTTTCTGCTTTCCATTGGTAGCCAATACCTGCTTCCCAATACTCACCACTGCTTACACTTTGCAATTCATTTCTACTGTTTTTCCACATGGCAGTTTTGCCTAATTGAGCATAATAAAAAGCCGAATTAGTAGTTGGATTGAAGTTACCCTGCAGCTGAACTGCCACAGGCATGCTTTCAAACAACCGGTACTCTTCATAGCCTATATAAACTCCTGGTTGAAACAAGTGATGCAATTCATATCCAATTCCAAAGCCTGCAGCGGGTCTGTAATCTTTTGTATCATTCGACTCTGAGGCAATTATTCCCACCTGAAGCTGAAGGTACATCTTATCAAGTAGGCTCCTTTTAGAAACCGCAGAGGTTGAATCATTTTGTGCTTGCGTATTCACCGCTAGCAAGATGGCTAGCACTAAGAGTATTCCGGTCAGCTTATTCATGAGTGAAGGAAATTTTGCTTAGAAATTTAATATCATTTAGGTCAGAATAATCGTATTGATACAAACCATCTTGAGCGATCATTAATGCGATATTATTGTATGGAATGATATCAAAGGCAAATAAATCTTTATAGTTTTTAATCAGATTTTGATCGATTGTTGCATTATCAGAAGCATCGAATATTTTTAATCCTGCATCTCCATCACAGATAAAAAGTGTATTTCCATCCTTACCTAAGCCATGCGGGTTAGACATTTCGTACACATACAACTGCTTAGGGCTAGTTAAATCCGAAATATCAATCACTTCAAGCTGATTAGTAAAATTCTGACATTCCATACCTGACCGTAATGTTACATAGGCCATATCACCATCAACAATTACAGGGTCACAGCTATTTATATGTTGATAGGTTGATACATGTTGTGGTGACAATGGCTGAGACACATCAAGAATATGCATTCCATCATTTGCCCCTACAAAAAGGTTTGCGTTATTAGGAAATAGTGTTTCTAATCCCCAGCCCAGGTTTAATCTATTCCCCTCTGCCATGCTCGCTGGTGAGTTTATGTTCACCGGAATTATTTCAGGTACGGACATCGCAAATAAAGTATTTTGGGCAATGGTTATTCGTGCCATAGAGCCGCCCATTCCGGGGTTGTTTGGAGCCACTGCAGAGGCCGCATCAAACGCTATACTTGCCGCTTCATTGACTAGTATACCAGCACGGTAAACAGAATAGTTATCACGGGTAGCACATTCCGACTCTGAAACGGATACCGATTCAACCGCTACCCAATCTGTAACCACACCCAAGGCAGCATCTACATAATAGCCATAGGAGTTGTAGTCTCCATACAAATTTTCAAGTCGGCCTATTTCTTTCACTTCTTGAATATTGCTAATGTCGATTGCCACTAAATCCATGTAGCTATCAGCAAAAAGAGTATTTCCATTCACTGCCATATCAAAAGTTCCAGGGATCGATATAAAGGTCAAATTAATAGGTGCTGCCTGGTTTGAATTATCATATACATGCACCCCTTTATTAGGTTCAGTGATAAAGAGATATTTACCCTTTATATACAACTTACCCATCGTATTAATTTCCTGTGGAGCCTCGCTACTAACAGACGATCTTATCTCATCGAGCGTAGTATAAACAGGTTCGTAGTATGTATAACTATATTCAGTCTCACAAGTGTCTGAACAGGCTGGTAAGCCCACGCCAAGAAGTATTAGAATAACAGAATAGATAAGGATATATAACCCTATTTCAACTTTGACGAATAATTGTGTAAATTTTTTCATGTGCCTTCCTTTTTTCTTTAAGACACCTCATCTTTTAATATGGTTGGAATGACAATCAACTATCTTTTGACATTTTGTCAGTATGAAATAAAATAACTCTTTATATATCTGTAATTCAGATATATAAAGAGTTCTAATTAAATTTTTAGATGAATTATTTTAGGCGATAATTAAACCTAAATCCCACTTCAAAGGACGATACTCTATTACCTTCAGGTGTAAACGAATTAAGCATTTGTTTGTATTGTGGTTGTATAGCCAGGCTGTAATTCTCACCAATATCATAGCTAAATTGAGAGCCTATAACTCCTCCTACTGTATACAAAGTATAACCCGATTCACCTGATGAAATAGTGTTGCTTGAGAAGCCTCCCGACTCGGCATAAATGCTTTGTTTTATAAAAAAATCGTTAGCAACACCAGCCGTTAGAAGTATGTTAAATTTTCTATCCAGAAGATAATAACCTGCCTGCACAGGTATGGAAACTGACTCATAAGTATTCTCAATTTCATAATCATTCGTAATTGCCAAACTCTGCGAACTACTCAACTGATTGTAAGAACTAACCGCTCTTGCTTGCCCTGCATTGGCTACTACATTTGACGAACTGGAAGTAGTTTGCTGGAGATAATTCAAGCCACTGAAAATAACAACCTTCTCACTAATTTGTGAGCCAATATTTACCCCTACTCCAAGCGATGTACCACTGCGTTCTTGTCCAATTGTCAATGGCACATTTTCATTTCCAGTTGTATTTTCTACATCAGAAACAATGCCACTTGGCTGAACACTTGATGAAGAATTACTACTTACATTAGGATCAAAAGTTCCGGCCGACATATTAATGCCCGTCCATAACGATTTGCCTGAAGTCTTCTTTTTTGTTTGTGCCTGCGAATACCAAGGCACCATTCTCAGGTCGGCCATTTCAGGTTCTTCCTGGCTCAAATCTGCCTGAAGAGATGTTATCTTCTCTGGAGATTCTTCTGACTCAGATAAGGTAAATAGATTTCTTAACTCGGTTAATAATGTACCATCATCCTGAATGTTTGTGGCTGCAACCTGGTTGTCTGATTGATTTGTTTCTTCATTGGACTTAATCAATGAGCCACTTTTTGTTTTTGATAGGTTCTTCTCCTTTCCAATCATGGAAGAGCCGGAATTATCAGCATTTCCATTATAGATATTATCTTTAGAGATATTTTCGTTATCTCGAGCGTCATTGCTGGCTATTATAGTGTTAGCGCTATTGCCTTCCCGTTCAGTATTTGATGAATCATTTGATGTTGAGCTTTCAACTTTCTCAGAAGTACCAACAGCTGATTCCTTTTTAGCAGAATAAGTTGAATTCGACTGATCACTTGTATAGTACTTATACCCTTCCCAGGTGCCCACAATCATGGCGAAGGAGATAGATGCTGCGGCCATCAGTTTAAAAAACAAGAGCCTTCTCTTATTACCTTCATTTTCATTTCTTGCCAAGTGAAGCTCAATACCATCCCACAACTTATCTGATGGCGATATTTCTTTGCCCTCAAAAGCCATTTCCCATTCTTTTTCGAATCGTCTATTGTCTGGCGCGTTCATAACTTACTTTTTGTTCCTTTTCAATTCGTTCCTTTAAAAGCATTTTTGCCCTTGAATACTGAGATTTTGATGTACCCACACTAATGTTTAGCATCTCTGCTATCTCCTGGTGATTGTATCCTTCTATCGCATATAGGTTAAAAATTGCCTGACATCCGGTAGGTAATTCCTGAATCATCTGCAATAACTCCTTAAAATGATATGATGATAGCGATATTTCTGAATAAAAATCATTGTGCATACCCTCCACATCTACCATTGGAAACATATACAGCTTACTTCGCTGATGATTTAAAGCTGTATTCACCACAATTCTTTTTATCCAATACTTAATATCAGACTCACCTTTGTAGGTTTTAATCTTATCAAAAACTTTTATGAATGATTCCTGAATAATATCCTCTGCCTCCTGTCGGGCTTTTGAATAACGCAGTGCAACCACTAGCATAGCGGACACATGACGATCGTAAAGCTCTTTCTGGGCTTTACGATCACCTTTAACACATCTTTCAATCAGATCCTTTTCAGAATGCATTACAATATTTTACCGCGGTGCATGTTTTAAAGACACAGCTTTCTATAAAAGAGTTGGAATAGGTATCTTCGTTTTTTCATAATTATGATAAATACTGGTATATCAACATTATTTCTTTTCTGCTCTCTCTTAATAGGCTCTAAAATATCCCCACAACAATCGGGCAAGAAATTATTGTATGAGGATGCCACCTATGAAGAAGAGATAAGAACCGTTTTATTGTATCCGAATTCAGGTAATCCTGGGGATGTTTTTTTATCTCCTGTAGATAGAGTGGGATCACGCAGGTTAACACTTGAATTTGATGATTTAGTTGAAGCACATGAGCAATATCGTGTGAAGTTAATTCATTGTAATCGTGATTGGACACCTTCAGGTTTAAGGACTTTAGACTATTTATATGACTTTAACGAGTTTAACATCACACAATACGAATACTCTACAGATACTAAAATCGGTTACATTCACTACACCTTTCGCCTCCCACCAGTAAAGCAATCAGGTAATTATCTACTTGTTGCCTACAGAGGTTCCGATGAAAAGGATATAATTCTTACTAAACGGTTTATGATTTATAATCAATCAGTAAGTATTGAAATACTTTCAAACCTTAATGGCCTGACCTCTATGAAAAGAGATAATCAGCAGATAGATTTTAAAATAAATTATGAAGATATTGAGCTTATCAATCCGCTAGAAAGAATTCGTGTAGTGCTCAGGCAAAATCAGCAATGGTATAATGCGATAACAATTAAAAAACCTTCCTTCTTCAGAAACCTTGAACTGGAATATCGATTTTTCAATTTTGAAAATAATTTTAGTGCTGGAAATGAGTATCGGTTTTTTGATATGAGGTCGCTGAGGTATCCCGGTCAAAATATTGAAAAGGTAGATTTACTAGTGAGGCCATCAAAAGCATATATTATGACCGATGGCCCTCGAATTTATCAGGCGTACGCACAATATGATGATATTAATGGTAACTTCTACATTCAAAACCAGGACACAGGAGGAAGCTCTGAATCGGACTATCTCTATACTAAATTTTCTCTTGCCTTGAGGGAACCAATTGGAGGAACGATACACGTAGTTGGTAAAATGAACGATTATAAACTTGATGAAACAACTCAATTAACCCTAGATAACCGTACTAGAACTTATACTAATACACAGTTATTGAAGCAGGGATTTTATAATTATAAGTATGTTGTAAAAAGCGATACCCTCAATTATAATTATCTGGAGGGAAACCATTTCGAGACTGAAAATCAGTATGAAATCTTTGTTTATTACAGCCCTCCTGATTTAAGAGGAGATTTACTTGTAGGGTATTCGGAATTAACTTTAAACGAACGCCTCAATTAGGCATAAGAAAATTCGTAATTCAAAACGCGTTGGCTAGGGTTAGAGTTGGCCACATCGAGCATACCAAATCCCTTATGAGTGAATTGTCCTAAACCACTGTGAAAAACAAATTCCTGAACTTTAGGTGCTGCATACATTGTGAAAGGAAAGGTATAGCCCCGCACTTCATATTTAACATCCTGATCAAATACAGGGTAAATGCGTGCAAACTTCTTTTGAGCAGCTGTTAGCCTGGCCAAATAGCTTTTGTCCGGCACTATTTGAAATTTATAAAAGCTCTTTAGTTCCTCTTCAGTAAACCTGCCCGTTTCCTGCATACGCTGAATGGTAGAATCGTACAACATATCTGAAAACGAATCTGTATCAGGCTGAATAAATCGTTTAGCAGTGCTATCATTAAACGAGGAGCTTAACAACACCAAAGGGCTAATGCAGATAAATTTAATTGAATCTTCAAATTCAATAGACTCCTCCAATTCAACTGCTTCAGGCTTTAAGAAAAGTGTTCCTATTTCCACCTGTTCAAAGTTGAAGAGGTTTTTCAGGAAATAATCAATAAAATCTTTATTAGGACTGGATAAAACCAACGTAACTCTAGAAGAATAAAAATGCAGTCCCTTACGGCTTACTTTTGTCTGACCTTTAAGCCCTGAGAAATTATAAAGGGTATAGTTGATCATCTCGGAGTTTTGACCTTTCATCAATATGCCCTTGATCATCTGCGCAAGCATAAATTGATGATGAAAAGGGACATGACTCCCCCTATTTTTTAATGCAAAAACAATACGGACTCTCAACTGTCTAAAAATTACCGTTAAAAAAATAGGTACCGGTTCAAAAAAAGAGGTATCTCTAAAAACTCGCTATCTCAAAAATCTGCCGCTTTATTAAATAAACCAGTTATTACAACTGCAAATAGTTATTAAAAATAAAATTAAAAAATCAAATCTGAAAGCCAAAACGGCATTATCTGCTCAAATTAGACGTTAAATCTGAAGTGCATAATATCGCCATCATGCACAACATATTCCTTACCTTCCACTGCCATCTTACCTGCTTCTTTGCAGGCTACTTCAGTTTTATATTTTTGATAGTCTTCCAGCTTAATTACTTCAGCCCTAATAAAGCCTTTTTCAAAATCAGTATGAATAACACCAGCCGCTTGTGGAGCCTTCCATCCTTTTCTGATGGTCCATGCTCGTACCTCAGTAGGTCCTGCGGTAAAGTATGTAATTAAATTTAAGATTGAATAAGCCGCCTTAATTAACTTATTTAATCCAGACTCCTTTAATCCATACTCTGATAGAAACATTTCTCGTTCCTCAGCATCCTCCAATTCTGCAATTTGGGCTTCAATTGAGGCAGAGACTACCACTACTTCTGCGTTCTCATCTTTAACGCCTTCTTTCAACCTTTCAGAATGCTCATTTCCATTAGGTAAGGCAGTTTCCTCCACATTAGCCACGTAGATTACTGGCTTCGCTGTGAGTAGCTGAAGGTCTGCCACTGACTTTTTATCTTCAGCATCTAAATCAATAGTTCTGGCATTATTACCTGACTCAAGGTGCTGTTTATATTTCTGAAGTATTGCCAAATCCTTTTTAGATTTCGCATCACCTGATTTAGCCTGCTTTTCTATTCTGGAAATCTTCTTATCGATAGACTCCAGGTCTTTCAACTGCAACTCTATATCAATAACTTCTTTATCTGTTAAAGGGTCTACCTTACCATCAACGTGTACGATATTATCATCATTGAAGCACCTTACCACATGAGCAATGGCATCAACCTCTCTGATATTGGCTAAAAATTGATTACCCAATCCCTCTCCTTTGCTTGCACCTTTTACAAGGCCAGCAATATCTACAAACTCAATGGTGGTAGGTAATACTTTCTGAGGGTTTACAAGATCTTCTAAAATATGAAGACGCTCATCTGGAACTGTAATTACGCCTACATTTGGCTCGATTGTACAAAAAGGAAAATTAGCTGCCTCAGCCTTATTATTAGAGATTGCATTAAATAAAGTAGATTTTCCAACATTAGGAAGACCAACGATACCACATTTGAGTGCCATTAAATAGTGTTTTTCTGCGTTTTAAAAATTTTATAGCTTCTGTATCCTTCGTACAACTCTGTAAACGAAACTCGAAGTACGGTGTAACAAGGAATAGCAGCTACCATACCTGGTATGCCTGCCAGCGAAGCGCCCGCAAATATAATTATAAAAATCTCCAAAGGATGAGCTTTTACACTTTTAGAAAAGATTATAGGCTGGAGAAATACATTATCAACAACTTGAACCCCCGCAAAGACAGATACAATCTTCAAAATAAGAAAAATCACTTCTTGAAAGTTTGTTAAATCTATGCCAGTAGATATTCCAACAATAATACCAAAGCTGGCGCCTAATATTGGGCCTAAATAAGGAATAAGGTTAGCCACTGCCGCGAATAAGGCTATCGTCAACGAATATTTAACACCTACAATGCTCAGCCCTAGTGCTGCCAGGCTAAACACAGAAAACATCTGTATCAATAAACCTGTCAGGTAATTCGATAACAATTTTTCGATTTTATTATACGCTGTAATGGTAACCTCAAAGTATTTATTTGGAATAAAGGAGATCAATTTTTTACGCATACTTCCCATTTCATATAACAAGAAAAAAGAGATAAATGTAACTGCTAATATGCCAATAAAGAATTTACCTGTGAGGGCAATAATTGCATTCAAAATATTAGAAAACTGAATTTCAGATAATAAGTTTAATATATTGGTCTTAAGATTATTTACGATAAACCCTGGCTCCTGAGATGTCAATTCGTTGGCAATCATGAACGTTTCCAGGTTTTGGAGTGGTATTGTTAGTTTCTGATAGAGATCGTCATAATTGAGTGACGAAAGTACTTCTACCTGCTCCGATATGAGTGGTATAAATAAAATAAAAAATGACACCAACAGTGCTACAAGAATACCGAAAGACAAAATAACTGCAACCAGCCTGGGAAGTCTTAGCCCAAAAAATTGTGCAGTGGTTAGATAGCGCATGAGAGGCCGCAGGATGGCACTCAGCACAATAGAGAAGGCAACATAGAGGAAAATATCAGAGAATATCCATCCTGCCAATATAAATAGTGCTGCGAACAGCAAAATATAAATAATTGTATTACGCATAAAGCCTTATCCAACAAACATAATAAAAAACCCCGTTTCAGGTGTACCAAAACGGGGTCTCATAAGTTCTTCTATAATTTTAATCCCACTTCAATTCTGTATCTACACTTGCAGTGGTTTCATCTTCGTTATTTCTATCAAACTGTTCAAAATCTACATCTGGAAGCAACTCTTCCTTCACATGATTAACAGTGTTGTTTAATGCATCCTGAAATTTATTAAAGTCCTCTTTGTAAAGAAAAATCTTATGTTTTTCGTAGGTGTAACCATCATCTTTATACCTTCTTTTGCTTTCTGTGATGGTTAAATAGTAATCATTTGATTTAGTTGCTTTAACATCAAAAAAATAAGTTCTTTTACCCGCTCTTACTCTCTCCGAATAAATTTCTTCTCTTTCATTGTTATTCTCTTCCACAATCCTAAAGTTTAGTTAACAAATTTTGCCCTCTTTTTAATTAAACAGAAGCTAAATATAGTATAATATTTATATTTAAAGCAAACACACCTTATTAATTGTAAAACATTTTCGAGAATATTACGTTGTGCTACCCATTTATAAAATGCAATGAAGTTAGAGCTCGCAAAAATTCGTGAAGTTGGTGATCTGAATATTTTAGCCAGACAATTGGTCGAGGGTTTTGTAACCGGACTTCACAAATCCCCATATCATGGTTTTAGTGTAGAATTCTCTGAACATAGACTTTATAATACTGGTGAGAGCACAAAACATATTGACTGGAAAGTTTTTGCCAAAACAGACAGGCTTTACACCAAACGCTTTGAAGAAGAAACCAATTTACGTTGTTTAATAGTATTGGATGATAGCTCTTCTATGCATTACCCTGTAGAATCTAAGGCAAAAATACAGTTTAGCATTATTGCAGCGGCCTCTTTGGCTTACCTACTTCAGAAGCAACGGGATGCAGTGGGTATATGCACCTTCAGTAATGAAATTGAACTGATAACAGAGCAAAAGTCAACATCGACCCACCTCAACAAAATATTAAGCGAGCTACAAAACCTGTACGATAACCCCTCGGATCTGAAGAAAACTCAAACTGCCAAGGTTTTACACGAGATTGCCGGCAAAACACCACGTAGATCACTAATTATTTTGTTTACGGATATGTTTGATAGCGAGGAAAATCTCGATGAAATATTCTCAGGACTTCAGCATTTAAAACATAATAAGCACGAGGTGCTATTGTTTCATGTAACGGATAAAAAAACTGAGTTTAATTTTGAGTTCGAAGACCGACCTCATGAATTTATCGATTTGGAAAGTGGTGAAAAGATAAAATTACAACCCTCAGAAGTGAAGGATCATTTTAAAAAATCAGCTGCCGAATTTTATCAAAACCTTAAACTTAAATGTGCACAAATGAAAATCGACCTCATTGAGGCCGATGTAGAAATTGATTATAATGAGATTCTTAAAGCGTATTTGATCAAAAGATCAAAAATGCGTTAGTTTTTACTCATTATGTAGCCAGGCCTTTTTATCTAAAAGCTCCTCTTCTGTTTCTTCATAATCAGGATCTGGCACACAACAATCAACTGGACAAACTGCAGCACACTGCGGCTCTTCGTGAAAGCCCATGCACTCGGTACATTTACCAGAAACTATATAATAGAACTCGTCTGAAACAGGCTCCTGAAGCTCTTTACCATCAATGACATCGCCTCCTTCCATTTCAACCTCTTTGAGTTCAGTACCGCCACTCCAATTCCACTCTATTCCGCCTTCATAAATTGCAGTGTTGGGGCACTCGGGCTCACAAGCTCCACAGTTTATGCATTCATCGGTTATCATTATTGCCATAGTAATAGCACGTTTTAATCTTCAGTTAATTTTAGAACTTTGCAAAAGTATAAACTATCTACATGTCTACAAACAACAACCTTAATGGTTTAGTTTAAAATAAAACAGAATGACTTTAGAAGAAAGAATAAATGCGTTTAGTCAACTTGGTGACAAGTTAAAATCACTGTCTGAAGATGAATTTGAAAACCTTGCTCTCAATGCACAAAATGGTAATTCATGGTTTACACCAACGAGTGTTCGTTTAGCGCTAAATGGTATAATTAAATTTCTTGATAAATCGGTGCTCCAAAATTGGGTGTCTAATTATCAGTTAAATCAAGAATCTAAAACCATAGGTATAGTAATGGCAGGCAACATCCCTTTAGTTGGCTTTCACGATTTGTTATGCATATTAATCTGTGGCCATTCTATCAAAGTAAAAATGAGCTCACAAGATTCTGTTCTGATGACGTTCATACTTGAGTCTCTGATAAAAATAGAACCACGACTGGAAAAAAATATTATCGTAGTAGATCGATTAAAAGATATTGATGCAATTATTGCCACTGGAAGTGATAATTCTGCCAGATACTTTGAATACTACTTTTCAAAATACCCTCATATTATAAGAAAAAACAGAACTTCTATCGGGATTCTCAATGGCGAAGAAAAAGAGGATGATCTATCCAGTTTAGGCAAAGATATTTTTCAATATTACGGGTTAGGATGTAGAAATGTATCAAAAATTTATGTTCCCAATGGCTATAATTTTAATACTTTCTTCGAATCGATACAATCTTACCAAAGCGTAGGTGACCATCATAAATACAATAATAATTATGAATACAATAAGTCCATATACCTTGTGAATGGTGATAAACATTTAGACAACGGGTTTTTATTGTTACGAGAAAGTAAAAATATAGCCTCACCACTTGCCGTTTTATTTTATGAGGAATATAATGACGATAACACATTAAAAGAACGATTAGAAAAAGACCAAGAGAAAATACAGTGTGTTGTTAGTAATAATCAGTGGTACGAGAATTCATTCGATTTTGGTGAGGCACAATCACCAGGAATTGATGATTACGCTGATCATGTAGATACAATGAAATTTTTAACATCCTTATAATAAAAGAGGCGCTTAAAGCGCCTCTTTTGGTTTTATATAATCTTTAGTATCTAAGGAGAATTACCCCGTATTATTTCGACCCACCCAGTATACGCCTGTCCGTTTGACTCAACCTTATAGAAGTATATTCCATCAGGAGTATCTCCTCCAGACCAGAAATCTGCTTCTGTTGTACCGCCATAGCTATCTGATGAAAATACAGTTTTACCCCATCTGTTATTAATGATTAATTGCGTATTACCCTGATCGATATTAATCATTCTGAAAGTATCATTAACTCCATCTCCGTTTGGCGTGAATACATTTGGTATGATAACGGTAGAATCTCTAGGGATTTCAATATCTAATTCAATTTCACAACCAAGGGCGTCTGTCACAAATAAATCATAATTACCTATTCCTAGACCTTCGTAATCTAGCAGGTAATTATTATTGAATGGATCAAATGGTATTTCATCAGGACCTAAACCAAAGAATCCGTCAGCATCCCCTTCTAGAACGGCCTCATAAGGCTCAACCCCACCAGACACTCCAGTTATACTGAATCCACCTGTAGTGTTATCTGGGAATGAACTTGAAATGTTATCAATAGTTACATTTAATGGCGCAACCACATCAGGAATTTCAAGAGAGTTAGGATGATCAAATATTATTGGATCAACGCATATAGTTTGCGTTTGCGATAACCTTAGCCTGAAAATCCTGTCAGGTGTTTGTAGGAATGAACGCTCAGTTACTCTGATCTCATCACCAATAGTTAGTGTTAAAGGAACTTGATCCACAACCTGCTGCTGATCATTGAATACAAATAAAGTATAATCCGTACCTAACTCGCCAGTGATACCAGTTAGTACCAACTCATTCACATACTCTTTGGTAGTATTTAAACATCTCTGTTGAAGCTCATAATCAAAAGAAACAGGAATTGGCCCACCAATAATGGAGAAATTACTTTCAAGTGAACATACACCTTCAGTTTCTGAAGAAACAATCACGGTATAATCACCAGACACCAAACCAGTCTCATTACTTCTCGGGAACAGCCCTGTAATATCATCACCATCCCAGCCATCGTTATTCTCATAGATAATATTGGCGGGATCGTTAGCATCCACTATTGTAACAATGTATGGTGGTGGTGGAGAATTAGCAAAATCCACTCTCATTGTAATTCTTCCTGCACTAGGATTACTACAATTTGCACTTGACGTATTTAACTGAGATAAGTTGATTTGACCAGGAGACGAAACAGCTACTGTTTCCATTACAGTGCAACCATTCGCATCTCGCACATAAACATCATAATCACCCGCATCTAAACTACTGAGGCTATTTGTATCGCTGAACTGACCATCGACTACAGTATTTCCACTTATTACAAATGCGAAAGTAAAATCTCCACCAGACCCGCCAGCAGCAGTTACTTCGATAGCTCCATCACCGGAGTCACATCCCTCTAAATCTGTAATACTGAAGTTCACATCAATCTCAGGAGTATTAGAACCAATAAGTATATTTTCAAATCTTTGCGGACATGGGTCATTCTCAATTTCCCCTAGTCTGATTAAGTTATTTCCTTCTGTTAATCCATTAGGATCAGATGCATTTGGAATAACCAGCGCATTTAATTCAACCCAATCTCCGCCATTAATTGAATAAAAGTAGTCTCCTGTAGTAGAACCAATCAAGTTTTCAATTTCTATACTACCTGTAGATTCACCAAAACATTCAACATTACTTGTTCCAACAAGGTCTGCTGTAACAGTTGTTTCAGTACTAATTGCAACTATTCGTTCAGGTGTGGTAGTGCGGCCATCACAAATATCACCAGATACAACATCTTCTACTATAACATAATATGACCCCGCTCTTAAGTTACTTACAGTAACATCACCGTCATTATCCTGACTGAATCGAGAGTAGGTATTATCTGTAATATCAATCAAGGTTACAGCATATGTACCACTACCACCATCAATTTCATATGTAATACTACCAGCTTCTGGGTTTTGACAAGTTGGTAATGTTGTAGCACCAGTTACTTCATTAATTGTAGTAAATACAGCACAATCTACAGCACACCCTGGAGGTAAGCTAATGACAGCTGATTCACTAGCAGAACACCCACTAACATTATCAGTAACAGTTACAGTGTAAGTCCCCTGATTAGAAAGGTTAGTTAAATCTTCAGTGTCTGCAGTAAAGCTTCCTGGTCCATCCCATGCGAATGTAAAATCACCACTTCCACCGGTCACTGTCAAGTCGATTAAGCCATCATCATTACCACATACTGTTACATCAGATGACACAACAGCAAGTGTAAAGTCTACCGGCTCGGTAATAGTAACCACATCTGAATCAGAGCAACCACTATCATTGTCTGTGATTGTATATGTATAATCTCCTTGTTCTAGTCCATTTATACTAACTCCAGTACCTACAAATCCATTGGGCCCTACCCAATCCACATCAGTATTCGGACCTTGTCCTGTTAGTGTGAGATCAATACTTCCATCATTCGCACCACAAGAAGTAATATTGGTTGAAGCCACTGCCACAGTAAAGTTTAAAGGCTCATTAATGGTATATGTATCGCTTACTGTACAACCTGTGTCATCATCAGTGACAAGTACATCATAATCACCACCTTCTAAGCCACTTATATCCTCCGAAGTCGATGTAAATCCATTAGGACCTGTCCAATCAAATGAATAGTTACCGCTACCACCGTTTATAGTAATTGCTATTTCACCATCACTTGTTCCACAACCTGTTGCATCAGTTTGAGTATCTACTGTAATCGTAGGTGCTGGATCAGTCAATGTAGCATCCGGATCATCAACTGAAGTACAAGTTGCAACCGTAATATTTAAATCAGTATATGTGCCAGCCGGAGCATTAATAGATGCTGCATTTGAAGAAACAACTACACCACTGAAGGTGCCATCTGCATAATTGATATCATAGGTATTATCAGGCACACCGGTAAATGTAAGGTTAATTGTTCCGTTTCCTCCACAATCTGTAGGATCTACAACTGAAGCAACTGCTATTGTTGGTACTGGGTCTGTAATAATAATTTCAGAATCTTCTGTTGAAGTACAAGCTCCAACTGAAATTCTTAAATCAGTGTAAGTCCCTACAGGCGCTACAACGGTAGCAGCGTTTGAGACAACATTGACACCAGTGAATGAACCTGTTGCATAAGTTATAGTATAGGTATTATCCGGAACATTTGTGAAGGTAAAATCAATTGATCCATCTCCACCGCAAGTTACTGGGGAAATGCCCACTGCGGCAATTGTTGGTAATGCAGGCTCTGTTAAAACAGCAGCTGGATTATCTACAGATACACATCCATTTTCAGTTATACTTAGGTCATTATATGCTCCGGCAGCAGCGCTAATAGTAGCCGTGCCGCCTGTGATATTTACATTTGTAAATGAGCCACCATCGAAGTCAATAGTTGCTGCTGCATTATCCGCAACTCCTGTAAAACTAAGTTCTATTGTACCATCATCTCCACAATCTGTAGGTTGAGTTACATTGTCTACAGAAATTGTAGGTATTGTAGGATCTACTAATGTTGGCCCAACTATTGGTGCAGAGGAACACCCTCCTTCTTCTACTTGTATATCAGTATAATTTCCTGCAAACAAACCATCAATTAATAATAATCCACCTGCATCACTTGTTATACCGAATGGACCTTCAGCACCGCCATTAAAATTATAAGTCACATTATACAAAGTAGATATATCAAGACCTGATAACACTATTTCTCCTTCATCGCCACCACAAGTTGATGGATTGGTAGAACCATTAATGGCAATCGTAACTGAACCAGGGTCAGACAATGTGAATGGACCGATTAATGGATCAGAAGTACAATTACTTTCTGTAACCGTAATATCAGAATAGCTACCTGCTATTAACCCTGGAATTGTTAATTCTCCTATACCATTACTTGAAATACTTACTGGAGCCTCCGGGTTACTATTAAGATTGTAATTGACATCGTATAGTGTATTGTTAGCAAGACCGTTTATAACAATACTCCCGTCAGAATCTCCACAAGTTGCTGGGTCATTATTACCAACGTGCGCTATGGTAACTGGCGTTGGATCAACCAAATCAAATGGTCCATTCAACGTATTTGAAGTACATCCACTTTCTGTTACTCTAATATCAGTGTATGAACCTGCATTAAGGCCATTAATTACAATTTCACCTGTAGGAGTGCTAACCTCTCCAGTTAATGATATAGGATTTCCATCATCATTAAAGTTTACATCATATGCTGTACTATTTGCCAGACCTGTAATTTCTATTGAACCATCCGTTCCTCCACATGAGTTTGGATTAGATAATGTTCCTATCACTATTGTAACTGAACCCGGATCAACTAATACAACCGTTGAGTTCAACGTATTTGAAATACAATTATCTGTACCTGTAACTGTAAAATTATTATAACTGCCGGCCACTAATCCAGGAATAATTAAATTACCTGCTCCATCACTTGTCAATAATGGTTCATTAGTTGGAGCTCCATTTACTTCAAAATCAACAGAAAAATCACTTGAAGCTGTTAGTCCTGTCAATTGTATTTCACCATCATCTAAACCACAATTAGTAGGGTTATTACCAGAAGCCCCCGTAATAGTCTCACCACCTGGATCAGATAAAGTAATTGGACCTGCCACGGTATTAGAGGTACACCCAGAAACTACATCTGTTACCACAAAATTCGTATAGCTTCCAGCATTTAAACTGATGATAGTAAACTCACCGCCAGGAGTACTTGTAATACTCTCATCTACTTGAATTCCGTCATCAAAATATGTTAATTCATAATCAGTTGATGCATTAAACCCAACAAGAACAATGGAGCCTTCATCGCCACCACAAGTTGATGGATTACTTTGATTAAAAATGGATAGTGTAATCGCACCAGGATCGGACAAACTGAATGGACCGTTTAATGTATTCGAAGAGCAACCTGTTCCTTGGTCAGTAACTGTAATATTAGTGTAGCTTCCTGCGTCAAGCCCTCCTATGTTAAATTCACCACTAACATTAGATGTCCCTGTACGAGTATCAGGTGTTCCATCATCAAGAAAATTTACATCAAAATTGGTTGAGGGAGTTAATCCACTTAATAATATACTACCAGTACTTACTCCACATGAGGCAGGGTTATTTGGTGTTGCATTAATAACCAATGCCGTTGGTTCCGTTATCGTTATTGTTGCCTGGTCAGTACAGCCATTCGCATCTGTTACTGTTACCGTTACCTCTCCTACTGAACCTCCGGTAAAATCTAATGTCGTAGCTGTTGTACTTGTAGTTGCTGTCGCTGTATTACTATCTATCGTAAATCCATACGGTGCTGTGCCACCGGATGCTGTAAATGTTCCTGCTGCATCCGAATCTCCATTACAATCTAATGCAACATCTGCCGTAGGTGTTAATACCAAGACTGCTGGTTCGGTTATCGTTATTGTTGCCTGGTCAGTACAACCATTCGCATCTGTTACTGTTACCGTTACCTCTCCTACTGAACCTCCGGTAAAATCTAATGTCGTAGCTGTTGTACTTGTAGTTGCTGTCGCTGTATTACTATCTATCGTAAATCCATACGGTGCCGTGCCACCGGATGCTGTAAATGTTCCTGCTGCATCCGAATCTCCATTACAATCTAATGCAACATCTGCTGTTGGAGTTAACACTAATGATGGTGGTGCCGTTATCGTTATTGTTGCCTGGTCAGTACAGCCATTCGCATCTGTTACTGTTACCGTTACTTCTCCTGCTGAACCTCCGGTAAAATCTAATGTCGTAGCTGTTGTACTTGTAGTTGCTGTCGCTGTATTACTATCTATCGTAAATCCATACGGTGCCGTGCCACCGGATGCTGTAAATGTTCCTGTTGCATCTGCGTCTCCCGCACAATCTAACACAACATCTGCTGTAGGTGTAAGTGTAGTTGCTGTTGCCGGTTCGGTTATCGTTATTGTTGCCTGGTCAGTACAGCCATTCGCATCTGTTACTGTTACCGTTACCTCTCCTACTGAACCTCCGGTAAAATCTAATGTCGTAGCTGTTGTACTTGTAGTTGCTGTAGCTGTATTACTATCTATCGTAAATCCATACGGTGCTGTGCCACCGGATGCTGTAAATGTTCCTGCTGCATCCGAATCTCCATTACAATCTAATGCAACATCTGCCGTAGGTGTTAATACCAAGACTGCTGGTTCGGTTATCGTTATTGTTGCCTGGTCAGTACAACCATTCGCATCTGTTACTGTTACCGTTACCTCTCCTACTGAACCTCCGGTAAAATCTAATGTCGTAGCTGTTGTACTTGTAGTTGCTGTAGCTGTATTACTATCTATCGTAAATCCATACGGTGCCGTGCCACCGGATGCTGTAAATGTTCCTGCTGCATCCGAATCTCCATTACAATCTAATGCAACATCTGCTGTTGGAGTTAACACTAATGATGGTGGTGCCGTTATCGTTATTGTTGCCTGGTCAGTACAGCCATTCGCATCTGTTACTGTTACCGTTACCTCTCCTACTGAACCTCCGGTAAAATCTAATGTCGTAGCTGTTGTACTTGTAGTTGCTGTCGCTGTATTACTATCTATCGTAAATCCATACGGTGCTGTGCCACCGGATGCTGTAAATGTTCCTGCTGCATCCGAATCTCCATTACAATCTAATGCAACATCTGCCGTAGGTGTTAATACCAAGACTGCTGGTTCGGTTATCGTTATTGTTGCCTGGTCAGTACAACCATTCGCATCTGTTACTGTTACCGTTACCTCTCCTACTGAACCTCCGGTAAAATCTAATGTCGTAGCTGTTGTACTTGTAGTTGCTGTCGCTGTATTACTATCTATCGTAAATCCATACGGTGCCGTGCCACCGGATGCTGTAAATGTTCCTGCTGCATCCGAATCTCCATTACAATCTAATGCAACATCTGCCGTAGGTGTTAATACCAAGACTGCTGGTTCGGTTATCGTTATTGTTGCCTGGTCAGTACAACCATTCGCATCTGTTACTGTTACCGTTACCTCTCCTACTGAACCTCCGGTAAAATCTAATGTCGTAGCTGTTGTACTTGTAGTTGCTGTCGCTGTATTACTATCTATCGTAAATCCATACGGTGCCGTGCCACCGGATGCTGTAAATGTTCCTGCTGCATCCGAATCTCCATTACAATCTAATGCAACATCTGCTGTTGGAGTTAACACTAATGATGGTGGTGCCGTTATCGTTATTGTTGCCTGGTCAGTACAGCCATTCGCATCTGTTACTGTTACCGTTACTTCTCCTACTGAACCTCCGGTAAAATCTAATGTCGTAGCTGTTGTACTTGTAGTTGCTGTCGCTGTATTACTATCTATCGTAAATCCATACGGTGCCGTGCCACCGGATGCTGTAAATGTTCCTGTTGCATCTGCGTCTCCCGCACAATCTAACACAACATCTGCTGTAGGTGTAAGTGTAGTTGCTGTTGCCGGTTCGGTTATCGTTATTGTTGCCTGGTCAGTACAGCCATTCGCATCTGTTACTGTTACCGTTACCTCTCCTACTGAACCTCCGGTAAAATCTAATGTCGTAGCTGTTGTACTTGTAGTTGCTGTAGCTGTATTACTATCTATCGTAAATCCATACGGTGCTGTGCCACCGGATGCTGTAAATGTTCCTGCTGCATCCGAATCTCCATTACAATCTAATGCAACATCTGCCGTAGGTGTTAATACCAAGACTGCTGGTTCGGTTATCGTTATTGTTGCCTGGTCAGTACAACCATTCGCATCTGTTACTGTTACCGTTACCTCTCCTACTGAACCTCCGGTAAAATCTAATGTCGTAGCTGTTGTACTTGTAGTTGCTGTCGCTGTATTACTATCTATCGTAAATCCATACGGTGCCGTGCCACCGGATGCTGTAAATGTTCCTGCTGCATCCGAATCTCCATTACAATCTAATGCAACATCTGCTGTTGGAGTTAACACTAATGATGGTGGTGCCGTTATCGTTATTGTTGCCTGGTCAGTACAGCCATTCGCATCTGTTACTGTTACCGTTACTTCTCCTGCTGAACCTCCGGTAAAATCTAATGTCGTAGCTGTTGTACTTGTAGTTGCTGTCGCTGTATTACTATCTATCGTAAATCCATACGGTGCCGTGCCACCGGATGCTGTAAATGTTCCTGTTGCATCTGCGTCTCCCGCACAATCTAACACAACATCTGCTGTAGGTGTAAGTGTAGTTGCTGTTGCCGGTTCCGTTATCGTTATTGTTGCCTGGTCAGTACAGCCATTCGCATCTGTTACTGTTACCGTTACCTCTCCTACTGAACCTCCGGTAAAATCTAATGTCGTAGCTGTTGTACTTGTAGTTGCTGTCGCTGTATTACTATCTATCGTAAATCCATACGGTGCTGTGCCACCGGATGCTGTAAATGTTCCTGCTGCATCCGAATCTCCATTACAATCTAATGCAACATCTGCCGTAGGTGTTAATACCAAGACTGCTGGTTCGGTTATCGTTATTGTTGCCTGGTCAGTACAGCCATCAGCATCTGTTACTGTTACCGTTACCTCTCCTACTGAACCTCCGGTAAAATCTAATGTCGTAGCTGTTGTACTTGTAGTTGCTGTCGCTGTATTACTATCTATCGTAAATCCATACGGTGCCGTGCCACCGGATGCTGTAAACGTTCCTGACGCATCCGAATCTCCATTGCAATCTAATGCAACATCCGCTGTTGGAGTTAATTGTAAATTATTCCAGACCACATCAACATCATCAAAAACACCTGGACAAACCATATTGTCATCTGTAATTGTCCATCTAAATGTATTGGTTCCAACAGACAAGCCCGTTGCAGTGGTATTTGGAGAATTAGGACTTGCTATCACACCTGAACCTGCTACCACAGACCATTCGCCAGTTTCTGTTGACAAAGGCACACTACCCACTAATCCAATGGTTCCATCGCAACTCAATGGAGGGGTTCCTGATGCATCTGGAACTGATGCCACAGATACAACAATATTAGATTCAATAGCCTGACATCCTTCAGAATCTGTCACTGTAACTTCATAGACTCCAGCATCTAATCCTGTCGGATTATCAGTATCCCCAATAGCCGTTGGGCCTGTCCAAGCAAATGAGTTACCTCCATTTCCTCCAGTAGTTGATATTTGTATTTCACCAGTACCAGCTGTGCAGGCAGGTGTGATGTCATCCACTGAAATTAAAAGTTCGTCAGGTTCAGTTACTGTTCTAAAATCAAATAGTATTAGTGAAGTGCATGGTGCATCCAAATTAATAACTCTGGCTGTATAAGTAGAAGGAATTAAACCTGTGAATGTAAATGATGAAGCCGTTGTTGGCGCAGAGTCAATATCGCCACCGTTAATAAAGTCAGTTATTCTATACGTGTAATTTCCTGCATATCCATTAGGATTATCAACCACAATAGTCATCTGCCCATCATTGAAGCCATTACAGGTTACAGGTGTTGGAGTAACGGTTATGGAATTAACTGGACATTGAGCATATGAATCCCCTAAAGCAATAAACAATAATAGCGTTGCGACTAAGAGAACTTTAGAATGTAAAAGGTTGATACTTTTAAATAACAGTTTTATCATGACTCGGTCAGTCGAAAAAATTTATTATATATATAGTCTAAAAAATCAAAGTAACCGCTAGTTTAAAATTGATTATTAGAGTATTTACACCAATAAGCAAAGATGAACGATTCTTTGTACAATTCAAATACGATCTTGTCGTAATAAGGCAATTTAGGGATTCAAGTAATATTTCAATAGAAAAAACACTTTTTTGATTGAATCAGCCTTTATTTGGCCAATAAAATAAAATTATTTAAAGTTATTTTAATATTTTCTGTTGATTATCTCACTTAAGATAATAGCATTTTTTGCAGAATCCTCATCTTGCAACAACTTAGCGTATTCACTTTCCTCTTCTGCAACGTCTTCTTCTGAATAATGCTCGAAATGTTTGAACTTTCCAGAGTGCTTATCATCATGACGATTTCGAGATTCTTCATATTTCTGCGATGCCCTTACAGATTCTTCATAAATCCGCTTTATCTCTTCATCATCATTAACATCGAATTCTTGCTCGTATGATTCCGGCTCAGCATATTCAGGCTCTGACCTTTTCGTGCCGCTTTGCTCTTCAGTAAACTCTTTTAATAGTTCCTCAAACGTAAGTTGCTTTTGTGGGGCAGGTTTACTCTGGTTTTGACTAGCAGGGCGGGCTGGCTTTTTCTGGGGTTCCTTCTTCTTTTTTAATGCGCGCGAGATGATCGCAAAAAGAACGAAGATTATGTAGATTATAATTTGAATATCATCCATGGTATGACAAATTTATCAATATATCTTATAAATTTGTTTCCCTTTCTTCTTTCTGTTTTGGAAATGTAAGAAGCATTCGGTTTCTACTAGATTACAGCTAAATTAGGCCGATAAATATTCAATTAAATTTAAGCAGTATTAATGCAATTAGCTAAACTTGAGATAAAAGGCTTTAAAAGTTTTGGTGATCGGGTTGTTATCAACTTTGATGAAGGCATTACCGGAATTGTTGGCCCTAATGGTTGTGGCAAATCCAATATTGTTGATTCCATAAGATGGGTGCTTGGAGAACAGAGTAGTAGAACACTTCGCTCTGAGAAAATGGAAAATGTTATTTTCAATGGAACCAAAAAACGTAAACCCACACAGCTAGCTGAAGTTTCGCTTACTTTTAATAATACTAAAAATTTACTGCCGACAGAATATTCTCAAGTTACGCTTACCAGAAGATATTACAGATCTGGTGAAAGTGAATACCTTCTAAATGGAGTCACCTGCAGGTTAAAAGATATTACCAACTTATTTCTTGACACAGGAATTGCCTCTAACAGCTATGCCATTATTGAGCTTAAAATGGTGGATGATCTGTTAAACGATAAGGACAATTCCAGAAGAGGTTTATTTGAGGAAGCTGCCGGAATATCGAAGTTTAAAAAGCGTAAAAAAGAGACACTTAAGAAGCTGTCCGATACTGATGCAGATTTAGAACGAGTTGAAGATCTGCTCTATGAGATAGAAAAAAACATGAAATCGCTTGAGCGACAAGCCAAGCAAACAGAGAAGTATTATCAGCTCAAAGAAGAATATAAAGAGGTCAGTATTCAACTTGCGAGAAAAACTATCCAAAAATCTACAGGACTATTTAATTCTCTCTCTAAACAAATTGAAGCAGAGAATGATAAAAAAATAAGTCTGAACAAGCAGGTAAAAGAAAAAGAGGCTGAGTTAGAGAAATCGAAATCTGAATTAGTGCTAAAAGAAAAGGCTTTGAGCGTCCGCCAAAAAGCACTGAACGAGCATGTAAATAAAATCCGCCAGTACGAAAGTGAGAAAAAGATTAAAAATGAGCGCCTAAGGTTTCTTAACGACAAATCTGAGAATTTAAGAGATCAAATTCAGCAAGATAGAAAGAGTAATGAAAGAGCTGCTTTTAGTATTGAGAGTTTGACTCATGAAAAAAGTAGTGCTCAAAAGCTTTTGGCTGAGATAGAGTTAAAAGTAAATTCTCTCAAAGAAGATCATGATGCTCAGAAATCTAAAACCAATAGAATTCAGGAGGAGCAGGAAACAGTAAGAAGGATTCTTAAGAGCAAGCAGGAAGAAGTTTATCAGCTTAAAAAATCTGTAGAAATACAGGAATTACAGCTTTCATCTTTAAAACAGGAACTAGAAAAAACTGCCACCGATACAAGCGAACAAAATGCAAGCTTAATTGAGTTTGATAAAAAGGTTCAGGTACTTGAAGAAGAGTTGGCTGTTAAAAATAAGGAGCTAAAAAAGAAGAAAGATGCTCAGCAGGAAATTGAAAGTAGAATTGAGTCTACGGAAAAAACCATCTCTGTTATTCGAGAAGAGTTAACTCAGACAAACCGAAAGCTTGACGCCAGGCAAAACGAATTCAACCTTACAAAGTCGTTAGTTGAGAACCTGGAAGGATTCCCCGAAGCAATAAAGTTTTTAAAGAAAAAGGCTGGCTGGAAAAAGAATGCCCCTCTCCTTTCTGATATTCTTACTTGTGACGAAGAATATCGGGTAACCGTAGAAAACTATTTAGAACCTTACCTTAACTATTACATTGTTGAAAAAGAAGCTGAGGCCTATGAAGCCATCAATATATTAAGTGATGCTGCCAAAGGTAAGGCTAACTTTTTCATTCTTGAATCATTTGAGGGGTTTACCCCAACCAATACGCGCATTTACGATAATGCATTTCCAGTAACGGAAATTATTGAATACGATTCCAAGTATCGTAAGCTAATGGCCTACATACTTGATAACGTTTACATCTTCGAAGGTGAGTATAAGAATATTCCAAAAGATGACGATAACACCTTCATTACTAAAAATGGCAAGGTAACCCGAAGAAGGTTCAGTCTAACGGGTGGATCGGTAGGTCTGTTTGAAGGCAAGAAAATTGGCCGGGCTAAGAATCTGGAAAAGCTTGAAAAAGAAATCAAACAGCTGACTAAAAAGCTAAATGAAATAGAACAAAGCCTTTCAGAGAAGAATAAAGAACTAGAAAAACTAAAAGGGAACTCGCTCAAGCAGGAGATTGAAGAAATGCAGCAGGGCATTACTCAGGTAAATGAGGAGTATATCTCTATTAAAACCAAACAGGAACAATTTGCCAAAATGCTTTCTGATGCGGACATGCGCAAAGAAGACATTATTGCTAAGGTAGATGAGCTATCTAATTCAGTAGCTAAAAACAAACCAAAGGCCGAGCGTGAAGAGAAAGACCTATCGCAAACAGAAAACAGATTGGCCGAACTTACTGCTGAGCTAAACGAACAGCAAGAGCTATTGAGTGAAAAGTCTTCTGCATTTAATGAACAAAACATCTTTTTCCACCAGCAAGATAACCGAGTAAAAAGTATTGAACAGGAGATATCCTACAAACAAGATGCTTTTAACAGCAGTAAAGATAGAATTGAAAAAAATCAGTTGGATTTGGCTAATACGGAAGCAGAAATCAAATCATTATTGGAGAAAAATGAAACCAATGACGATGAGCTGGTTGGCATGTATGAGGAGCGAGAAAGTATAGAACAGGCTGTGAATGAAGCGGAGAAAGAATACTATAGCGTAAGAGGAAATATTGATGAGCTGGATAAAAGTGAACGTGAAATTCAACGAAATCGTGAGGGTATTGATGCCATTATTATGGAACTTCAGAACAAGTTGAATGAAACCAAGCTTGAGCTAAGCGCTGTAAAGGAGCGATTAAGCGTGGAGTTTAATATAGATACGGACGAGATTCTAAAGGAAGGTGAGGAATCGGTAGATACAAATGAAGAAGAGCTAAGAGAATCTGTATCCAAAATTAAGGATAGGCTTGAGCGCATGGGGCCGATTAACCCTATGGCGATGGAAGCCTACAACGAAATTAAGGAGCGAAACGATTTTATTACCGAGCAGCGTGAAGATTTGTTCAAAGCCAAAGAATCACTCCTATCTACCATTGACGAGATAGATGCAGTTGCCAAAGAAACCTTTATCAAAGCGTACGAAGAAATTAAGGAGAACTTTGTAAAAGTATTCAGAAGCTTATTTACCGAAGAAGATGATTGCGACCTGCGATTGAGCGATCCGGATAATCCGTTGGAATCAAGTATAGAGATTATTGCAAAGCCAAAAGGAAAAAGGCCTTTAACTATTAATCAGCTTTCTGGTGGTGAAAAGACCTTAACAGCCACTTCACTCCTGTTTGCTATCTACCTGATTAAACCTGCCCCTTTCTGTATTTTCGATGAGGTAGATGCACCATTAGATGATGCTAATATTGATAAGTTTAATAACATCATAAAGACATTCTCTAAGGACTCACAGTTTATCATTGTAACGCATAACAAGCGTACAATGGCGAGCACTGACATTATTTATGGAATTACCATGATTGAGCAGGGTGTGAGCCGAGTGGTGCCAGTAGATTTGAGAGAATTAGCTGATAGTTAATTCCTTTTTACGTTATCCAAAATTATGCCGGTGGCCATCGCCACATTCAATGATTCTGCTTTCCCAAATTTGGGAATTGTAATCTTGTGCTTAATTAGTTTTTCTACCTGAGGACTAATTCCATTGGCTTCATTACCCATTACTATTATGCCGCCACTCTCAAATTTTACCTTGTGAAGATTCTGCCCTTCCATCATGGCGCCATAAACAGGTGCTTGGGATTCAGATAATGCAGCTACTAAATCAGTATAATAAACATTTACTCTTGTAAAAGAGCCTTTGGTGGCGGAAATAACCTTAGGGTTGTACAAGTCAGCTGTTTCTGGTGATGCAAGAATAGATTTAACGCCATACCAATCGGCCAGACGAATAATGGTTCCTAAATTACCAGGATCGTTGATTCCATCCAGTGCCAGCACGATTTCTTCTTTTGAAATTGAAAAATTCTTTACATCCTTCATTTCAGCCACGGCAATCACCCTATCGCTAGATTTAAATGTGCCAATTGAATCTAGTGTTTTTTCATTGGCCTCAAATACTTCAAATGTGGGTTGATTGATGTCATTCACATAATCACTTAACCCCACTAGGTATTTTACTTTAAAATTAGACTGAAGAAGTTCGTTCACACTTTTTTCACCTTCAACTATAAACAAACCTTCTTTCTTGCGTTGTTTTTTTAATTGAAGCGATTTAATGAACTTCGCTAGTGACTTAGATAATATCATTTTTTAATAAAGTATTGAGGCACCTAAAACGAATAAGTTTATATTTTTTCACATCCCTCCTCCTTTCGGGTTGCCTTGGTACAAAGTACTTAAAAGAAGATGAAAATCTACTTTTTAAACAGAATATAAAAGTAGGTAAAGCAATTGATTCGGATGATCTCGAGCAATTGTATGCGCAAGAACCTAACAGGCAATTTCCGCTTATACCCTTTGCGCCTTATGTATGGTTTTACTACTGGGGTAAAAAATCTTATGACATTGAAAAATACCAAGCCAAGAAGGCAGAAATAGCTGGTAAATTTAGTAAGAAGATCAAGGCTGCAGAAAAAAGAAGTAAGAGAATCAAGCTAGAGCGGAAACAAAGAAGAAAGCTGGCTAAAATAGATAAGACCATAGAAGAAGGAAATACACTCATGCGTTGGGGTGAGCCATTGGCAGTTTATGATTCTTCACTAACTCAATCAACGATTGATCGATTTGAACTATATCTTGACTCTAAAGGCTATTTTCATTCTAAAATTAAACACAAAACCTCTTCTATTGGAAGTAGAATAAGTTCGACATACATTATTGATGAAGGGCCTGCATATATCGTTGATACTCTTTTCACTCAAACGGGTGATTCAGCCATAACTGAACTTCTTAAAAAAACTGAAAAGAAAAGTCATTTAAAAACAGGTGAGAACTATGAACAGGGCAATATTACCAAGGAACGAGAACGTATAGACCTACTTTTAAAAGATAATGGTTATTTCAACTTTAGCAGACAATATGTTCAGTTTGAAGTGGATACAGCTTTTCGTGAATCACATAACGTGGCTATTAAAACGTTGATAAACAGACCTTCTAAAAGAGATCGGCATAAGGTATTTCATGTAGACTCCATCAACTTTATTACTGATGCCAATGTCAAAAGCCTACCCGATTCAATGCGTATTACCGAACAATACAAAGGTGTTAGCTATCGATACTATGATCCTCAATACAGTAAAAAGGTATTGAATAGAAGGGTGTTTATTAGAAAGGATAGCTTATATAGTAAATCTCGATCGTATAATACCCAAAGGCAGTTGGCCAACCTCGATCATTTTCGATTTATTAATATCAATTATGATTCCTCTGGAGGAAAGCTTATTGCCAATATATTTACATCGCCACTAAGCAGATACCAGTGGACCAATGAGGTTGGAATAAATGTGACCCAGGGCTACCCAGGACCTTTTTATAACATCTCTTTTAAGAAGAGAAATATATTTAAAGGTTTGGAAATATTTGAGATGAATGGGCGTATTGGAATTGAAGGTGTAGCCTCCGTTTCAGGAGCTGAAGAGGTGTATAGAAGTGTTGAGTCAGGGGTAAATGCCAGCTTAACATTTCCACAATTTATTTTACCAATCAGTAGTTCCTTGAAAGAAAGGTTGGGTCAGGTTAACCCAAAAACCAGATTGCTGGCTGGTTATACTTACACTAACAGACCTGAATATCAACGAAATAACACGAACTTTTCGAACACCTATAGCTGGCAAAACTCAAGAAATACCAGTTATCAAGTTACTCTTACTGATGTTAGTTTAATTGAATCTAGTGTAGATAGTACGTTCGGTGCCAGATTAAATCAATTAGAAAGAAATGGGAATAGACTCATTAATACCTTCAGGCCCTCATTAGTTACGAGTATGAGTGCCAATGCCACATGGAATTTCAATAGTTATGGACTTAATTTTTCAAACTCTTCCTTCCTAAGAGTATTTTTAGAAAGTGGTGGTACAACTTTAAACTTTATAAATACTGAATTCTTAGAGCGCGAGTCCTTAGAGTTTTATAAGTTTTATAAAATCAACATTGATTTCAGAAAAATTAATCCTATCAACAAAAACACGACAATTGCCTATCGGGTGAATGCAGGTTATGCTAATCCTTATGGAGAAAATGGTATTTTACCTTATGAAAAATACTTTTTTGCCGGTGGTAGTAATGGAATCAGAGCCTGGAGGCCGAGGCGGTTGGGACCTGGTTCGTTTGTAGAAATTGATACCCTTACTAATGAAGTGAATTATGATTTTGAGCAACCGGGCGAAATTATTTTTGAGGGTAGTATTGAACTTAGGAAGAATTTAATTGGATTTATTGATTATGCCTTTTTTGTAGACTTTGGAAACACATGGACAATAGAAGTAGATGAATCGAGGCCGGGGGCAGAGTTTAACCCGAAAACCTTTTTTGAACAATTAGCCGTAGGCACAGGTTTTGGCCTGCGATTCGATTTTTCTTTTCTGGTTCTCAGGTTAGATGCAGGGCTAAAAGTGTATGACCCTGCCAGACCACTCGAAAAACGATTTATACTGAATGAAGGGTTTTATGATGCTCCATTTACTCGGGATGCCACAGAACCAATCATTTTCAATATAGGTATTGGTTATCCGTTCTAGTAATTCAGTAATTCTTCCAGAGCTACTTTTACCTTATCTACTGTTGGTAGCATTTGCTTCTCTAGATCAACATTCAGGGCAATAGCAGGAAGGTTGGCAGCACCTAAAGTTTGAACGGGTGCATCCAAATATTCAAAGCAATGTTTCGATATTCTACCAGCCAATGATTCTGCAAAAGAATTTAACAGTGGTTCTTCCGTTAAGATAAACGCCCGACTATGTTTCTTAACAGAATTCTGAATGGCGTCCCAATCGATTGGGTTGAGTGTTCTTAAATCCATTATTTCTATTCTACCCGGGTAATCTTTAGACACTGCTTTGGCCCAGTGTACGCCCATGCCATACGTAATAATCACCGCAGATTCTCCATTTTCAATGGCTTCTTCAGACGCCTCTAAATCTATTCTTGCCTTACCTAATGGAATGATATAATTCTCGTCCGGCTCATGTGTTTTAGCTTCGCCAGTACCAGGCACCTTAGACCAGTATAGGCCTTTGTGCTCTAGCATTACCACAGGATTTGGATCATAAAAAGCAGCCTTTAATAAGCCTTTCATATCTGCAGCATTACTCGGGTAAACCACTTTAATGCCTCTTATTGTTAATAGTGTTGACTCTACACTACCAGAATGGTAAGGACCACCTCCACCATACGCTCCTATCGGAACTCTGATAAGCGATTGAATAGGAAATTTACCACATGATAGATAGCAACTTTTTGAAAGCTCTTCGACCAACTGATTCATTCCTGGCCAGATATAATCAGCAAATTGAATTTCTACAATAGCCTTCGCTCCTACTGCCGACATACCGGCTGTCGACCCAACAATATAAGCCTCTTGAATAGGTGTATTAAACACGCGCTCATCGCCAAATTTCTGAGCTAGTGTCGCTGCCTCTCGGAATACTCCACCAAGTGTACCTCCCACATCCTGACCATAAAATAATGCTTCCGGATGCTTCTTCAATATATCTTCAACGGCATGTAGTGCAGCATCCACCATCACCACTTTCTCGGCACCTTTAGGTTTTCTCTCCCCTTTTTCCTCAATAATTGGTGTGTCGGCAAACTCATGTTTATCAAAAGAAGACAACTCAGGATCATCAGAATTTAAAGCATATTCATAATCCTTGGCAACAAGCGCTACAGCATGTTTATTAAGTTCTTTTAGTTCTTTAGCTGCTATTCCTATGCTCTTTAAATATTTTTCAAGTTTAACGATAGGATCATCCTTTGAATGAAGCTTCAGGTTCTCATCGCCTCTATACCACTCTTTTCTTACACCAGAAGTATGGTGCCCCAGTAGTGGACATTTTGCATGAACCAATATTGGCCCCTTTCTATCCCGAACATGAGCGAAGGCTTTCTTCAATCCCAAATAACTATCTACAAAATCAGACCCGTCTACACGCATACGCGACATTCCTGTGAATCCGGCAGCAAAATCATATGCATCCATGGCACGCATTTCTTCTCCAGTCGCTGATATACCCCAATCATTATCCTGGACTAAATACACTATTGGCATCTGTTTAAGTACGGCCATTTGGAATGCCTCAGAAACTTCGCCCTCTGTGACACAACCATCGCCAAGTGAACACAACACCAACGGTTTATCCTTCCCTTCTAACAGACCCTGTCCTTCTAAATATTTTAAACCATGAGCCATACCTGTTGCTGGTATTGCCTGCATTCCTGTAGCAGAGCTCTGGTGTGGAATGATTGGAAACCCATCTCTATTTAATGACGGATGCGAATAATAAGTACGGCCTCCGGAAAATGGATCATCAGCCTTGGCCATTAACTGCATCATTAGTTCGTAGGGCTGCATTCCTATACCCAAAAGAATAGACTCATCTCTATAATACGGGGCTGCAAAATCATACGCCTTTAGTTGCATACCTGCCGCCAATTGTATGGCTTCATGTCCTCTGGAAGTACTATGCACATACTTACTGCATACTTCCTTATTTTCATCATACGTTTCTGCCATTCTCTTGGCAGTACACATAAGCTGATATGCTTTTAATAAAATTTGTTTATCGATAGGGGTCTTTTCGGTATTGCTTTTCTTCGTTTTTGCTTTGGCTGCTTCCGTTGTAGGCATAGTATCTCTTTTGATTCTGCAATCGTTTGTGAAGTTAAAAAATTTACTAAAAACTAGCTGAAATAGTGGCTATTAAAATATAGTAAGTATTCAATAGTTTTGCTCAGATGAAAGAAAAGATAACCAATTGGTTTAAATCACTTCAAGACTCTATTTGCTTAGAATTGGAAAAGGCAGATGGTTTAGAAAAATTTCATGAAGATTTATGGGAAAGAGAAGGTGGCGGTGGTGGTCGAACCCGAGTAATTCGCAATGGAGCTATTATTGAGAAAGGTGGTGTGAATTTCTCTGCTGTTCATGGATCATTAGCAGAAAATATATCCAAGGCCTTAGGGTTACCCCAATCTGATTTTTATGCTACAGGTGTTTCCATTGTTCTGCATCCGAAAAATCCGATGGTGCCTATTATTCACATGAATGTGAGATACTTTGAAACTACTTCTGAAACCGGAGATTCTACCTGGTGGTTTGGTGGTGGTATTGATTTAACTCCTCATTATGTTGATGAAAATGATGCTCATTATTTTCATACTGAATTAAAAAAAGTGTGTGACAAACATGACTCTGCCTATTATTCGGAATTTAAGAAATGGGCCGATGACTATTTTTATATTAAACATCGAAACGAAACACGAGGTATAGGAGGTATTTTCTTCGACAGGCTCAATGAACAAAGGGGCAAAACCAAAGAACAGCTATTTGAGTTTGTGAAAGATGTTGGGAGCAGCTTCGCTCCTATCTACACGCACTTTATGGCTAAAAATAGTTCTATGCACTTTTCAGATGAGCACGTGAAATGGCAAAAATTACGCAGAGGCAGGTATGTTGAGTTCAACTTAGTTTGGGATAAGGGCACCAAATTCGGTTTAGATACCGATGGAAGAACGGAATCCATCTTAATGAGCCTACCCCCCGAAGCCGACTGGGAATATGACTACCAACCAGAGAAAGGATCTGCGGAGGAAAGTACGCTTAAGAGTTTGAAAAAAGGAAAAGAATGGATAAATTTGTCATATGACAGAATATAAAAAGTCAAATGACAATAAATCAGAATTAAACGAGCCGGCAATGGCCTATGGTTTAGGAATTACTACATTAGACTTATTAATAGATATTCTCGGCATTTCAAACCTTGCTAAAAAGCTTAAAAACAGCCTTGATCTTCTTAAAATGGCTGAAAATGGCTTCCCAATTAAAGTATTAAAAAACCTTCAAAAAAGAACACAATTCACCAACCGGCAGATTGGCATCGTACTAGATATGTCAGAAAGTACAGTACAACGTAGAATAAGAGACAATCAAAAATTAGACAAAAAACAATCCGAAAGTGCTGTGCAATTGGCAAGTGTTTGGGTCAAAGGTTTGGAAGTTTTTGAAGACGAAGATGATTTTAGAACCTGGCTTAATACTGAAAATCAAGCACTTGGAGGTAATAAGCCAATTTCTTTATTACACTCTTCTATTGGCAGAGAAGAAGTTAAGAATGTACTCAATCGCATAGCCTGGGGTATTTATTCTTAGCATGAAACTCTATCGGATAGGTCATAAGAATTACATCCATGATTTAGCTGGTACCGGTGGTTTATACGCTGATGGCAGGTGGCATGCAAAAGGTACCAGAATAGTATATTTCTCAGAACACATTTCTTTAGCCAAATTAGAAGTGTTAGCTAATTCTGTGATTTTGCCTAAAAACATGAGTTTAATGACTGTAGAAGTAGCTGACAATGAAGCCATTAAAGAAATTACAACATCGATGCTACCTGAAAGTTGGGACGGGTATCCATACCTGGAGAAGTTGCATTCCATTACTTACGATTGGATAAAAAGATCTGAGTCACTAATATTGAAGGTACCATCCGCGCAAGCGACCAATGAATTTAATTACTTAATTAATCCTTTGCATAAGAATAAGGATGCCGTTAAAGTTGTTTCCATAGAACCCATAAAATTTGATAGAAGGTTGAAATTCTAAGGCTTATGATCGAATACCTAATTGAACTCGATAAATCACTTTTCTTTTTCCTTAATGGGCTACATTCATCATGGATGGATCCAATTATGTTTTGGATTTCAGATAAAAAAATATGGATTCCATTTTATCTATTTCTGGCCGGATGGATCATCAAAACTTTCAACAAAAAGAGTATAATCTACTTACTAGCGCTAGGTTTGGCGATTACCATTACTGATCAGGTGATTTCAGGTTTTATGAAAGGCTTTTTTGAACGGTTCCGTCCTTCCAGGGATCCTGAAAATCAGGGAATGGTGCATATAGTTAATGGTTATACGGGTGGTAAATATGGTTTTGCTAGTTCACATTCAGGAAATGCCTTTGCATTAGCCATGTTTATTTATCTCACATTTCGGGAATATAAATGGGTATGGCTCATGTTTGTGTGGGCGGCTATTGTAGCTTACAGTCGTGTGTATTTAGGGGTTCATTACCCGGGTGATATACTGGTGGGAGGTATCATCGGATTGATTTTTGGAAAACTGTGCCATAGACTGGCAGAAAAAGTAATTGCTAAATATTGAGCCAATTAAAGGTTCATTAGCCTCTTCACATACTTTCCAACAATATCAAATTCTAAATTGATCTTATCCCCTACCTTGATGTTTTTCATGGTTGTGTGTTCATAGGTATATGGAATGATAGCTACTCTAAAACTATTTTCGGTTGAATTGAAACACGTAAGGCTAATTCCATTAATTGTAATTGAGCCTTTTTCAACGGTAACATTACCTTCTGCAGGATCATATTTAAAATCAAATAACCAGCTGCCATCCTCCTCTTTTATAGCTGTGCACTCACCCATCTGATCTACATGACCTTGCACTATATGCCCATCAAACCTGCCGTTATTCAACATGCACCGCTCCAGATTCACATCATCACTCGGCTTAAGGTTACCCAAATTACTTTTCTTTAAAGTTTCATCTATAGCCGTAACCCAATGCTTACCATCTTGCACCTTGGTAACCGTAAGGCATACACCATTATGCGAAACACTTTGATCTACCTTCAACTCATTCGATATGCTGCTTTCAATTTCAAAATGACGATTAGAGCCTTCTGTTTCTATTCCTTTAACTCTGCCTAGTGTTTCTATAATGCCTGTAAACATGCTGCAAATGTACACGAGAAAAATTAATCTTTAATAAATTTGGTTTATAATGTAAACTACTTTATTATTGTATCAAATATCAAGAAACATGGACTCGGAAAAATCAATGACACACGAAGAAAGTCTTCAGATCATAAGTGACATGATCAGGTCAACTCAGCGTAATATAAAAAGTGCGAGCTTCCATTTCCTACTCTGGGGATGGGTAGTTATACTCGGTAACTTAGGACATTTCTACCTACAAGAATTTACAAATTACCCCTACCCATATGCTATATGGTTATTAACTATACCAGCATGGTTGATTAGCATGATTTATGGATACCGACAACCTAAGATTGAGAAAGTTAAAATGTACAGTGATTCATTAATCATGTGGATATGGTTAGGTTTTCTGTTCAGTATATTATTAATCATATTTAGTGGATTATTCGGATCAACGATTCCATTTATCATCTTAGTTTTGGCTGGGTTATGTACTTTTTTAACAGGACTAGTCTTAAAATTTAAGCCGTTAATATATGGTGGTAGCAGTTTTTGGATCTTTGCAGCCATATCTATTGCAATCGGTCAAGAATACATTACTTTAATTTCAGCGCTGGCTACTTTAGTTGGCTATTTAGTTCCAGGATACCTTATTAGAAAATCGAATTGATGGCTGATTTTAAAGAATTAGATCCTCTATTACATTCTCAGCTTAGGCTGGCTATTATGTCTCTATTGATGTCAGTAGAATCTGCTGAGTTTGTTTACATCAAAGAGAAAACTGGCGCCACCGCAGGGAATCTGAGTGTACAATTAGATAAACTTGCTACTGCCGGTTATATCGGAGTATCAAAAGAATTTAAGGGAAAAAAACCTTTAACGACCTGCAGTATTACAAAACGAGGAATTGAGGCATTTGAAAAATACGTAGAATCATTAAAAACATATTTTAAGAATTAAATTTTTTTATACATATGGTTTATTTTTTAAACTACTTTATAAATAAATAATTAATTTATTAACTAAACGCTAGAATTATGAAAACGATTAAATTATCAGTACTACTTTGCTTTATCACTGCCAATCTACTTGGACAAACAGAATCTAATGAAATGGCTTATTTTGCTTACACCAGCAACAATAAGAGCTTATGGAAACAATTGGTATCCAAAGAGCAGGCCAGCTACAACCAATCCAAAACAAATGAAAACCTTTACGCTCTTTTACTTGCACAGCATGGCTTGTTAAATGCTACCATGGCCGATCAAGATGAAGATCTTTTTGATGATCACTATAAAAACGCAAAGGAAAATGCAGAAAAGCTTATTGAAGCTAAGTATCAGATAGGTAATGCCAAAGCCATTTTAAGTGCCATCTGGGGTTGGGAAATGGGTTACAGTTCTTATAAAGGGATGTTTCTTGGTGGAAAGAGCAGCACAAATATAGAGGAAGCGACAAATATAGCTCCAAATGAGCCTTTAGTATGGCAAGTCTATGGTTCCTCAAAATTCTTTACTCCTTCTATGTTCGGTGGAGACACGAAAGAAGCACAAAAAGCTTACGAAAAAGCCGTGAAGCTCTATGAAGAACAAAATTTAACTAAATCTAACTGGAGGTATTTAGACGCCCTTGCATGGCTAGGAAAAGTTTATGAGGAAAATGGAGAACAGGATTTAGCGAAAAGTACTTATGAAAAAGCCTTAGCTGTTGAGCCTGATTTCGGATGGGTGAAATATGCCCTACTTCCATCTATATCTAAATAAAATGAAGTATCTATTAGTCATTTTATTTTTAGCATACTCCTTGGTAGTATTGGCCCAAGATGCTACCAGGGGTATTGTGTTAGATGCTACTTCAAATGAAGTGCTAATAGGTGCTAATGTATTTTCTAAAAGTAATTGGAAGGTTGGCGCAAGTACTGACATAAATGGTGAATTCCTAGTTAAAAACCTTGAAAAAGGAGATACTTTGATTGTCTCGTATATCGGCTATCAGGAGAAAGAGGTGGTTTTTAATGGCGAGAAATACTTAACCATTCTCCTTCACACATCTGTGAAAAACATGGCAGAAGTAACCGTCACCGCGGAAAAATTAGTAGCTGAAGAATTTACCTATAAAAAGATTAAACGCTTGGATATTTATTTAAACCCGAGTGCCAAAGCTGACCCATTGTTAGCCACTAACTCCTTACCTTCAAGCACCACGTTAGATGAATCTGCCAATATTAGTTTTAGAGGTAGCAGTCCAGACGAAACCGGAATCTTTTTCAACAACGTACCTCTTTACGATGCCGTAAGATTTTCACAACTCAATGGCATAGGTACTTTTGGTATTTTCAATACTGCTATTGTTGATGAAATGCTTGTTTTTCCTGGTAATCCGCCACTAGAATATGGCAACACCACTTCCGGGCTCATAGCCATAAAGACTACGGAAGAAATTCCTAAAGAAAAGATAAGAACAGCAACTGTTTCTCTTGCGAGTTATGGTTTTCTTATAAGTCAAAAGTTAAATAACAGTCAAGCTCTTACTGCATTCAGTAACTATCAACCAGCCGCCATAATCAAGGCTTTTAATTCAGATGCGCTTCAAGAAATTGAAGATTTTAGTTCCATTGATCTTGGTATAAGCTATTTAAATGTTATTAATGAAAATACTATTTTCAAGGCATTTAACTATACTCTATTAGAGGGTTACGACTTTAATTATAAGGCGCCTACATTAAACACCACCTTCGAACAACGGAAAAAAAGAAATTTTACTATTATCAATATAAGAAAGCAATTAGGTAAATCTGAATTAAGTTTTAACAACAATATCAGTTTCACTAACACTCAATTTAACTATGCAGATACGGATATTGAACTCAATTATTTTGATGGTTTTACTTCAGCTAATTATAAATATTCAACCTCTAAACTAAGTTTCAAAACCGGAGCTGCTTTTGATTACCGAGAGCAACACTTTGATGGCACCTTTTATATCTATGAGTACGCGGAAGGACCTGGTTATCCTACCACAAGCTCTACTAATACATCTGAGTTACTCCGCCCCGAAGTGTATGGTTTTCTCACATACTTTATTAATGATAAGTGGACAATTGGTGGGGGATTGCGAAAAAACTTAGTTACAGACAATCAAAGTAATTTCTTAAGCAGTCAGGTAAGTTCAAAGTATCAAATTAGTACTAACAGTTCGCTCACCTTCGCTATTGGTAATTACCATCGTTATGATTTTTCTGAAAGTGAAAAAAATCTGTTGAATGAAAGCAAGCAGGTATCGATCGACTACAACTTGAAAAATGATTATATGAACATAACTGCTTCATTATTTGGCAAAGAGTCCATTACAAAAGGAATAAAAAACGAATTGGCTGGAATAGAATTATTCTTAAAAAGTAAACTTATCAATAAACTTACCGGTCAAATTTCTTACTCTCTTATCGATGGAATTTCTAGAGAAAATAATGGTTTAGAGTATCCAAATAAATACGACCTGGACTATTTCATTCGTGGAAATCTGGAATGGCGAATAAATGCCAATTGGACCATAAATTCGACATTTTCATTCCGTCAAGGAAATTACCATCAGCCTCTAATTGGTAGCACCTATAATACGAACCTCGAGGTTTATGAGCCTGAATATGCTGCACTAACCAACCAAACCCGACTACCCCACTATGGAATAATTGACATTAGTATCTCGAGAATAATACCCATCAAAGAAAATTTAAATATCATTTGTTTTGGAACAGTTAATAACATTTTGGATAAAGAAAATATAAGAACCTATCAGTATAATTTCGATTATACTGAGAGAAATAACTCATTATTCTCACAAAGAACCGTTTATTTCGGAGCTGTCATCAATTTCTAGGCTGCACATTACGAATGCTAACATATTGATGTTATTTTTGAGCCCCGAAAGAAGGAATTAATTATAACATCAATATGTCATTAAAGGACAAACACCCCATTACACTTTACAATACACTTACCAAAAAGAAGGAGCAGTTTGAGCCGATTCACCAAGACCATGTGGGCATGTATGTATGCGGACCAACAGTGTATAACGATGTGCATTTAGGGAATGTAAGAACCTTTATGAGTTTTGATGTGATCTACCGTTACCTGATGTACTTGGGCTATAAAGTACGTTATGTGCGTAACATCACCGATGTAGGCCATTTGGAAAATGATGCAGATGAAGGGGAAGATAAAATAGCTAAGAAAGCAAGATTAGAGCAGCTAGAGCCCATGGAAATCGTGCAGCACTATACCAATGGTTTTCACAATGTGCTCAACCAGTTCAACCTCCTCCCTCCTTCTATTGAGCCTTCTGCTACCGGGCATATTATTGAGCAGATTGAAATGGTACAGGAACTGATTAAAAATGGACTGGCCTATGAAGTAAATGGCTCCGTTTATTTTGATGTAACCAAGTACGACAAAGACCATAAATACGGTAAACTCTCAGGCCGAAATATTGAAGAAATGATGGAAAGCGGGCGTATGCTCGATAGCCAGGATGAGAAAAGAAATAAAATAGACTTTGCTGTTTGGAAGAAAGCCTCACCACAGCACATTATGCGCTGGAACTCCCCTTGGGGCCAAGGTTTCCCGGGCTGGCATTTGGAGTGTACCGTAATGAGCACCAAATACCTGGGCGATACGTTTGACATTCACGGTGGTGGAATGGATTTGGTATTCCCACATCACGAATGTGAGATTGCACAATCTGTAGGCTCTAAAGGCAAAGAACCTGTGAAATACTGGCTGCATAGCAATATGCTTACTGTCAACGGTCAGAAAATGAGTAAATCTCTCGGCAACTCATTTTTGCCGCATGAGTTATTTTCAGGTGACCATCAATTATTGGAAAGAGGCTATAGCCCGATGGTGGTGCGTTTCTTTATGTTGCAATCGCATTACAGCAGTACGTTGGATTTCTCTAACGATGCGCTTACGGCCGCTGAAAAAGGCTACAAGCGCCTGATGGATGGCTTTAAAATAAGCAAAGCACTCGCGTATGAATCTGGAAATGTAGATGCCGATTTAGAAAAGAAAGTTTTGGAAAATATTTCAGGTTTATTCCAAAATATGGGTGATGACTTCAACACGGCTAAAACGTTGGCTGTTTTGTTTGACATTACTACCATGATGAACAACCTCAAATCCGGCAACTTAAAAACCGGGCAGCTAAGCAAAGAAACGTTTGAAGATTTGATTAAACACTACCAGGGCTTTATTACAGAAGTACTTGGCCTGAAAGAAGAGCAGGAAGGCGATACCAAATTAGTAGATGGTGTGATGGACTTGCTCATTAAGCTTAGAAACGATGCCAAAGAAGCTAAGAATTACGCCCTTTCTGACAAAATAAGGGATGATTTGAAGGCTATGGGCGTTACCCTCAAAGATGGAAAAGAAGGAACCGAGTACGCTATCGATTAAGGGAGTTTTCTCTGCTATACTGGTATTTATTATAAGAGTTTACCAGTACACGATAAGCCCGCTTTTAGGCGCCAATTGCCGCTACACACCTACCTGTTCTAAATATGCAGTAGAAGCCATTCAAGTTTGGGGGCCGTTGAAGGGCGGCTGGTTAGCCATTAAACGCATTAGCAGCTGCCACCCGTGGGGCGGACATGGGTATGATCCGGTGCCGGAGAGGGAGGAAAACTAAACAGAATTCCATCTGTATTAACTAGTATTTAATGAATGACTTCTCATTCAATCATCGAATTATTCATGCTTATTGAATGATATTTCATACATAATAATTAACAGTTGCCACCCCTGGGGTGGACTTGGGTATGATCCGGTGCCGGAGAGGGAGGAGTGATTAACTAATCAAGCCTTTTACCTGATTTATCTATTTTGAACCATTCATCACTTTCCACTCTTTTGTGTTCATCGCCATCCAGATAGAACCTTGATTTAAAAGTTACTTCAGCTAGGCCATTCTGAAAGGAACTAGCATATTCATACTTGCAAGGAATAACAATCTCACCTTTTTCATTGGCATACCCTACAAGACCGTTTCTTTCAACTCGTACTAAACCCTCGCTGTAATAATCAGGGCCATTGTCAAACAAGAATACATCAAACAAAATGCTCCCATAACGGTCGATTCCTACTGGTCTTAACACTGAATCTTCTTTATATAAGACATTAGCATAGTATTGTAATGTATCTGTTCCAAAGTATGCAAAGTCTCCAAATGCTATAGCTGTATCTCCATTTAAACTCACAAAAGCAATGTCTGATCCATATTCTATAAACTCTTCATTTGACACTGCAATTAGGGTTTGTAATGAATCTTCAATCTTTATGTTGCTATACTGAAAATTTGCAGTCTCCTTTTCAATATAATTTTTACAAGCAGACGGAATGAGAATAACTATTAATATGTATCTGATAATTAAATTCATTTACTTTCGCAGGTTGTAGGTGCCGGAGAGGGAAGAGTCAGAACGACCAACTAAAATGAGTATGCGCCCCTGTTGCTAGAAGCACCGAAGTTTCTGCTACGCATGGTCATATCAAAAGGCTTAGTTCGCATATTCATTTTAGTGTCTGTTGTGCATCGTTTATTCATTTTCTTCAATTTTTTCGGTCAGTTGTTCCGTAACTTCCTTCACAAATTCTTTTCCTTTTGCTACTGAGTTATTTCCACCCATTGCATCGTAAACAATATAAACACATTCAGTTGCTTCATCTAATATGTCTGTGGTCAGCAACTCTAAGTTCAACCCAGAGAGTTCGCTAGTCTTTGGCTTTAATCTAGCAACAATTCTAAGTGCGGCATACATAGATACATGAAATTTAATATCTCCAATTTGAGTTCTTGACAAAGTTGGGTTAGCGTAATTCTTCAGATGATCTTCTACTTTCTTATGAAGAGATATGCACTTAAAATACAACTCAATTGGAATTTGTGTACTGAATATGCTTTCATAATCAGCATTAACCTTGATTAGAGTTGATGGTCTTGCTCTTGCATAGTCAGGTTTTTGATGTAGAATGCTCATTACAATTTGAGCCAAAAAAGGAATGCTGATTATTTTATTAATAGGGCGACCCTGATTTTTATGATAGTTTTTTCTTCTGTCATAATAGTAGGAATGAGCAAATAAATAATCTTCAATATCTCTATGAATAGGATCGGTTGCCCTCAATGAGGCAGGCGGAACACTCGTTTGACTATTGGTTGCTTTAATAACCTTTAATCTACTCTGTTCCTCATTTGTCTTTACAATTCTCACCAGAACACTTCTCTGATCATTTTCGATCTTATTATCATGATAGTAGTTGTAGATTTCGAAGGATGATTGCAGTCCATTTACGATTTGAGGGTCTTCAATATGAAGTTTTTTACTTGCGAATGATGCGTTAGTTGCAGTTATTGTTATTCCATTATTTAACCACCAGAAGTCTTCTTTTAACTTGGATGACAAGGTATCTCGTATTGCGGAATTGACTTCAACATTACCTTGATAATCTCTAATGTTCGCGTCAAAGAAATACTTAATAAGATTATCATCGTCATCAGTTATAAAATCGAAGTAGTTCTTTAATGGAACTATAGCTACATAACCACCATCTTGAGTTGAAATTGGGTTATCTGTCAAAGCAATATCCTTGGTTCTTATTTGTTCTCTTCTCGAAAGGTCAATTAGTGATTGTGCAGTTAAAAAATCAAAGTTTACATCTGCCTTGTCGAAGAGTCCTCTTATCGTTGCTTTCAAATTTTCTATTTTTCTTTCAACGTTAGGATGAACCTCAGTGGCTTTGGCAGCATAGAAGTAATGAAATTTTATTACAGGAAACTTGGATGCTAGGTGTAGATACTGATTCCGGAAAATCTCAACATTGATCAGTAAGTCATTATTGTAAACGGTTCTTAATGAATCAATTGTTTTGGTAAGATCGAAAATATCCGAAGCAGAGGAAACGCACTTTTCAACAGCTGTCTCAGTGAATCCTGAGGTGTTTTTCGATTGGATTAAAAACACATCAATAACAGAATTGCGTTTGCCATCTATTAAGTCCGAGTCTCTTTGGATTAATTCGGAATTGACGAAAGTAAAAATTCCATCGATTCCACCATCACCTCCATTATCAACTATTCCTTCAATAATCTCATCATATGACAACTCATAATTTTTCAAGATTTGCTCAGTAACGAAAATCTCAAAGTATTCATCGTCTTTTAAATCAGGATCATGTTCATTCTTCTGCTGTTCAAGAAGTGTGTTAAGAAGTATTTGTTGATTCGATGACATGATTTAGTTTTTTAGGTAATGAGGCACAACAACTGAATATAAACTATAGCACATATTCACTATTAGCTTAGTGGTTTATATTCGCACTATCTGTTAAATATACGCCACTTCTTTATAAGTAAGAAAAATATTGAAATAATTATAAAGTTAAGATTCTCACGCCTTCTTACAGAAGGCTCAGAATGACGTTACTACGTCTCATTGCAAATGAACTAAGTGAGTAAAGCAACCTTTAAGTTGGGGATTCCTGAAAGCCTATAGCTCAATGTCTACATCGAGTTGTCTTCCCTCTTCGAAGGCTTTTTTATCCATGCTGGCGCCTAAAACCATTCCAATCACCATACCAATCGGTAATCCTATTCCCATTAATCCCATGTTATCCATACTGGTTCCAAAAACCACTCCTAATGGAATGCCGAATACCGTCATCCCAAAAGCCAACCAGGTATTTCTATAGTGATTTTTTGGCACCATTTTTAATTCCTTTACCACAGTCTTCATTAAATTCGATTGCGTTTTCCGAATTAATTTCCGCAATGATTTACTTTCTGTTTCAGCAGTATTAACTTCTTCAATGCCGCTGTTTATTTTAGCTAGAATTTCATCAGGTATTTCCTTCGACTTCAAAGCCGTTAAAAACTGATTGAATTGTGTATAAGAACGAACGAACTTTTTATCGTGATCAAGTTCCGGCCTTTTTTTGAGTTCTTTTATTTCCATGGAAGTTGAAGTTACCCAATACGAATTTATTATCCTCTATATTCGCTAATTTCAAACAAATGACCATCCGGATCGCGGAAGAAGCAACGGGTTTCTGCTCCACGGTCTAATGGTGGCGTAATAAACTCAGCACCCCTAGCCTTTAAAACTTCGTAAGACTTTCGGCAATCTTTTACCCGAATGGTAAAGGCATGACTTACCTTGTCTTTATCATCAGGTGGTAGAAAATGCGTATTGGGTTTATCGTCAGTCGGTCCACCGAAAGTTACCAATAACAGCCAATTACCAAGAAATTCCAGCACCAACGAGTCGCCACCATATTCTCTAAATATGCTCGCTCCCAAAATATCTACATAAAAGGCCTTTGATTTAGCCATGTTGGAAACCACCAAAATGGTGGTTAAAGCGGAATCTTCGAAGGGGTTATTGTTTAAAAGCAAAGAATTAATTCTTACAGTTATTCAAAATACTCACTGCTCTTTCAATATCTTCAAATCTGGCTGTTTTCTTCTTTTCGCTTTCAGTCATTTGTTGATAACTAGCACATGAGGATAATAATGCCTCCAATTCTTGCTTATCATTTTTCTTGAAAATAACGTACTTCTGACCATTAGAATTATCAATTAAAACGTACTCTTCAAAAAATATTCCTCCCTCATCACTAGCCCCAACTCCCTCTAATGCTTGTTGTGTTGCATAATAGGATTGATTTGCCGCCTTTGCGGTTGCTGCTATATCTTGAGAATTATCATATTCATTTTTAGCCGCTTGTCTTGCTGCTTCTTCAGACAAGTCATCCGTGGCACTAGATACTGCAGAATTAATAACAGCACCACCTAGATTTGATATGCCTTTTCGAACATTTGTAGGAAAAGGGTTCTCATAATAACTGAATTTCTTATCATGCTCTAAGATTTCAACGTATTGATAATTAGAACCAAAGGCCTTCGCTCTTCTTGGCATGGGTACGAATTTGCGCTCTTTACCATCTATTTTTTGTACATAATAATTTATTTTCATTTGATAAGCCTTAAATTGCTCAAGGTCGTTGCCATTTCCAATGAAACTCATTTTGTACTTCGTAGCCGCTATCTTACCTTCTTTTTTTGTACCATCGGCCATAACAACATAACCAGGCTGTAAATTTTTAGTAGGTTCATTAGAACTATTGGAAGATAACTCCTGGACAAAATCCTTATAGTCAACAAACTTGCCATTTACTGGCACGTATTTAGTCACAACTCCGTTTAGATTATGTTCAAAATAATCTACACCACCTTCCTCATCAAATAAGTAGCCAATTGATCCATCTGAAGGGAGAAAGAAAACTGCGTCAATGAATCGATATGATTTTACAACATTCGCATCACGGTCAAAGGATATATTTCCAACTAGCTCATCACCATTTTCAAATACTATTTTGCCAGGCTGCAAATCCTCACTTTTAGACCACTTATTCATAGCAAAGTCGATATCGACTAAATAAATAGAATTAGGCACATATGTTGAGCCATCTTCAAATTTTATCATGCCTGTATTTTTATATGAAAGAGAGTGTATGTAACTATCGTCCTCACTTATAAAAAATGCCTTACTCGGTTTTTTTTGATCTTCAATGGCTATTGAACCCTTAATTATTGCTCCATTTCTCATTGAAACATTACCAGGTTTCATAGGTAAATAACCATTTGATTGTGCACTTTCAGTAAATGCTGTCCTATAATTTTTAGGAGACACTAACCAATCATCTATATTTAACCATTTTTCTTCACCTATAACAGCTTCATCGATCTCATCTGATTGGTACGACACCACATTTAAATCGTCACCCTCAATTAATATTTTACCATAATATTTTAGACCAGCATATGGGCTTTTCCAATAAAGAGTAAATACCCTTCCTTTGACCGTCAAACCATTTTTTAATGTCAACTCACCAATGTCGAAGGGGCCAGCATTTAAGTCATCCATGGTATAATAAATACCATATTTCTCAACATCACTCAATTGAAAGTTTCGCCATTCTCCACCTTCCTCTTTAATCCAGGGAACATCATATTCCGATGCACCTTCTACATTACTATATTCCGATGCTTTATTCCAATGGTGCCTTTTTTTAAAAGATCCAGTTAATACTGTCCCATCTTTCAATTCAACAAAACCAGGCAAAGGTTGAGAGTCTTTATAAAACCATTGATCAGCTTTTGAAATTCCTTGAGAACGTTCTTTATTTTTTATCTTTTCTCCCCATTCATACTTCGCTTGTCCAACTTTCCAAAAGGTAGCATCATATCCATACTTTTTATTTCTATTGGGTTGAGAATATAGTGGAGCGATTAAAACAAAAGAAAGTAGAATTAGAATTAATTTTTTGTAAATCATTGTTTTAGAGCAGGTTACATTATTAATCAGAATAAGATTTTAATAAACATAAAATTTTTTACAAAAAGCATGAACCAGATAAAATTATTTTAATCTTTTATCTAATATTTCTCAATAGTTTTTACCAATAAGAAATTTAAGAAGTAATCTCAGTTTGTATTCAGCTTCTTAATTTTATCAATACAACTTAACCAATCTAGTACGGATACTCTTCTGAGAATGTGTCTCTTCATTCAAATTAGCATTGGCCATAAAGCTGCAAAAGACCACTGTCTATTTGCACGAGCTCTTTGGGGTGATCAACGAAAGTTTTCCACTATGTAGGATGCAAAATGTCCGGGAGATAATGGCTCTTTATTAAAACTTGTCATCCCAACAATTAAATTAAAGACTAAATAATATCCTATCAACTACGTAAATACCTTAAGGTATCATTAATTTGTAGAATGGCATTCAGCAAAAAGAAATGGATTAAACTCTCGCTAATTCTATTAGCCATTATTGCTACCCTTGGTGTGACTTTAATCGCCCTTGCATATTCCCAGCAAGACCGCATTGTGAAGGAAATGGTTTCCCGGCTTAACCACGACTTTGAAGGTCAACTAGAAATTAAAGGCAGCCACATCTCCCCTTTTGAGAATTTCCCTTATATATCCATCGATCTTGAAGACATTAAAATTTATGAAAGCAAATCAGACACGAGTGAGGTGCTGCTTCATGTAAAAGACACCTACGTTGGTTTTGATTTGTGGTCCATTTTAAGTGGCTCGTTTCAGGCTAAAAAAATTAAGTTGGCCGATGGCTATTTAAAGCTTGTGCAGCATCTGGATGGTTCTTTCAATATTGTAAATGCAATGTCGGCAGAGGAAGATGCTACTACCGAAAGTTCAGAGTCAACGCATCTAGATTTACAGGCCATCGAACTCGTAAACATTGACCTATTAAAGCTCAATGAAGAAAATAACGTATTAATTGAAGCTTTTATCGAAGAGGCGCAATCCAGCTTTAAAACCACCAAGGAAGCCATGGATATTACGCTAGACAGTAAATTTCTGTTTAACCTAATCATTGATAGCGATACCTCATTTTTACATCATAAGCACGTAGCGCTTAAAACAACATTAAATCTAAATGCAGAAGAAAATCTATTGAAAATCAGCCCCTCAGAGGTGCTGGTAGAGAACGCCTTATTTCTAATGGAAGGTTCAGTAGATGTAGATGATGACATGAATCTGGATTTACATTTTAGTGGCAATAAACCAAACTTCGATTTATTCCTCGCTTTTGCTCCTGAGGAGCTAAGTCCCGTTTTAAGTCGCTATGAAAATGGCGGTAAAATCTATTTTGATGCCACTATTAAAGGCAAATCTATCAATGATTATTCACCCCAGATTAATGTTGATTTTGGTTGTTCTGATGCCTTTGTTAATAACACTACAGTAAACAAGCAAGTGAATGACCTCTACTTTGAAGGCCATTTTACCAATGGTGAAAAGCGAGACCCAAGTACGATGCAGCTGGTTATTAAAGATTTTACAGCTAGCCCAGAAACAGGGGTGTTTAGCGGTAATGTCGTGATTAACAATTTTGAATCTCCGGAGTTCGACATTCAGCTTATATCTGAATTTGACTTAAACTTCCTGGCAAGGTTCTTAAACATCAACAACCTGGAAGATGTATCGGGTTATGTTTCACTCGAAATGAATTTTCATGATATCATAGACCTTACCCAGCCAGAAAAGAGTATTGAAAGACTCAATGAATCCTATTTCACCAAGCTAAAAGTGAAAGATCTTAATGTTCAAAGCTCCGTGTATCCATTACCCGTAAAAAATGTGAACATCAATGCGCAGATGGATGGCCATAAAGCACTTATCGATCAGCTAGACTTTGAAGTGGGTGGTTCTGATGTTGCCATTAAAGCCAGTGTTTCTGATCTGCCAGCCATTATCCACCACACAAATATTCCTGTAGAAGCTATTTTAGACATAAAGTCCAATCTTCTGGATTTGGAAGAGTTAACAAGCACCTCTTCAGACACTACGAAAGGTTTTGAAGAGCAGATTAAAGACCTATCGATGCGATTTACTTTTAAGAGTTCGGCCAAGGCTTTTACAGAATCACCTAATTTACCTTTAGGTGAGTTCTTTGTTGAAAAGCTGCACGCCCAGCTCACTCATTACCCACATGAACTGCATGACTTTAACGCTGATGTGTTCATCGATACCGCCAATTTTAGAGTGATTGACTTTACAGGTATGATTGACCAAAGCGATTTTCATTTCAATGGTAAATTAGAGAACTATGACCTGTGGTTTGAAAAAGAGCCTGTTGGCAATACCAAAGTAGATTTTAACCTGCGCTCTGATTTGCTTCAACTAGATGATTTATTCTCTTATCGTGGCCAAAATCATGTACCTGAAGATTACAGACATGAAGAGTTTAGCAACCTGCTTATTCATGGCATTGCATCTTTAGAGTTTGATAAGAAATTGTTAAGTACACAAATAGATGTAGACAAACTAGAAGCAAAGATGAAGGTGCACCCCATGCGCTTTCAGGAGTTTAAAGGGAGTTTATATTTGGATAGCACTATGCTTAAGGTTACGAATGCAGGTGGCAAATTGGGCAATTCAGACTTCAATGTAAACTTTACGCACTATAATGCAGATAGCATTTCCAGAATACCAAACGAATTTCACTTAGAAAGTAAGCGGTTAGATTTTGATCAACTATTTGCCTATACACCACCTCCGGCTACTAAAGAAATGACACCGCAAGATCATGAAGCAGGCTTTAACATATTTGAAGTACCGTTTTCGAATATGAACTTCTCTTTGAACATTGGCGACCTTACCTATCATCGTTATCACCTCAATGAATTCAACCTCGAAGGGCGTATGCAGGAAAACCACTACATTTATATTGATACCCTAGGTTTAAATGCTGCCGGAGGCTCGATAGGGCTAAATGGCTATTTTAATGGCTCTAATCCGGACGCTATATACTTCAGCCCTACTATTCAGGTGGAGGACATCAATCTGGATAAATTGCTTTTTAAGTTTGAAAACTTTGGGCAGGATCATTTAGTTTCCGAAAACCTGCATGGCCATATATCCGGAAGTATAAAGGGTAAAATTCACATGCATGCGGATATGGTACCCATTATTGATGACTCAGACTTGCACATAGAAATGAATGTGCTGAATGGCAGTATCAATAATTACTCAGCATTCGAGGCATTATCCGATTACTTTTCTGATAAGAACTTATCGAATGTGCGTTTTGATACGTTGAAAAACACATTAGACCTTAATCATGGCACGCTTACCATCCCCAGCATGACTATTAACTCCACACTGGGTTATTTTGAAGTATCTGGCAAGCAGAAGACAGATTTATCAATGGAGTATTATGTTCGTATTCCGGTGAAAGTGATTACCAAAGCGGGTTTGAGTAAAATATTCGGTAAGAAAGATCAGGATAATTCGGACCAGGTAGATGAAATTCAATACCAGGATAAGGACAAACGCACGAGCTATTTAAATCTAAAAATCAGCGGCACACCTGAAGACTATAAAGTATCGCTAGGCAAGGACAAATAATGTTTAATAGATTGGGCCGGAATCTTAGATTTCTGCTCATGGTGTTTTTCTTAACTTTAACTAAATCATAGTCCAACTGCCATGAAATTACTTACGAGATTATTTGTTTTACTAATTACGATTAGTTCTTGTTCAAATGTTACCGTAGAAACCAAAGACAATTATGAAGTTGAAGAGCTACCGGATGGCTCTTTGGTTTATCTAAATCATAATAGCTCTCTGGAATATGATCAGAGCTTTGATAAACGGGAAGTCAACATCAAGGGCGAGTTATATTTTAGTGTTGTAAAAGGTGCCAGTCCGTTTGTTGTTAAAACGGAATTAGGGGAAGTAAAAGTACTTGGAACTGAATTTAACGTAAATACCAATGAAGATGAGCTTGATGTAGAAGTGGAAGAAGGCACGGTAGAATTGAGCACAAACAATAGTAAAAAGAAGGTTAAACGTGGTCAGAGCGCAAAGTATAAAAAAGGTAATAATGGTATTCAGCTTGGAAAAGCTAAGAGAGACTTTAACAATTGGTTAAACGATCTGGAAATAGAATTTAAAAAGTTAGGAAAGGAAATTAAGAAAGGCTCCAAAGAAATTGAAAAGGAATCAAAAAAAGCCGGTAAGGCAATTGATAAAGAGCTCAAGAAATTAAAATTGAATTAAATTTTAATCAGTTGTTTCAACTCACTGAGCATCATGGCTGTGGCTCCCCAAACAATGCGGCCTTCTACATCAAAATAAGGTGTGTTGAGTTTGTAGCCATTGGCGAACTTTATTGCCGTTTGCTTCACCGTTGTCTCTTCAATTAAATGACTAACAGGTACTTCAATGAGTTCTTTTACTTCGAAGGTATCAATTTCGAATTGCGGCTGACTTTCTGTGAAGCTTACCACTGGCGTTACTTTAAAATTACTTGGCGGAATAAATAAATCTGATAATTGGCCGATGACATTTACCTCCTCATACCGCACGCCAATTTCTTCATTCGCTTCACGCTTCGCAGTAAATATCAAATCAGGATCTGATTTTTCCCATTTACCACCAGGAAAACTGATTTGACCGCTATGAGTGCCTCCATATTCATGACGCTGCGTGAGTGGTAAGTATGCCTCGCCATCTTTTTCGTAAAAGAGAATAAGCACACCACTTAATCGAGCCTTCGCCATTTTCTCTTTATCGAATCTGGAAGTGTTAATTTCTCCAGGCATCATCAGTCGGTGTGCATCGGGCCCTGGTAAAGGACCAATCAATTTGGATTCCAAATTACTGATGAGTTCTTTTAACTTCATACGCAGTCTAACACAGTAATAACTTTTTCCTGTCTCTCTTTGGCGATTTTATAGTTCTCGCAGGCGTTATAGGTGTCATTCATATTTTCATACACCCTGCCTAAAAAGTAGTAGGCCTTATCCACAAAAGGATCGAGCTTAGCAGCACGTTGCAATAGTTTTATGGCATCTTCATTATTACCCGTTTTAAAGTAATACCAGCCTTTGTTTCTATAAGCCCAGGCATTTTCAGGGTCGATGGTTACGCTTCGGTTAATGTCTTCCTTAGCCTTCTCAAGTTCGTTCATCTCCAAATGAATAAACCCCCGATTATTTAAAAAGTAAGGCTGACCAGGCTCCAATCCTAATGCTTTATTAACCAATTCGAGCGCTTCATCAAAATCATTTCTTTCCACTTCAATTAGCGACAATGCATTGTAGGCATTAGCTTCCAGCGGATCGATTTTTAATGCCGCTTTAAGGTCTTCTTCTGCAGCGTCATAATCCTTCAGGTAATATTTAACCGTACCTCTGTTGATCAGCGTTTCAGCATTATCAGGCTCCAATTGTAGGGCCTTATTAAAATCTTCAATGGCTTTATTAAACTTGCGCATTTTAGTATGCACAAGACCTAGTCTAAAGTAAACTGTAGAAGTATCAGGCATTTTTTTCTGCGCATATTCTAAATCGTCCAAAGCGCGATACAAATCATTCAGTTCATAAAATGTATTCGCCCGATTCAATACGGCATCCATATTTTCAGGCTCACATTCCAACGCTTTATCATATTGCATAGAAGCCTGCACATATTGATTCTGCCTAAAATAAACAGTACCCAGATTATTAATTGCCGGAGTATAGCATGGATCAATTTTCAGAGCCTCTTCATAAAAGCGCGTGGCATCACGATAATTCTGCTCTTGCAAAGCTTCATTGCCTCTAATTAAGAAACGCTGCTTTTGCGTTTCGGGATCATTACCGCACGAAAATAGTAGGCCAAGAAGGAATGGAATATAAAAGTGCTTCATACTGCCACGAAGTTATTAAAAGTGAATGAATTTGAGACCTCTTCTATGTCAATAGACGGATGAAGTGACAACTGTATTCTATGAAGTTTTAATATTCGCTTTTAGTTCATTCAGGAGATTATACAAGCCAAAGTAAGTGCGATTGATATATAAACCATGCCTATTGCCTCTTGCCGTTTTCGAATTTCTAACTTCCTTCATACGCGAAACTCTCTCCCCTACTTCAAAAATTTTCTTAAAGTAATCATCGTCTCCAAAATCAAATGTTTTTGATCTGAATGGTCGGCCCAATAGTTCAATCATCTCTTTAAACAACCCCGAGAAAAAGTCTCGCTCTTTTTGAGAATCATTTGCCGATAAGAACCCAAGTTGAATAAATAGATCTTCTAAATTATAATCTGGATTCAATACATCGGATTTCATTAACTGAAAATATTGATTGTAAAAATCCAGCGGAATTTCTTTTACGCAACCAAAGTCAATAATGCCTAACTCTCCTTCTTTAGTTATCAAAAAGTTTCCGGGGTGCGGATCAGCGTGCACTTGTTTGAGATCGTGAATTTGAAAATGATAAAAATCCCATAGCCTCTGCCCAATCTCGTTTCTTACCTCCTGCGATGGATTGGTTGCCATCCATTCTTTTAAATGCATCCCATCAATCCAGTCCATCACCAAAATTCGCTCGCTGGATAATTCAGGGTAATACTGCGGAAATTTTACGCCATCCATATTCTTGCACCTGGCTGTAATATCCATACTGCGCTTCAGCTCCAGTTGATAATCAGTTTCTTCTAACAATTTAGATTCAACCTCACCAATGTATTCTTCCAACTCCTTTGTATTGATTTTAAACATGCTGGCAGCGATAGGTCTCACCATGCGAAGGTCAGAACTGATACTATCTCCTACACCCGGATATTGAATTTTTACAGCCAGCTTTTTACCATCCAAGGTGGCTTGATGTACCTGTCCGATAGAAGCAGCATTGACTGCATTCTTGGTAAAAGAATCGAAAATATCTTCAGGTGACTTATCCAGATATTTTTTAAAGGTTTTCACCACGAGCGGATATGATAAAGGTGGCGCACTGTATTGCGACATGGTAAATTTCTGCTGATAAGCCGTTGGTAGCACATTTTTATCCATGCTTAGCATTTGGGCCACTTTAAGCGCACTACCCTTCAATTGACTCAATGACTCATAAATATCTTCGGCATTATCTGCATCTAACTGATCACGTGTGAGCTCTTTATCAAATAAGCGCTTACTGTAATGTTTGATGTAATTACCACCTACTTTAGCCCCGGTAGAAATAAACTTAGATGCCCGCTGCACCTTGGAAGTTGGAATACTCGTTTGCTCTTTTCTCATTTATTTTGGTACAGAAACTTTCCGAAATCAACAATCATATCCAGTGGCCCACGCCCCATCAATTCGAAAGAAAGGTTCGCTGATTTTTCAATAGCCGCATCCGTACGCTCGAAGTCTTTGCTGGTATCTCTCAGCCAGAATGAAATAATAAAAACTAACTGAAGCCACAGTCCATCATGATACCGATCAGAAATGTATGGTCTACGTACAATTTCCTCGCTATCCTGTCCTTCACTAATTATCTCTTTGCAGAACATATCAAACTCTGCCTTGAATCCTTTTAATTGAGCAGGTACAAATTCTGGCTTATTAGACCGTTTGAATGTCATCTTCACGTAGCTTCTGTCTTTCTTCAACACCTCGATGAGTGTATAATAGAAAGAGAGCATTTTTTCTCTCGCCCCATACTCTTCAAATACTTTATCAGATTTTATGCTTTGAATGGTATGAATGATCATCTCACTCCAAATCTCATTGTCAATTACTTCAAAGGATGGGAAGTATTTATAGAATTCGATTTCATCGAGACCTAAATCAGCTGTAAACTGATACACCGAAGCTGGTTTACTACCGTTTCTAAGTAAATGGTCCTTATAGGCCTTTACAATTTTTTGCTGAGTATTTACTCTCGGAGCTGTTTTCTTTTTAGTTGCCTGCTTTGCCATGAAAGATTAACACTTTAGTAGTCGGAAAGTTTGTGCTTCGATATATATTATTGCCTGAAGCTCTTTATTTGGAGTACTGACTTAGTAAGATGCCTCCTTTGTCGGCATGACATTCTATTTTCGTGAGTCATCCCGAGGGTACGAGGGATCTCCCTAAATTAGTTTCGAGCCTTCCTATTAAGTATTCTGAAATTATTTATGGAATATTGTTTGTGGAGGCATCTCTATAAAAACAGAAAACTATGAAAAGTAAATTATTATTGATCGCATTAATATTGGTAACCACAGTTGTGCAAGCACAGGTTGAATCCAGAGTGAAAAAAATTGAAGTAAATGGGAAGGCAGAGATGGAAGTAATTCCTGATGAAATTTATTTGCAGATCGCTCTCAAAGAATATAAAAGCGGGTTAAAGAAGGTGGATATCAATACATTAGAAGCCGGCCTGGTAAAAGCAGTAAAGCAGTTGAACCTGGGCGAAAATAACTTAACAGTTGATAATATCTACGGCTACAATTGGGATTGGAAAAAGCGTAAGTCTGATGAATTTCTTGCCACAAAAAGCTTCAAATTGAAAGTAAATAACCTAAAAATGCTGAATGATTTAATAGAGAAGTTAGATGCAGACGGTGTAAACAGTATTAACATAGCTGAAGTAAGCCATTCAAGGATTGATGAGTATCGCAGGGAATTAAAAATTAAGGCACTGCAGGCGGCCAAAGCCAAAGCGACTGCTTTACTTGCTTCAATTGACGAAGAAATTGGTGGAGCACTTGAAATTCAGGAGGTAGGCCAGTATGATGCACCCATGTACGCCCGAAATACTATGATGATGGAAGCTAAAATGGACGGTGGCTATCAATCTGATTTAGAATACAAAAACATTACGATCAGCTCAGAGATTAGAGCGGTTTTTGAGATTAGGTAATCTTCTTATTTTCAAGGAAAGGCTCGATATGGACTAATACACTGTCAATAACAGGTAATTCCTTTTCGAGTCTATCCTTTAACTGATGGGCAATATCATGACCTGCTTTTACAGATATGGTGCCATCCACAATGGCATGTAAATCTACATGGTATTTCATCCCTGATTTTCTTATGAAACATTTTTCAGTATCCATCACACCTTCCACTTTCAATGAAACTTCACGAATCTCCTCAATCATATCGTCATAAAAGTGTTCATCCATTATTTCGCCAAGCGCAGGTCTGAATATCAGATAACTATTATAAATGATAAAACCGGAAGCAAAAAGAGCTGCCCAATCATCGGCCGTTTCATAACCTTCGCCAAAAATAACTGCTACAGAAATACCTATAAACGCAGCCACAGAGGTGATTGCATCACTGCGATGATGCCAGGCTTCGGCCTTTAAAGCGGAGCTGCTCGTGTCAACACTTTTGCGCATCATATACCTGAAAGAGAGTTCTTTCCAAATAATGATCAACCCTAACACAATGAGTGTCCAAGGCTTCGGAGTTTTATGAGGTGTTATAATGTGCAGTACGCTGTGATAAGCTATACTTAAGGCTGCTGTTATCAGAAACCCAACGACAAGGAATGTTATCAGTGGTTCAATTTTACCATGCCCATATGGGTGGTTTGAATCAGCAGGTTTATTAGCATATTTAATACCAAGAAGAACAAGTAATGAGGCAAAAACGTCAGTGGTAGATTCAATGGCATCGGCAATAAGGGCATATGAATTTCCGAAAAAGCCAGCAACGCCTTTTATTACAGCCAAGACCATATTGCTCATCAAGCTATTTTTTGAAGCTATAATCGCTTCCTGATGATGTGTAGGTATTTCTGGCTCCTTCATTGAGCAATGAAATTAGCCTTTCGCAAAGTCAAATAAAACTCAAATGTTAAAAATCATCGCTTCCATCAAAGTCACCACCTTCTCGCCTGCTTCTTCTAGGTTTTTTCTGGTTCACTCTGTATGTAAATGATAACGTGATTTGTCTTGCCCTCCATTGAAATTCGCTCTCCTCCACCAAAGTAGGTGTGTCTAGCGTGCCTCGCCATTTTCTGGAATTAAATACATCTCTAACACTTAATGTAATGGTGCCTTTATCATCAAAAACATCAGTGTTTGCACCTAAATCCATGGAATAAAAGCTTTTACGTGTTCCCTGCACAGTATTTTCCGGTGCTCTATAATTTCCACTAACCTGAATATCAACGGTACCTAATTTAATTCTTGAATTCAGTCTGAAGTTGGCGGTTAAAGCGTCACGATCCAACACCTGCCCCTCATAAGAACCATTGGTCATAGCACGATAAAAATTGGCATTACCATTTACGTTCAACCATTTTACAGGATCGTAACTAAAATTAGCTTCTAAACCGAAAGCATCTTCTACCCCAATGTTGTAGGGTGTGGAAATAGTGGCCGGTTGTCCGGCAAATGTTCCGGCTACATCAATTCTTTCAATTACACCGGTAGTATATCTATAGTATGCCCCAAAATAAATGGAGGCATTATCCAAATTATTCAAGACTCCGAACTCATAAGAATCTGTATAAGCAGGATCTACATTAGTATTTCCCCTGCGTATATTCCTTGGATCAGTGAATGAATAAAACGGATTTAAGAGCCAAAATCTTGGTCTTGATATTCTTCTGCTGTAACTAGCTTGCAACGTTCTGGCCTTGCTTAAATTGTAGCTAATAAATGCACTTGGGAAGGCATTCAGATACTCTTTATCTACTTTAACATCCCCTTCCCGCTGATAGGTAGTAATGTAAGTCTGCTCGAAACGAACTCCTAACTGATACCCCCACTTATCCATTTTATTTTCAAAAATAGCATAGGCAGCATGGACATCTTCATCATATTCAAACCTGTTACTCAAATTCAATCCTTCAAAAACTTCCTCAATAGGCACAAACTGACCAGTGGAATCACGTTCTTTCACCTCATAATCACTGGTTATCTCCCTGATTGTTCCTCGATACCCGGTTTCAAACTTTTTACCGTCTGAAAATGGGTAAACATAATCCACCTGCATTAAGATGCTCTTGTCGCCTTGAACATTCAATGATCTCTGATATTCCGCTAAAGACTCGCCCATTTGCAGATCAGCCTGGCCTATAGAAGAATCTTCAGTTTCATCATTATTACGATATTGAACTTGCGTGTTTAACTCGTGCCCTTTACCCTCAAATTGTCGTTGATAATTTAATTGATATTCGAAATTATTATCATCTTCAATTTCGGTATCTTTTCTAAGAGTATTTCCAATTAATTGGCGTTGTGAGTTTCTATCTAGATAGCTAAGTTCTGAGATATTTTCTTCGTCCGATATTCTCACTAATCCTGAAGCGGTTAGAATATTTTTCTCATTAAAATAAAAATCTGTACCTATTCTAACGTTGTGCGCAAGTCCGCTCCTTACTCTATCATTATTAATGTAGGTGAACAAGGTGTCCGTCCCGAAGGATGTCCTATCTGTATAACCCCCACCAGGATTTTCGCGGTAATTGATTCCATAGCTCGCGAATAAATTGAATTTACCTGTTCTGTAATTGGCATTACCAGAAAATCCATAGTTGTAAGGGTAGCCTATATTGGCAGTAAACGCTCCGTTAAAGCCTCCTTGTTTTTCCTTTTTTAAGATAATATTAATGATACCAGCAGAACCTTCAGCATCATATCTGGCCGATGGATTGGTAACAACTTCAATTCTTTCTATCAACCCGCCTTGTAACTGCCGCAACCCATCTTGATTATTGATACCCACTAATCCTGAGGGTTTTCCATTGACGAGAATCCGCACATTGTTACTCCCGCGCAGGCTCACATTACCTTCAACATCTACTGCAACAGAAGGTATTTGATCCAAAATTTCTGAAGCATTTGCTCCTATATTGGCAATATTCTCGGCTACATTAAAAACCCTTTTATCAAGCTCCAATTGCATCTGATCTTTGGCACCAGTGACCACCACTTCATCAAGGGTTTCCGTATCAGGATTCAAAACTATATTTCCCAGATTAACTTGACGATCCGCATCGCCAATTGTCACCGATAAAAATTGACTGTTGTAAGAGATAAACTGAACTTTAAGTATGTAATTTCCTTTCTTGGTTTTTAATTGAAATCTACCTTCAGAATCAGTAATAACCCCATCAATGAGTGAACTATCGGATATGTTTAATAAACTCACTGTAGAGAACTCGAGTCCACTATTTGTAGTGCCATCAATTACTCTACCAGAAAGCTCGTATGTAGTTGAAGACTGGGCTGCTGCATTGAAACATAAAAAATATACTATTGCCAGGATGATCGATTTCCTCATATGTTAGTTTAACTATTTAAGTCGGATAATGTTCGATTAAGTGTAAAACTAGATGTTTAAACATTAATCATGTAATCTGATGACTAAACAGTTAAATACATGCGCCAGAAAACCAATTATTCCTGACGTAGCGTTTTTACAGGATTTACTAATGCAGCTTTACCTGACTGAATTACCAAGGTTACGCCCGCAATGAAAAGTGTTATAACTAAGCCTAAAACAAAATACAATGGACTCAATGATATTTTATAAGCGAATGAATCAATCCAGTTGTCAGCAAAATAGTACACAATGGGCCATGTAATAATATTGGCTATCAGTATAAACAGTGTGAATGATTTGGAAAGAGTAACTATCAAAGATCCGACTGAAGCACCCAACACTTTTCTAATGCCCACCTCTTTCATTCGGTATTTGCAGATGAGTGTAATCAAACCATATAAGCCAACAATAGCTATAATGATGGTTACCCATGAGAAGAATTTAACCATACCTGCAAACTGCATATCGTTTTTGTAAAGTGATTGCAAATGATCATTTAGCATGACTAAATCAAAAGGTACTTCCGGCACAACTTCCTTCCAATCATTTTCAATGGATACAATTACATCGTGTAGGTTTCCAGCCTCCACCCGCATGTATATATTTCTGAGTCTGGTGTGCGGATAAATTAGGACTAAAGGCTGAATCTGGTCGTGTAGTGATGTGAAATGAAAATTCTCGACCACTCCCATGACTGTGCCTTCTCGCTGACCACTTACTCTAATTTGCTTTCCAATGGCTTCTTCAGGAGTAAGGTTAAAAACTTTAGCAACGCTTTCATTTATTATTACTCCATGAGCACTGTCGTATTCATTGGTGTTGGAGAACTCTTTTCCTGCCAATACCTTAACTCCAATAATCTTAAAAAAATCATCGCCAATAGCATTAATTGCCATAGGAACCGGTTCATCTACACCTTCCATAGCAATTGGGCCACTCCCAGTGTCACCATCAAGTCGTCCGCCCGCCATCGTTACTCCTGACACATTCGGGTTTTGCATCAGTTTTGTTTTCAGAGGCTCAAAATACCTTTGTAAAACTTCACCGGGCATCTGTAATACTGCCAGTTCTTCTTTATCAAATCCCAGATCTTTATTTAGCATAAAGTTAATCTGGCTTGAAATTATAAAACTACCAATCAGCAAGGCGGATGTAATGGCAAATTGAACAGTTACTAAAGTGGTTCTTAGAACAGAACCCTTTTGCCCTGTTTTCATCGATCCTTTTAAAACAGTAGATGGATTGAAAGAAGACATTATAAACGCTGGGTATATACCAGACACAAACCCAATAAATAATGCCAGAGGAACGAAAAGTAAGGCCACTTCTATGTACAATTCATTGGTGAGTAAATATTCCACACCTAAACTGGCTTGTGCTTGTTCCAGTAAGAATGGTAATAGTAATAAGCCAACTACAACAGATAATAGAGTAAGAACTAGCGGTTCCAATAAATATCTCCACCATAAAGCATTCTTTGATGATCCCATTGCCTTACGAACACCTGTTTCTAATGCTCTGGTTAATGATTTGGCAGTAGAAATGTTGGTAAAGTTAAATGCAGCTAAAACCAGCAATAAAATACCTACACAAGAAAGCACATAGACATAAGAGTAATTACCAACTTTATGAACTTCAGTGTGAATACCACTAAAGTAAATCTCATTTAAAGGCTGTAGCTTGTAATCAAAAGCGTTCAGCCGCTCTTCTTCAAAATGTGTTTTAGCAAACTCAGGAAGTTTGGCTTCTAATGCCTTATAATCCGCCCCTTCTTTCAGCAAAACATAGGTATGAAATGATATCCAACCCCAATCGTCTAATGTTACCGGGTAGCCGTACGGAACTTCAAACGCATCGAATGGCCGGATAAAATCAAAAGGAAAGTGAGTATTCGATGGTATTTCTTCAAACACACCGGTAACTTCTAAAGGAATTTCTCCAACGTCCAATATTTTTCCGATTGGGTTATCATTACCAAAATATTTTTTAGCCATTGGCGCTGTGAGAATAATGCTATTCTTTTTATCCAGTGCGTTTTCCGGATTTCCCTTTGCTAATGGATAAGAAAATACTGTTAATACCGAAGGGTCAACATAAAATATCTTTTCTTCATAAAACTGATTATCACGATAAGTAACTATTTGATTTGGTGTATATCTGAACCTTACTGAAGCCTCAACTTCAGGGAAAAACTCTTTAATGGCCGGGCCTAGCGGTGGGCCAACAGTAGGTAGAATTCTATCGCTTCTTGGGTTTTTAGTTTCATCATAGTTTATGCGAAAAATGCGATCTGACTTTTCGTGAAATCCATCGTAGCTGAGTTGGTAATTAACAATAGTATAAATAACCATTGCGCATGTAAGCGCCACAATCAAACCCACCAAACTCAAAACCATATTGGTTTTGTCATTTTTAAATCCTCTAATAGCTACCTTCAGGTAGTTTGCATTCATTCCCATAATTCCTGATTTATTTTTGAAAATTTTCTTGATTGCAAATGGCTTGAAGAAGCGAATAACTTCAATTGTATAATACCATTTTGCTTTTATAGAGCTCTGTTCGGCTTTATTGTAAAACTCCTCTTCCAGGTCACCTTCAATCATTTCCAAGAGCTCTGGTTTGCAGAACCATTGCAGAAAGCGCTGCGGCAATGAGGGTGGGTTAATATGTTTCAGACCAGACATTAGCTATTGTTTAATGCCACTTTATTCATGTCTGCCCAAAGTTGCTCTCTTAGTTCTTTCACTTCTTCCAGAGCCTTAGCACCATACGCAGTGATGAAGAAATACTTTTTCCTTTTCCCACCTCTTTTATTCGATGCCTCGCCAAATTCACTTTCTAAAAAACCCTTTTCTTCTAACCTGTGTAGTGAAGCATGTACAGCACTAAGTGTTACACTCCTACCGGACCTATCTGTTATCTCATCTTTAATGGATACTCCATAAGCCTTTGGATGAAGCACTCCTATCGCCAGCATTACCAACTCTTCAAACTCTCCTAAATTTGTTCCTTTCATTTAAACTTAGATTTACATATTATTCGTAAATGTAGATAATAAGGTTTCATTAAATTCAATTTTGTAGATAAAATAATCTTTTCCATCTACAAAATCGTCTGAATCAGTTTACAAAATAACGAGCAAGACATCAGTCAACTAAAATGCTTAAATAGCTAACTAACTGATAAGCATAACTATCCTCTATGAGACAATTGATATTAATTATGTATAATCTACTGGTATGAGAGAACCAAAATTGTATACATTTGCGTTTTGACTGCAAAAAGGATTTTCAATTTATAAATAAAATATAATGAGCAAAGCAATTGAAATTACAGATTCAAATTTTGACGAAATCGTCAATAGCGATAAACCAGTACTAGTTGATTTTTGGGCTGAATGGTGCGGACCATGTAAAATGATCGGACCCGTTGTTGAAGAGTTAGCTGGTGAATATGACGGAAAAGCCGTTATTGGTAAAATGAATGTGGATGAAAACCCAAATATTCCTGTAAAATTTGGAATCAGAAGCATCCCTACCCTATTGGTTTTCAAAGGCGGTGAAATTGTTGACAAACAAGTTGGAGCAGTTCCTAAAGGAGTGTTAGCTCAAAAACTTGATGCACAATTAGCGTAACTATAAATCACAAGCAACAAAAAAGCCTCTACAATGCAGAGGCTTTTTTTATGGGCTTAATTTTAATTAAACTATTTCAACTAGCTCAATTTCAAATGTCAAATCTTTTCCAGCTAGTGGATGATTTGCGTCTATTTCAATGTTTTCTTCGTCAATTGATGTAACAACAACAGGAATCGCTTGTCCTGACGGCTGTTGCATACTTAGCTGCTGACCCACCGATGGGCTTAAATCAGGCGGTAATTGTGCTTTAGGTACCGAAACAATCATATCATCATTTCTCTCACCATATGCTTCTTTAGAAGGTATTTCCGCTGTTTTTTTATCGCCAATTTTCATTCCATGCACAGCTTTATCAAACCCTGCTATCATCATTCCTGCTCCTAATTCAAATTCAAGGGGCTCTCTTTCAACAGAAGAATCAAATACTGATCCATCGTTTAATTTACCTGTGTAATGTACTTTAACTTTGTCCCCTTTTTTTGCTTCAGACATAATTTTTTACTTTTTGTTCTATTATAATCCCTTGTTTTTCAAGGGCTGCAAAGGTAGCCATTAATGACCCAAAAAAAAATTAGCTATAAAATGTGTACCTTTTTCTAACTCCTGCATTATAAGGGTACTTCATTTCTAAACAATGTTCGTGAGACATTGTAAAGGCGGTGATATCCGGCCTCGGAAATGGACAGCCGTTGGCCGGATATTTTTAAATTAGATTAAATGATAGTTAGTAGCAAATACACATACTCAAAGGCCTACATACTTTACTGCTATGTCTGCCATTTGTATTCTGTTGCAAATACTTATCTTGCTAAATCTGTATTATTTGCCGAGTCTTTAATAAATTCTGATTATCACTTAACAAAAGAAGAAATTACTGAAGAGCTGGAAGTCATAAAAAAATGTCAGAAAAACCCTGAGCACTTCGCTAAAATATATATCAAGTACTATGATCAGATTTTCTTGTTCGTAAATAAGCGTGTTGATAATCTTGATGTAACCGCAGAACTGACTTCACGCATATTTCTGAAGTGCTTAAAAAATATTGGGAAATTCAAATTCATGGGTGTTCCATTTTCAGCCTGGTTATACAAAATTACTATCAACGAGGTGAATTTATTTTTTAGAAACGAAGCAAGATTTACCCGATCAGTAAGTATCCAAAGCGGTCATTTAGATCAGCTAGTGAGTGAAATAGATTATTCAGAACCATTAATAGACCCACATGTTCTAATACCCGTTTTACTCGAACAATTGAATGAAGATGAAATTCAGTTTATAGAATTAAGATTCTTTGAGAATCGTTCTTTTAAAGAAATAGGATACCTGTTAAGTACTAGTGAGGTGAATGCTAAAGTAAAAACGTACCGCATTTTAAAGAAATTAAAGAAATTGTCAGAAAACATTAAATACGAACAATAATGTCACGTATTAAAGTAAAAATAGACCCCGATATTCCATCATTAGATGTAATACACAGCTACAGAGATTTTAATAGCTTAATGGATAACTATAGAAAGTACTATAGCACTTCCGGAATACGCTACATGTTTGTTTATGAGAAAAAGAAACTCGTATACATTGTAATTATTATCATCTTCCTCTTGTTATTATTATTTGGTAATGATTCAGAAGCTGCTAATCATATTACTCTTTAGCATTGTTGTTTCAGCAACTTATGCGCAAGAAGTAACTATATACACACCCGAAAACAACTTAACCGATCAATTTGTGGCTTCACTCTGCGATGCAGCACGAAACCCACCACCGTCAGATCAATTGGCACCATCTAAACTTGAGCTTTTAATTATTCAAGCCGCAGGCACAGAGTTTCAAGCAGAAGATCAAGCGGCTAAGTCATTAGAGTGGCACAAAAAGTATGCAGAACAATGTTACTGCAGCCAAACAGAAAAGTTCGAAAAGGGGGGTATTCTGCGCCAGGTGGTGCAAAGTAACTTTCGGGAATTTGCAAACATTGTAGGGCCAAACAATCGCCTGTCACTATATTTAGAATTTAAAGACCCGCACGATGGTATGACCATTTTGGAGTATATCAACAATAAAAGAATAAGCATTGAAAAGGCGCATGACGATAAGCGGTTCGAGTTCCAGCAAGATGAAGAATGGAGAAATATCATGTTCTTTTATTTTTTATTCTCCGAATTCAGCATTAATTAGCTGAGTGAATTTATTATACGCATTAGATTTAATAGGAACCTTTGTTTTTGCCATTAGCGGGCTGCGGTTGGCAGCTAAAAAAGAAATGGACCTCTTCGGAGCTTCAGTTATAGCATGTGTAACTGCCGTTGGAGGGGGTACGGTAAGAGACCTGCTCATAGGCGCCACACCAGTGGCTTGGATTACGAATGTGCATTATGGAGTGGCAATTATTCTTGCAGTACCTGTAACAATCATCTTCAGAAAATACATTGTGGAGTTAAAGCGTACCATATTCATTTTTGATAGTATTGGAATAGCTCTATTTACCATTAGTGGTATGGAAAAAGCATTCAGCTATGGGCTGAGTCCTTCCATGGCTATTTCTATGGGTGTAGTTTCTGCTGTTATTGGTGGAGTTATTAGAGATATTCTATGCAATGAAATTCCACTCATTTTTAGAAAGGAAATTTATGCTACCGCTTGCCTCATCGGAGCTTTATTTTTCTTTGTTCTTTCTAAAATGGGATTAAATACTGATTTAAACTACATCCTCACCACTTCTTTGATATTCTCTATAAGAGTGATTGCGATTAAGTACAATCTATCAATACCTAAAATTCGCTGATTATTCCGAAAATGGTGATTTATATTCTTTTTCAAACTTGGCAGCCTCTTCTTTTGAAACGTAGCTATCTTCGTTATAAAAAGAAATTATCTTGTGAAAAGGCTCAGGCTTTTGATACCCAGCAGTAATGTTAATGATCTCCATTTTTTCGTTCAAAATCACGAATTGCGGATAGCTTAATTTGTTCTGCAATAAAGCCGCTGCCAGTTGGTGGTAACCATTTCTGCCACTAGGAACAAATTTATATGTCACTCCATTAAAGGTGATATCTTCTTTTTGCTCAGCGTCTAGTTTTACCGGATAGAAATTTTCGTTCAAGTATTGAGCTATGATAGGCTGACTGAAGGTATTCTTATCCATTACTTTACACCAACCACACCAGTCAGTATATACATCGATAAAAACTTTTTTCTTCTCAGTTTTTAGTTTCTCAACAGCTTCTTCAAAGGTGAGCCAATTAACATCCACAGTTTCATCCGCTTTAAACGATGTTAAGCTCAACCCTACAAAAACAAGTGCGCCTACTAATAATTTCTTATTCATGATTATTCAAAGATAACTAACCTATAACCAATAAGACGAAAAAATAATTTCTTAGTTGTTTATTCTGGATTCAATAAACTCTTTAATACCAGCTAAATCTCCTGGATGAAACCATTGAACATCCTCCTCCTTTCTAAACCATGTAAGTTGGCGTTTAGCATATCTTCTTGTATTACGTTTTATAAGTTCAATAGCTGTTTCTAAGTCATGCTCACCATCCAAATATGAAAAAACCTCCTTATACCCCACAGTTTGTAATGCCTGTTTGTTGCGATAAGGCTGAAGATTTTTCACTTCATCGAGCAGTCCATCTTCTATCATTTTATCAACACGTATATTGATGCGCTCATACAATTTATCCCTATCCATATCTAAACCAATTTTCAGAATTTCAAATGGTCTTTCTTCCACGCTTTGTCTCCTGAAGGTAGTAAATGGTTTTCCCGTTGCACGATAAACTTCTAACCCCCTAACCACTCTTTGCGGATTGTCTTTATCAACCTCCTCAAAATATTCAGGATCAACACTCTTCAGCTCACTTAAAAGTGATTCTAAACCCTCATGATTAAGCTTATCTTTTAATTCTTCCCTTATTCCTGAATTTATTTCAGGCATATCGGGTAAACCATCGGTTACGGCTCTGAGGTATAATCCCGACCCACCAGTCATGATTATACATTGGCTGTTTTGAAATAATCTCTCAGTAAGGTCTAAAATACTTTTTTCAAAGTCTCCTGCCGAAAACTCTTCTTCAATTGAGTGACTATTAATAAAATGATGTTTTACTTCTGCAAGTTCTTCTTTTGCAGGTTTGGCTGTTCCAATCGACATTTCTTTAAAAAATTGTCTGGAGTCACAGGAAATTATTTCTGTATTCAACCACTTTGCCAGATCTATGGACAGTGCTGTCTTTCCGATGGCCGTGGGGCCAAAAACACAAATTAAATACCTTAAATCAGTGGGCATGAGCAAATAAGAATTTAAATTTCGATAATGTCAAAGGCATAATTTAGATTTGAGAAGATATTAGTTGGATGAATCATACTGAAGAGGAACTAAAACAAGAGATAAGAAAGCTTGAAGAAGCTTTGAAGGATGAAAAACAGCGCACCGCTTATTCTACTGCCATACTTGAAAGTGGTAACTTAATTGTATGGACTGTGGATATTGATGGCCAACTAGTTTCTTTTAATCAAAATTACTTCCACTATTTCCTTCCAACCAGTACGTCCAGCAAAATTTACTACGAAAAAGATGGCAAATTAAGATCATCTAAAGCTGAGACTTTCTGGCAAAATAAGTACAGAAAAATTTTAAAAGGAGAACGTGTTAATCTCGAAGTTCAAATAAAAACTGAGAGTGGAAATGAATGGAAAGAAGTATTTCTGAACCCTGTTTATGATAACGACATTGAGATTATTGCAATATCTGGTGTTGCATACGATATCACTGAAAAAACTGAATCCAGAAAAAAGCTAAAAAGTAGCGAGGAGAAATTCAGAAACATATTTGAATCTTTTCAAGACCTATACTTCAGAACGAATTTCAAAGGGAATATTACGATGCTCAGCCCATCTGTGAAAGATATTTTAGGCTATGATGAAAAGAAGATGATTGGCAAAAATGCCACCAATTATTACATCTACAATATTAAAATAAAATCATTATTAAGAGACCTTATATCTAATGGTAGCGTAAGGAACTTTGAAACAGGCATCATCCATAAATCAGGCAAGGTGATACCTTGTATATGTAACATTAGAATTATTTCACACAAAGGTAAACCTCAATATATTGAAGGTGTTGCCAGGGATATTACAGAATTAAAAAAGACGAATGAAGAGCTTCAGTTCTCCAAGGAGGTAGCCGAAAAATCGTTAAAAGTAAAAGAACGATTTCTGGCCAACATGAGTCATGAAATTAAAACCCCTTTGAATGGAATAATAGGAATGATCAACCTCATTGATGAGAAAGACCTGAACCGAGAAAATCTGGAACGATTCATATCCTTAAAAAGCTCGGCTGACATCCTAATGGGTGTACTCAATGATCTTTTGGATTTATCTAAAATTGAGGCGGGTAAAATGGAGTTAAAAAACTCCGTTGTAAACACACAAAAGTTTTTCGAAAAATTAAAAACGCTCTATCAATACGAAGCTGAGCGAAATAACATTAGTCTGAGCTTTGAAATTGGCAATAAGATCCCAGAAAATATATTGGCAGATGAAATCAAGTTAATGCAAGTGTTTTCAAACCTAATTTCTAATGCCATCAAATTCACTGCTGAAGAGGGGTCAATTAGAGTTAGTTTAACTGTAGAAAAAGAGAAAAAGAAAGGCGGATTGAAGTTAAAAGGTCAGGTGCTTGATACAGGTATTGGAATTGAAGAATCAAGCCGGAAGCACCTTTTCAAAAGCTTTTCTCAACTGGATAGTTCCACAAGTAAATCATACAAAGGTACCGGGCTTGGCCTTTATATTTCCAAAAAGCTTGTTGAACTGATGGGTGGTGACATAGAAGTTGAGAACAATAACCCCAAAGGCTCTAAATTTTGGTTCACATTCGATTCAATAGAAATATCGGCCTCTGCCGATGTTAGCGAGTTAAATGAAGAAGTTTCATTGTCTACCCAATCGAATGTGCTAGTGGTGGATGATAACAGTGTTAATCTGCAAATCGCCTCCGAAATTCTTAGAAAATCCGGTTGCAGAGTTACATCCATCAATAACGGTAAAAAAGCTGTGAAATCAGCAAGCAAAGAAAAGTTCGATCTAATTTTTATGGACATACAAATGCCAGATTTAGATGGCGTTGAAACGTCTAAAAGAATTAGAAAAATTGACCTAAATAAAAACACTCCAATTATTGCCATGACAGCCTACTCCATGGCTGGCGACCGTGAAAAGTACCTTTCTTCCGGAATGGACGATTACATTTCCAAACCCATACTGCCAGAGTCTTTAGTGTACACCGTTAAAAAGTGGACAGATGATGAACATCCAACTGCAAAAAAATCGAAAAAGAAGCATTTAAAGTCATCACTGAACACCTTGGATTTTAACACACTAGAGAATTTAATGAAATTCGGTGGCAAAGAAATGGTTGTAGAGACACTGAATGAATTTAATAACGAATGCAAATCGCAAGTAGCTAGTTTAAAGGAGGAATTTTCGCGCAACAATTTTGAAGATATTTTGGTTATATTGCATACATTAAAAGGCAATGCAGGAACGCTAGGAGTGCAAAAAATAGCCTTTTGGGCGGAATACATGGAGGAAGAAGTTAAAAAGAAAAATTATCATATTTTTGAAAGTAACTTAGAGGAATTGCAAAATCTATATTCCGAATTTAAAATCGCAATCAAACAGTTCTAATTATTATTTTGTAATGGCAAAGAAGATTTTATTAGCAGATGATAGTCCGGTAATTCAAACTTTATCAAAGAAAATTTTTAACGGACAGGGCTACGATTTAGTGGGTGTAAAAACCGGTGCTAAAGTTATGGGTGAAATAGAAAATAACGATTTTGACGTTATTGTTCTGGACATCATTTTACCAGAAGTAAGCGGTATGGATTTAGCAAAAAAGATCAGACAACTTTCTGATAAGAAAAAGGCCTCTACTCCTATTATTGCCATTTCAGGTAATTATAAAAACTATTCTAAAACTGATTTTGACGAGGTGGGTATCAATGATTATCTGATTAAACCTCTGGACTACGATGCTTTGGTAAAGGCGGTAAAAAAATATGCATAAATGAGTGTAAAATACTCTAAGCATTTTCTAAATAAACTTGAAGATCTCCTCGCAGAAACAGATTACATCTTACGTTATGAAAGAGGAAATTTCAATTCAGGATGGTGCATTCTGAAAGACACCAAAATAATTATCGTTAATAAGTTTTTTGCCACAGACGGAAAAATCAATTGTCTTTTAGATATCCTCAAAACCATTGATATTGATAAGTCTTCTCTTAGCGAGAAGAACCAAAAACTGTATTATGAACTCGCTCAAACCAAATTAGAGCTTTGAAAGTAACATTTCTCGGCACCGGCACTTCTCAGGGGGTTCCTGTCATTGGCTGTGAGTGTGAGGTATGCCAGTCGCTGGATTTTAGGAATAAGAGACTTAGAACATCAGTTCACATAGAAGTTGATGAAAAGAGTTTCGTAATTGATACCGGGCCTGACTTCCGCCAGCAGATGTTGAGAGAAAAAGTGAAAAGGTTAGATGCAGTCATTTTCACACACGAGCATAAAGATCATACCGCAGGCATGGATGATGTTAGGTCATTTAATTTTCTTCAAAATAAAGAAATGCCTATTTACGCTCATGAAAGAGTGTTGGACCAGCTAAAAATGGAGTTTAGCTATGTATTTAATAATAAAAAATACCCTGGCGTGCCTCAGATAGGAACAAACTCAATTTCTAAAGAAAAGAATTTTATTATTGAAGGAGTAGAATTTATTCCAATAGAAGTAATGCATTACAAGTTGCCAGTACTGGGCTTCAGAGTTAAGGATTTTACCTATATAACTGATGCGAATTATATTTCTGACGAAGAACGGCTTAAAATAATAGGATCTAAAGTGGTGGTGATAAATGCACTCCAAAAAGACAAACACATTTCACATTTTAACCTAGAAGAAGCCATTCAAATTGCTGAGGAGCTCGGAGCTGAAACAACGTATTTCACGCATATAAGTCATAAGCTAGGACTACATGGCGAAGTTGAAAATGAACTCCCTGAAAATGTTATCATTGCACATGATGGATTAACTATCAACATTTAGTGCAAAACAATTATTACTTTCTAAAACATCTAACCAATGAGCTTGCCAATAAACTGGTTGGTGGTGTAATTAAAGAGCTGTTTTCTCAGAATAAAGATGAATTAATAATTGAGGTAGTAAAAGGCAACAATCCGCTTTATATTAAAGCTCATTTCTCACCATCATTTTGTTGCTTATCATTTCCTATTGAATTCCATAGGGCGCGTAAAAACAGTGTTAATCTATTTAGTGAAATTGAAAACGATACAATAACTAAGGTTGAGTTGTATAAAAATGAAAGGGCCTTTAATCTAACATTAGCTTCTGGTTATTCCCTCATTTTCAAACTACATGGTAACAGGTCGAACATTCTTTTGGCAAAGAATAACAACGTTGAAAAACTCTTCATTAACAGGTTAGAGAACGACTTCAATATTATACCCGATGAACTTCACAGAGAAATTGATCAAAGCTTTGAGCGATTTATTGAATTAAACGGCAATTATAAATTGCTCTTCCCAACGTTTAACAAGACTCTTCAACTTTACTATGAGAAATCGATCAATGGTCTTTCTGAAATAGAAGATCGGTGGGTTAAACTTCAAGAACTTTTAAATGAACTGGAAGAGCCTACATTCTATGTAACCCATTTAGAGCTTTCAATGGTTCCGATCGAGAACGGAAAAGTATTCAATAGCCCAGTTGATGCGCTAAATTATTTCTTTAATACATACATATCATCGCATCATTTCAATAAATCTAAGAGTGCAGAAATAGCTAAACGCCAGACGTTATTAAAAAAGTCACGGTCCTATATAAAAAAAACAGAGGGTAAGCTAAAAGAAATACAAAATAACGCCAGCTACAGAGTTTTTGGTGATTTACTAATGGCCAACTTACATACTCTTAAAGAAGGAATGACTGAAGTTGAGTTAACTGATTTTTATACAAATCAGCCTGTTAAGATCAAGTTAAAAAGAACACTATCACCCCAAAAAAACGCTGAATTATATTACCGAAAGGCCAAGAACCAAGATGTAGAAATTAAAACACTACAAAAAAATATCGCGCTAAAGGAAAAACAGGTTCTCGTTTTAGAAAATGAAATTAGAGAAATAGAAGCAACTACTGATTTCAAAGATTTGAAGAATTTCATCTCAACTAATAAACCTGTTAAAGAACCTAGTTTGAATTTACCCTATAATGAGTTTGATTGGAATGGATTTAAAATTTGGGTTGGAAAGAATGCACAGTCGAACGATAAACTAATTCAGTTGGGCTTTAAAGATGATCTGTGGCTTCATGCGAAGGATGTCTCTGGTTCTCACGTATTAATCAAGCATCAAGCTGGCAAAGTAATCCCTTCGGAAGTTAAAGAGAAGGCTGCACAGCTTGCAGGCTATTTTTCTAAACGAAAAACCGATACGCTTTGCCCTGTAATCGTTACTCCCCGAAAATTCGTACGAAAACGAAAAGGTGATCCTCCCGGAGCAGTTGTTGTCGATAAAGAATTAGAAGTCCTTTTGGTTGAACCCATGAAGTGGTAGTTATTCTACCACATTCAATTTAACCGTGTTAGTTCTCCCTCTTGCATGAATAGGCATACTGGCAGTGGTAATGAACACATCGCCTTTAGCAATATGGCCCTTCTCCTTAAGTATCTCTTCAATATCAGCGAATGTATCATCAGTAGATACTTCCTTATCGTAATAGTAGCCCCTAACACCCCAAATTAAATTCATGGTATTTAATAATGGTCGATTGCTAGTGAAAATAAAAATATTTGCCTTTGGTCTATGAGAAGCTAATTTAAAGGCAGTATAACCTGAAGCAGTCATACCTACTATTGCTTTTGCACGAGAAGCTTTTGCCAATCGAGCAGATGCTAATACTAATGTGTTATTTAAGAAAAGCTCGTCATCCCTATCAGGTAACTCGTGCTTGAAATAAAGATCAGCCTGAGCCTCAACGCTTGTAATGGTTTTAACCATACTTTTAATTACCTCCACTGGATATAAACCTGCAGCTGTTTCAGCTGAAAGCATTAGTGCGTCAGCACCATCCATCACTGCATTGGCCACGTCATTGGTTTCTGCTCTTGTAGGTCGAGGGTTTTCGATCATACTTTCCATCATCTGGGTAGCGATAATCACAGGTTTGGCAGCACGATTACACATTTGAACTATACGCTTTTGCGCCATGGGTACCTCTTCCATGTAAATCTCAACACCTAAATCGCCACGAGCCACCATAATTCCATCCGTAGCCTCTATAATTGACTCAATATTTTTAATGGCCTCAGGCTTCTCAATTTTGGCAATGATTCTACAGTTTTTACCAGCCTTTTTAATGCGTTTCCTAAGGTCTATAATGTCTTTTTCTGAACGTACAAAAGAGAGGGCAATCCAATCAAGGTCATTAGCAATACCAAACTCTAAATCTTTTAGGTCTTTTTCTGTTAATGAAGGAGCAGACACCTTTGTAAAAGGTAAGTTAATGCCTTTTCTTGACTTTAATTTACCCCCAAATACAACCTCAGTTACAACATCTTCACCTGACTTTTCTACAACTTTTAACTCTATTTTACCGTCATCAATCAGGATCATATCGCCTATGCTCACATCACTAACCAAATTCTGATAAACTGTGCTAACCTTGGAGGCATTGCCTACCATTTCTTTATTCGTGATGGTAAGCTTTTGTCCCTTTTTAATTTTCGTTCCTTTTTCAACCTCTCCTACTCTAATTTTGGGCCCTTGTAAATCTTGAAGTAAACAAATACATGTATCTAATTCTTCATTCAGCTCACGAACATATTTTATCACTTTTGCATGATCTTCATGAGTTCCGTGGGAAAAATTAAGTCTGAATATATCCACCCCGGCTTCAATCAACTTGCGCAACTTATCTTTCGTATTGGATGCCGGCCCTACTGTTGCTATAACTTTTGTCTTGTTGAAAAGTATTTCCTCTCTCATAATTAATGCAAAAAGTTGTCTTTAGATTTAAGTTTATCTATTGAAATCTCGGCAATATATTCAATGTATTTCACTTCGCGTAATTGTTTTAGTACTTCTTCTGACGCAAACGTTTGAAAACGGCCAATAATTTTCAGTACATAATCAAAGTGAGGTAATTCCGGTAATATCAACTGACTCTCATTGTCCGGAGATTTATTCTTATAAAGGTAAATTTCACAACTCTCATCTTCGTGTTTGGCATTCATTATTAGCATGTCTCTCCCTGTCTTATCATGAGCTACATGATCCTCAATTTTTTTGAGGTGTGTATGCAAGCCCTGGTTAATAGACCAACACAGCTTATGAAACTTGGCTGACGATGTAATTCCCAACAACTCAAAGTCATATTCAAAATCTACAATTAGCTTCGTCTTCTTCATACTTTCAATTATCCCAAAATTAGAGTGAAGTTTTAAGTTTTTTTAACTATTCTTGGCTAAATAATAGCAGGCAATAACTTTCAAAAAATTGTTTGACATTAAACCATTAATGTATTTCTTTGCAGATATTTTAACTAAATCATTAAACACATGTCTGAAATAGCACAAAAAGTTAAATCAATCATCATCGATAAGTTAGGAGTAGAAGAATCTGAGGTTACTCCAGAAGCAAGCTTCACAAACGACTTAGGAGCTGATTCATTAGATACAGTAGAACTTATCATGGAGTTTGAAAAGGAATTTAACATTTCTATCCCTGATGATCAGGCTGAGAATATTGCCACTGTAGGACAAGCAATCTCTTACTTAGAAGAAAACGTAAAATAATTTAATTTATAAGCCTCACTCAACTTATTCTATGAGAAGAGTAGTAGTTACAGGAATTGGTGCACTTACGCCCATTGGAAGCAATGCCAATGATTATTGGAATGGTTTAAAAAATGGGGTAAGTGGTGCTGCTCCTATCACGAGATTTGATGCCGAAAAATTTAGAACGAAGTTTGCCTGCGAGGTAAAAAACTTCAACGCTGAAGACCACTTCGACAGAAAGGAAGCCCGTAAAATGGATCCTTTCACTCAATATGCTCTTGTGGTTGCAGAAGAGGCTATGCAAGATTCTAAGCTAGATTTAGAATCTATAGATAATGATAGAGCTGGTGTAATCTGGGGATCAGGTATCGGAGGGTTAATGACATTCCAGGAGGAAGTTAAGAGTTATGCGAATAACGATAACACTCCAAGGTTTAATCCATTCTTTATACCAAAGATGATTGCCGATATAAGTGCCGGTTATATTTCTATCAAATACGCATTTAGAGGACCTAACTTTGTCACTGTTTCTGCGTGTGCTTCCGCTACCAATGCATTGATTGATGCTATGAATTATATCCGCTTAGGACATATGGATATAGCGATATCTGGTGGTAGTGAAGCTGCAGTAACTGAAGCAGGTATAGGTGGTTTCAATGCAATGAAAGCTCTTTCTGAAAGAAATGATTCTCCGGAAACAGCTTCCAGACCATTCGATAAAGATAGAGACGGCTTCGTATTAGGAGAAGGCGCTGCAGCTCTTATTTTAGAAGAGTATGAACACGCCAAAGCAAGAGGAGCTAAAATCTATGCAGAACTTATCGGTGGTGGAATGTCAGCTGATGCTTATCATATTACAGCGCCACATCCAGAAGGGTTAGGTGCAACTAACGTAATGAAAAACGCTCTGGCTGATGCTAACATCAAACCAGAAGAAGTTGATTACATTAATGTTCATGGTACTTCAACTCCATTAGGAGATGTAAGCGAAACGTTGGCTATCAAAAAAATCTTTGGTGATCACGCATATAATTTGAATATAAGCTCTACTAAATCTATGACAGGTCACCTATTAGGTGCTGCCGGTGCCATTGAGGCTGTAGCTTGTATCAAAGCCATGGAAAACAGTTTAGTCCCTCCAACAATCAATCATTTTACTGATGATGAAAACCTTGATAATAAATTAAACTTGACCTTCAATAAAGCTCAAGAAAGAGAGATTAAGGTGGCATTAAGTAACACATTTGGTTTCGGTGGACATAACACATCTATTATTTTCCGTAAACTGGAAGACTAGTGTATCGTGCTGCGAAGCGCTTTTTAAACACATTTAAAAGAAAATCTAATACAGATAAAAGGCTTATTACCGCAATTGAAACAATTGTAGGTAGTAAGCCTTTAAATTTATATCTCTATCGTTTAGCTACACTTCACTCTTCTGTAGCCAACGTTGACAATCGTGGTTATAAAGAGTCTAATGAAAGACTGGAATACTTGGGAGATGCCATTTTAGGTGCTGCAATTGCTGATTATCTATTTAAAAAGTATCCATTTAAGGATGAAGGCTTTCTTACTGAAATTAGGTCCCGAATTGTAAATAGAGAATCTCTCAACACACTAGGCAAAAGAATTGGATTAGATAGCATAATCCAATATGATAAAAACCATTCGAGTAAACTTTCTCATAAATCGCTTTATGGTGATACATTAGAGGCCCTGGTGGGTGCTGTATATTTAGATCGTGGCTTCAGTTTTTGCAAATCGTTCATCATTGAGAAACTGATAATTCCGTATTTCGACATACAGAATATTGTAGAATCGGATGTTAATTTTAAAAGTAAATTGATTGAATGGGCACAAAAAGAAAACCATTCAATAGAATTTGAGATTATACATATTAAAACCGAAGGAAGACATAAGGAATTTACAGCTGAAGTAACTGTGAGTGAAGAAAAGAAGGGACAGGGTTATGGTTTTAGCAAAAAGAAAGCAGAGCAAGATGCAGCAAAAAAGACACTGCAGCTTCTGGGTTTAATAGAGAAGGAATGAGAATAGGCACCGCAACAGTAAATCAAACCCCGCTTGATTGGAAGGGGAACACCCACAATATAATTGAGGCCATTAGAGAGGCCAAACAGAACAACGTTGAGTTACTCTGCCTGCCTGAACTATGTATTACAGGCTATGGCTGCGAAGATTTATTTCTCAGCAACTGGTTATACGAAAGAGCACTTGAAGAGCTGTTAAAAATAATCCCAGAGTGTAAGGGTTTATTGGTGGCTATTGGGTTACCAATTAAGTTTCAAAAACAAAACTATAACTGTGCATGCCTCATAAACAATGCAGAAATTGTAGGCTTCTATGCCAAGCAAAATATGGCGTTAGACGGTGTGCACTACGAACCCAGGTGGTTTATTCCATGGCAATCAGGCAGAATATCTCAACTCAAAATTAATGGTTCTGACTATGAAATTGGTGATATCACTTACGACTACAAGAATTGGAAAATAGGCTTTGAAATCTGCGAAGATGCCTGGCGACAGGACCGGCCTGCGTGTAGATTAGTAGAGCGAGGAGTAAACCTGATATTAAACCCGAGTGCCAGCCATTTTGCTTTTGGCAAAACTGAAGATCGTCAAAAGCTTATAATAAACAGCTCTATAGACTTTAAATGCACTTATGTATACTCCAATTTATTAGGGAATGAGGCTGGCAGAATGATCTATGATGGCGAAATGATGATCGCACAAAACGGGAGACATATTCAGCGTAATTCATTACTATCATTTAAAAATACCAATTTTCTGTATGCTGATGTTGAACCAGACAAGATCTTACATACGAGAAATGATATCGCTAAATCAAATAAAAATGAAGAGTTTGCTCAAGCCGCATCACTCGCTCTTTTCGATTATTTGAGGAAAAGTAGAAGTAAAGGCTTTACCCTTTCTTTGAGTGGCGGTGCAGATTCCTCCACAATTGCTATTCTAGTTTCTGAAATGGTGAGGCGCGGAATTCAAGAGTTGGGGTTAGAAGAATTTAAAAAGAAGTCCGGATTAGAATTACAGACCTCGAGCAAATCGATAGACACTAGTTCTAAAGAAATATGTAGTCAACTGTTAAGTTGCGCCTATCAGGGTACAAAAAATTCGAGTACCGACACACTTAATTCGGCCAAAGAATTGGCAGATGAAATTGGAGCAAAGTTCTACCATTGGACAATTGACGAAGAAGTAGGTTCATATACATCAAAAATTGAAAAGGCCCTTGGCAGAAAATTAAGTTGGGAAACCGATGATATCGCTTTACAAAATATACAGGCCAGATCACGCTCACCTATCATTTGGATGATGGCCAATATCAAAAATAATTTACTTCTTACTACATCTAACAGAAGCGAAGGGGATGTAGGCTATGCAACAATGGATGGTGATACCAGCGGCAGCATCTCTCCTATTGCCGCTGTTGATAAATACTTTATCATCCACTGGCTAAAGTGGGCAGAAAAAGAATTGGGTTATTCTTCACTGAGGCACGTAAATTCATTGGCTCCCTCAGCCGAACTTCGACCGTTAGAACAAACTCAAACCGATGAGGCTGACCTCATGCCTTACCATATTATTGTGGAAATTGAGCGATTAGCCATTAGAGAACATAATTCACCTATTGAAGTCTATACTAAATTAAAAGCGAAAGAATTAGAGTCAGCAGATTTACTAAAGGCTCATATTGCGAAATTTTACAGATTGTGGAGCAGAAATCAATGGAAACGTGAGCGAATTGCGCCATCCTTCCATCTGGATGATTTTAATGTTGACCCACGTACCTGGTGCCGCTTTCCTATTCTATCTAAAGGCTTTGAAGAGGAGTTGGAAGAGCTGAATAAAGTCAGCTAATTAAATTTAACGAGCATTTAATCGCTTCAAATGAAGCATAAAACTTAGAACTCACTACATTTGCGCCATGTCAATTTTAAGCTACCTAATCTGGAATGTAGATCCAGAATTTTTCACCATTCCAATTATTGATAGGCCCGTAAGATGGTACGGATTACTGTTTGCACTAGGCTTTTTAGTAAGTCAGCAAATTATGTTTTACCTGTATCGTAAAGAGGGTAAGCCTGAAAAAGATGTAGAAACATTGACTATCTATATGATCATTGCCACTGTTATTGGTGCAAGATTAGGTCATGTGCTTTTTTATGAGCCGGATAAATACCTGGCTAACCCAATTGACATATTGAAAGTATGGGAAGGTGGCTTAGCAAGCCATGGGGCAGCTTTTGGGATTTTATTTGCTCTCTGGCTTTATACTAAATACGACATTAAGATTAAGTTCTTCTGGATCATCAAAGGATTAATAGGAATACCAACTTCTATAAGTGCTAAGAAAGTAACACGCCCAGGACAAAGCTACCTTCAGGTTGTTGATCGAATAGTAATAGTCGTTGCATTAACCGGTTGCCTGATAAGAATGGGTAATTTCATGAATTCTGAAATTTATGGATTACCAACTAAGTCAAACTTTGGGGTACTTTTTGCCAAAAATGTAGAACAGGTATTTATTTCCGATTCCAGTCCCATTGAAGAATTAAGTATTACTAAAAAGGCGGATGAGCCATTAAGCGAAGAAGGTTATGCGCCTGTAACTGTACACCTTGAGTTTAAAGATCAGCCCGAAATACTAAATGAAGAAAGCTTAAAAAGATATATTGATGGCCGATTCACAGAAATTGTTACCAATTATAGTTATGTGAATGAGCATATCACTTTGGGCGATGAGGATACAATTGAATATCAATTGAATCAAAACCCTGATGGTACATTCAGTGCTGATGTTGCCGCACTAGGCATAGTCAGGCACCCAACACAGTTTTATGAATCCTTCACAACATTGATGCTCTGCTTCCTGCTCTTTTTTATCTGGACAAGATACAAAGCCAAAACCCCGGCCGGTCTTTTACTTGGACTATTCTTAATCATCCTATTTGGTTTACGATTTGTTCACGAATTATTTAAAGAAAATCAGGTAGCTTTTGAGGATGGAATGGCCTTAAATATGGGTCAGATACTAAGTATACCACTTATTTTAGCTGGCATTTTTATTCTGGTCAGAGCCTTAAAAAATGGCCCTGAAACTATTGAATAAACTTCGGCATTATACATTTAGTTGGCTTTTCTTTAAATTCGCAGACTGGATAATTATAATTTTTATATTATCCTGCGTTTTAACAATGGTTGGAGAAGGCTGTAGATGTCGGCATTATTATTATCACTCTTTTTAGGCATATTAAATCCACTGCAAGATTCTGTGCAGAATAGCCAAGATACGACCATTCAGGAAAAAGACATTCCCCTTTATATTGATGCTGTTTTCATCATCGGTAATAAAAAAACGAAAGAAGAAATTATCTTTCGGGAACTCAATGTAGAGAAAGGTCAAACCATCTACAAAAGTGATTTAGAGGCTGTTCTTGAGCTTGATAAAAGCAAACTACTTAATACACGCCTATTTAATACTGTTAACCTATCTATCCTATACCTTGATGATTTCACAGTTGACATTGTGGTAACCGTAACGGAGCGGTGGTATACATTCCCCGTACCAATTTTCGACCTGGTTGACCGAAATTTTAATGACTGGTGGCAAAACCAAGACCGGGATTTAAGCAGAACCAATTATGGAGTTAATATCTACAAGAACAACTTTCGAGGTAGAAATGAAACCCTCAGATTGTTATTGCAGCTGGGTTACACACAAAAATTTGGCTTAACATACAAAGTACCCTATCTGGATAAAAACAAACGCCATGGAATGTTTTTAAATTATGATTATGCAGAGAATAAAAACATTGCAGTGCGCACCGAAAATCACAAACAACTGTTTCTGGACTCAGATGAAACATTGCGGATTACCAAGGAATATACTGCTGGTTACATGTATCGCAGATCATTCTATAGCGTTCATAATCTGAATTTTACTTACTACGAAAATGAAGTAACAGATACTGTTTCAATAATTAACCCGGAGTACTACGCTCAGGACGCCACAACCCAGAAATATGCTGAATTATCTTATTTCTTCACCTATGATAAACGTGACTTCGCTTCTTATCCTTTAAAAGGCACAAAGATGGAGCTGCAAGTGATTAAGGAAGGCCTTGGGTTCTTTGATGATGTGAACAGATTTACTATCCAAGCCGGCTACTTTAAGTATGTGGATTTAGGCAACAATTTTTACTTCTCAAACTACACATCGGCATTTGCCAGTTTCCTGGATAATCAACCTTATAATATTTATGAAGGCCTGGGTAGAAGAAGAGATTTTGTACGTGGCTATGAACTCTATCTGATTGAGGGAAAGAGCTTTGGTTTGAACCGATCTACTTTCAAAAAACGTATTTTTTCAAAAGTATTTAACCTGAGGCCACTGCCCATTGAGCAATTCAGAAAAATGCCTTTGGACATCTACATTAAAACATATTACGATATGGGCTATGTAGAGAATTTTGAAAACTATGAACTCAATACTACCCTTTCTGATAGGTACTTATTTGGTACAGGATTTGGTATCGACTTTGTATCTTACTATGATTCAGTGATTAGGTTAGAATATTCATTTAACCGCGAACAAGAGTCCGGATTTTTTCTGCACTTTAAAAAAGAATTTTAGTATTGAGTTATTGATTTAGAAGTAGAATATTTCAATTTTACACTCTAAAATATGTCTGTGTGAAATTACTCCCTATTATTTTTTTTCTCGCTTGTCTACCACTACTTACTTACGGACAAAATGGTATCAATGAATTAGGGGCACGGCCTGTAGCCATGGGCAATGCCTACAGCACCATTAACGATCAATGGGGATTATTTTATAACCCTGGCGGTTTAGGTAGAAATAAAAAAACAGTTGCTTTTAGTGCCTTTACTAACAGGTATGGAATAAGTGGATTGAATAGTTTAGGAGCAGGATTCATTACCAACTTACCCATCGGCACATTAGGCATTTCTGCATTTAAGTTTGGGGATGATTTGTACAGCGAACAAATAGCCAGCCTTGCTTATGCCAATAGCTTTGGAATTGCCTCTCTGGGTTTTCGCGCTAACTATTTACAATATAATATTGAGGGTTTAGGCACGCAAGGTATTGTTACTTTAGACTTTGGAGGTACCGCCACCCTTACAGAACAAATTAGATTTGGTGCTTATATAAGAAACATTAACCAAGCTCAAATATCAACTATCAACGATGAGCGAGCCCCAACCATATTGTATGCAGGCCTAGGCTATCAGGCCAATGAAAGATTAAACCTGACAACCGAAGTTGAGAAAGATATTGACTTTGACGCTCGCTTTAAAGCCGGATTAGAGTATAAATTTCTAGAAAAGTTTTTTGCAAGAACCGGAGTTAGCACGAATGAATTCACCAACTATTTTGGTCTTGGATTTATAAGTCAAAAGTTAGCCATTGACTATGCGTTAACCTGGGACAACACATTGGGCTTCAGCCATCAGGCGGCACTTTCATATACCATTAAAGAATGAGAGGTTGGGTCACACTAGCATTGGTTTTTCTTCTGTGTAACATAATCTCTGCACAAGAATTTAACCGACCAGATATCGACCTCGAACGCTTTATCGAAGAAATATTCGCAGTGCAAAATGGAGATGTTTCTTCAGAAGAATTATTTGAAACTTTGCTATTATTTTATTCCGATCCTATTAACCTAAATAATACAAGTGAAGAGGAATTAAGGTCCTTATTTATTCTGAATGAAAGTCAGATTCAATCATTTTTTAACTATACTGCTAAAAATGGTAAGCTCTTAAGCATTTACGAACTCCAGGCTATACCTGACTTTGATCTCATCACAATAAATAAATTACTGCCTTTTGTTATTGTCAGAGAATCTGGCCTTAATGCTGATAGCCGCAGCTTGTGGAGAAGAATTGCTGAAGAGGATAATAACTACCTTCTCATTCGCTATGAGACAACGTTAGAGGAAAAGCGAGGTTTTAAACCTACAGATAGTTTGGGCAACTCCAACTACGTAGGTGGACCTGGTAAAATATATACTCGTTTCCGCACAAGCCATATTAATGACTTTAGTATTGGCTTTACAGCCGAGAAAGATGCAGGGGAAGAATTAGCCTGGGACCCCTCCAATAAACAATACGGTGCTGACTTTTATAGTGGCCATATACAGTTAATGAACCAGGGTAAGTTCAAGAATATTATTCTTGGTGACTATCAGATGCAGTTTGGTCAGAGTTTAGTTTTTGGCTCTGGATTTAATGTAGGTAAAGGCGCAGAGACAATCACAACGGTAAGAAGATCTAATCTGGGTATTCGTCCTTACACCTCGGTAATTGAAACTAACTTCTTTCGAGGAGGTGCAGCAACTTATGCCATTACCGATAAACTGGAAGTAACTGGTTTTTTCTCTTCCTTAAATCAGGATGCTAACATACAAGCGGATACTGTAGAGCGAGAAGATTTTATCACCTCCATACAACAATCTGGCTTTCATAGAACGGAATCAGAAATTCGTAACAGAAATACAGTTGAGGAAGTAAATTATGGTGGCGCATTACTTTATTCAGATAGAGCAGCTAAATACAGCTTAGGAGCCAATATTTTAGTCACCGAATTAAGCCAAAATCTTCAGCGAGCAGATAGACTTTATAATGCCTTTGAATTTAAGGGCACATCTAATTACACAGGAAGTATTTTTGGTGATTATAGCTGGCAAAACTTTAATGTTTTTGGTGAGGTAGCAACATCAAAAAGTGGTGGATTTGGATTAGTTGCGGGTATGATTGGTAGTATCACATCAAAACTTGAAACATCTGTTGTAATAAGAAATTATGAAAAAGACTTTCATACCTTCTATGGTAATGCCTTTGGTGAGTCAACCAGAAATATCAATGAAAGTGGCTGGTATTGGGGGCTAAAATATACGTTCAGCCGGAAGTTAATTGCCACAGCCTATTTTGATTCTTTTAGTTTCCCATGGCTTCGTTCCAATATCAACGCACCATCGAGCGGATATGAATATCTCTCAAGAATTACCTACAAACCAACACGTTCCATTATTCTAACTGGCCAATTCCGTGAAGAATCAAAAGCTAACAACTTACCCAGCACAGAAAGTGATGAGTTAATTCGATTCCCATTAGAAGCAGTTAAAAGAAACTACCTTGTGAGTGTTGATTTCCCAGCCAATGACATTCTCTCATTTAAGAGTAGAGTACAATGGAGCTCTTATGATTTTAATTCCAGACAAACTGAAGGTTTCGCTATTTGGCAAGATGCCAATCTGGATTTTGGAAAGTTTAAAATAAGTGGCCGAATCGCTCTTTTTGAAACTGATGACTTCAACAATGCTCAGTATGCTTATGAACGAGATGTATTGTATGCATTTTCAGTACCGGCATATAATGGTATTGGCACCAGACAATATGTAGTTGTGCAGTACAAACCAACAAGAAAGCTTACCTTTTGGGCCAAATATGCCCGAACTCATTATCGCGATCGGGATGTTATAAGTTCGGGTAACAAACAGATAGATGGTAATATTAAAACAGATATACGAATTCAAGCACGAATAAACTTTTAACCATGCATGCAGTAGATCTTATCGACTCACAAACACTATTAGCTATAGCCATAGGTGGCATCATTTTCATACTTGTATTCAAGGCTATTTTTAGAAAAAACAAGTGAATGGTTACGATTATATAAATCGAATACTACCTTTGCTTTTAATTCAAAATTTTACAGATCACCCATGAACATTAAAGGAAAACTTCTTGAAATCTCAGACACCCAACAAGTAACTAACACATTTCAAAAACGTGAATTCGTTGTTGAATATGCTGAAAATCCTCAATACCCTGAATTTGTGAAATTTGAGGCCATACAGGATAAGTGCAACTTGCTTGACTCTTATAAAGTGGGCGATGAAGTGGATGTTTACTTTAATTTGAAAGGCAGAAAGTGGAATGATCCAAAAGGCGGTGTTAAATACTTTAACTCATTACAAGCTTGGAAAATAGAAGGTGCTTCATCTGGTGGCACTGGTGCAACGCCTCCACCTTCAGCAGAACCATCTTTAGAAGAGCCAGGATGGATTTCTGAGAACGAAGATGACTTACCTTTTTAATCAATGAAGGCCTTTTTTATAGTTGCGCTTCTTTTCATTGCTGCTAATGATTTTAGAATCATGGAATACAATGGTTCTGAAGTGAGAACTACCTTTGACGTTGATTCAAAGTTTTACGGTACCTACAAAGGAAGAAAGTCCGGTTATTTAGAGCTAAAACAAGATGGAACCGGTATTTATCACTACGATGTTTTTGGCTTTGCTCCTGCTTCATGTAAAAAGCAACCAATTCAAATAGAATGGGGTTTTCTGATTGATGAAAATGATAAAGTAGTCCAGTTTACCAGAGAATATGGAATGTCCTACCCTATCTTATTTAAAAGTACCGGTGAAACTAAATTTCAAGGCTGTCAGAAAGAAGTGTTGCTTGATTTCATCATGGAATATAAATCTGGCCAGTTAGGCGTTTCGTCATCAGACGATTGGACAAAGAATTAATCTACCTTATTTGCTCTTCATAGAATTGAACTTTCACTTAGTCGTGTAGGCAATTATATTTATTGAAATCATTAATTATTCAATTATGAAATCAATAATATATACTGCTTTATTATTAACAATAAGCCACTTCTCATTCGGCTTTGGGCCTGATGTAACTCATGAAACAATTGAATTAGCTGAATTTTCGGCTATTTATGTCAATTCAGGATATACTGTTTATTTAAAGCAATCCAATAAACAAGAAGTGAGAGTAGAAGCCCTTTCTGAGATTTTTGACTTGACCAAGTTTGAGGTAGAAAATGGCATTCTCCACATTAACATAGAAAGAAAACCAAAAGACCCTGATGCAAGTATTTGGGCAAAAATTGATGATATTAAAATAGCTCCTACCATGAATGTGTATATCAGTGTGAGGGATATTAGCACAATAAGAGTAAATGGTAGCGGAAAGGTAATTTCTGAAAATTCGCTTGCATCAAACACTTTAGATTTAGCCATTGCGGGCTCAGGCAGCATGAATCTGGATGTGAAAGGTAAAGAAATTACCACCCAGTTATCAGGTAGTGGAGATATTAAACTGAAGGGCTATGCCACCTCCAATAACATTACCATGAGCGGTAGTGGCTCTATTCATGCCTTTGAGTGCGATTTACAATATGCAGAAGTGGAACAAAGTGGATCTGGTATATGCGAAATAACAGTGACTGAAGAACTAGAAGCCAAAGTCTACGGTAGTGGAAGTATCAAACACAAAGGTTCTACCAAGTCAGTTACTAAAAAGGTGTATGGTAGCGGTGAGATTGATAGGGCTTATTGAAATATATTGAAAATTTACTATTGATATAACAATCATTATTTATAGTATTGCCGCTATTTTAAAAAATGCTATAAATGTATACAAGATCACTAATACCCTGTATAATCACCATATTTGTATCACTTTTACTGATATCCTGTAGTGACGATGAAAGTGAAGTTATCCCTCCAATTGAAAAAGAAGTTTTACCTTCGATAGCTACTGTTATTCCAGACTATGGATTTAATGGAGACACAATTGAAGTTCATTTAGAGAACTATAATGGTTCTAAAATCGAAAGTGTATTAATAGATGATAAAATCACCAATATAATTTCTGTCAGAGATAGTATAATTAAAATAGAGGTTCCAATTTTTAACGATGGGAAACAAAGTTCAATAAAAGTTAAAACAGATACTTTGGAATTGGAATACTCAAGAACATTCACAGTTTTTGATTTCAAATATCTATCATCAAATATACCTTCACATCTAACTCCAAAAGACACAGTTACACTATATGGTAATTATTTAAATTTAAATTCAGAAAAGTATAATTTAAACTTCCAGTCCAATGGAAAAATTGTAGGGGCCTTTAATATTTTAAGTATTACCTCTGACTCTATAACAGCTGTTCCAAATCTCACAAATAGATATTATGAAAATTCTACAATAGCCCTCACCAGCAGCTTAGCAAGCTATTCTGTAGCAGAAGATGTTGTCTTGTTGGCTTATTTTAAATTTCATAATCATTATGGTTTGCCATTTACTCCAGGTGGAAGAATAATTGTTGGTAAATTTGGTGGCGCATCAACTCAAGCTCCTAGGCTGAAAGTAGGTGACTATGAAGTTAATTCATACGCTAATTGGGGTAATGAATATCATTTTCATTTACCTCCAAATTTATTGCCATTTCGAAATTACACAATTAATCTCATTTCAAATGACAACTTTGAAGACCAACCATTCAGTCAAGAATATAGTACAATCCTTATCAACGAGGGTGTTTATGATCACTCTCCTAAAGTAGTTAATAGCGGCACTTACATACCCGAGTTAGTTTTCGCTTTAGAACACGATTATTTACAATACAGAAGTGAAGAATTCTATTTAAAAAATCAAGAAACCCTTGAAATTATTGAATTAGAAAGGACTGGCACTAGAACGATTAATAATCTACAGGGCCTTTTGTTCAAGGGAGTTACTGTACCAGAATCTGGTGTTTATGATGTGCATTTAGTAATTAACGGATATGAGCTTGTACATAAAAATGAAGGTACAATAACTTTTAATTAAGCTTTACGCTTCAAAGTAATCACCGTCAATTCAGGTGGCATGCCTACTCTACCCGGGTAGCCAATATAGCCAAAACCTCTGTTCACATAAAGGTGTTGATTGCCTTCTGTGTATAAATCTGCCCATTGTTTGTAGGCATATTGGGAAGGACTCCATTTAAAGTCGCCTATTTCAACGCCAAACTGAAAGCCATGGGTATGGCCGGCAAACATCACATCTATATCAGGGTATTTTTGTCTCACCTGGGCATCCCAATGGCTCGGATCATGAGAAAGCAATAATTTAACCGCTGCCTCTTCAGAGCCAGCATAGGCTTTATCTAAATCGCCATATTTGGCAAAACGCCCGGCACCCCAATTTTCATTACCCAGAATTGCAATTTTCTCCCCACCTAGTTCAATGATTCTGTTTTCATTCATCAACAAATCATAGTTCATCAATCGGTGGGCTTCTTTTAAGTCTTCGAAATTCTGAGCCTTTGCCTTTGCCGAATCCCAGTTGGTATAGTCACCATAATCATGATTACCGGTAACCGAATAAACCCCTAATGGTGCCTTGAGTTTATCAAAAATATTAATATAGTCCTTTACTTCATCTGATTCGTTATTCACTAAATCACCAGTAAAAAACATCAGATCAGGCTTTTCACGCATCATCATTTCCACCCCTCCTTTAACAGCTGTTTTATTAAAAAAACTACCCGAGTGGATATCTGATACTTGTCCGATGGTTATCCCATCAAATGGTTTTGGCAAATTAGGAAGGTAAATTGTTTTTCTCCGTATTCTGTAATCATGTGCTCCTGAGATAATACCCCAGCTCATGGCAACTAAAGGAAGCGTACCTGCAACCATCGCAGTCTTAGCCAAAAACTCCGACCTTGGAATACTATTTCCTTCACCAGAAGGACTAGGGTTTTGAAATTGCGTAGCTATCCATTTACCCAAACGAACAATATCTCCACTCAATAAAAATAGAGCAGCGAACAGCTTAGAAAAATAGTTAATGAAAATACCTGTAAAAATCAGACTGCGAGTCTGACCTTTCAGGAAATACGGGTTTCCGAAATTGTAAAATAGGATAACAAAAAAAGTTAATCCAGTTAATCCCCAAAATGTGTATTTAATGCCATTTCTAATGGGCTGGCTTAAATTTCTGGCAGCTAGCATTGCTCCTTGATAGACGTAGTAGTCTATAGCAAAGAGTATTGCCAGTAAAATCGATATAACGATGAGTTTATTCAAAATTGGGTATCGTAAGAAGGTGAAGCTATTAACCTCACCTTCTGTAAATTGTTATTTATACAGTAGCACTTAACTTCTTGGCTGCTCTGTCCTTCGCTCTTTGATATATCCAGAATTTCAATCTGTATACAATGGTAAAGAGAACAGGAACAATAATTAGGGTTAAGAAAGTGGCTACAATCAAACCAAAGATTACTGTCCAGGCTAAAGGTCCCCAGAATATCACGTTATCTCCACCAAAGTAAATCTGCGGATCAAACTCACTGAAAAGCGAGAAGAAGTCGATATTTAAACCAATGGCCAATGGTATTAAACCAAGGACAGTGGTGATGGCTGTAAGTATTACAGGTCTAAGCCTTGCCTTACCACCTCTAATTACAATTTCTTTCACTGTATCTTTTTCAAGCATTTCATCTTCGTCAATTTTCAAATCATGCTTTTTTCTATCAATGAGTAATTGTGTGTAGTCTAGCAATACCACCCCATTGTTTACCACAATACCTGCCAATGAGATAATTCCCATCATGGTCATCATAATAACGAATGACCAACCGGTAATCATTAAACCACCAAACACACCTATAAAGCTTAAGAATATAGCCAGCATAATGATGATTGGCTTAGAGATACCACCAAATTGGAATACAAGAATGAGCATTATTAAACCTAAACCGCTAAAGAAGGCGCCCATTAAAAAGGCCATTTGTTTGTTCTGCTCTTCGATCTGTCCTGTATAATCAATCTTTACTCCTTTTGGCAAATCTTTGAAGCTTTCCATCTCTTTCTGGATATCAGAAACAATAGCACCGGCATCGGTGTAACCTGGTTGAAGACCTGAATACACAGTTACCACTCTTTTTGTATCTCTGTGTTTGATGGCGCTAAAGGCAGAGGTATTCTTTTGTTCAGCTACTGCCGATACAGGAACCTCCATGATCTGACCATTAGCCTGATCTCTGAAAATGATCTTTTGATCAAACAAGGCGCTTTTATCGTACCTGTTTTCTTCGTTGAAGCGAACGTTAATATCATAATCTTCACCATCTAACTTATAGATACCTGCCTTCTCACCAAAAAGTGATCTTCTTAATTGGCTCCCCACTTGTCCTACAGCAACTCCTAACTCACCTGCTTTCTTTCTATCTACTACCACTTGCATCGATGGTTTGCCTTTGTTCACATCTATCTTAAGTTCTTCTATTCCCGCTATGTTCTTTGCGTTAATAAAGTTTCTCATTCGCTCTGCGGTATTGATGAGTTCATCATAATCATCACCCTCTAATTCAATGTTAATTGGATAGCCAGCTGGCGGACCAACAGGATCTTTCTCTACTGATATAGAAACTCCCGGGTAAATTCCTTTTAACCCTTCCTGAATTTTCTGTCTGAGCTTTTCAGAATCCTTTCCTCTCCTGAATTTAAATTCTCTCATCGAGGTAGTGATCTTAGCTCTATGTGGCATTTCCGCAGATGAACCTCCATCAGTCATTGGATTACCAGCACCTTCACCCACCTGAGAAACTGAAGATTCCACTAAGAAATTATAGCCATCGTCTTTGTATTCAGGATCATCGATAATGGAATACACTCTATCCTCAATGGCTTTTGTTATTTCATTTGTTTTTTCGATGGCTGTACCTTGAGGGTATTCGATGTAAACAATAATCTGCTTCGGAGTATTATCTGGGAAAAACTCCACCTTGGTTCTTTGGCTTGCTAACGATGCTCCAAACAACATGAATACCACAATTAGTAATAAGAACGTTAAGCTGGAATACCAATACACATTATTTCCTCTTACAGCATGGGCAAGGCGTCTTTCATACCAGTTTTCAAATTTCACTAACGTTTTACGTTGGAATCTATCTGCGGATTTTTTGATCACATATTTATAAACCCAGAAAAGGAAAACATTGAAGAGCATTAATGTGCCCAGTCCCTTCATATCTCCTCCGAATATTAAAATAAGAGTACCGATACTTCCTAGAATGGCTGTCAATCGCCACAACTGCTTTTTACTTAGTACCTTTTTACCTACTTCCATAAATTGAGATACCAACATTGAGTTCATGAAAATTGCTACGAATAAAGATGAACCCAGTACTACTGATAGTGTAATCGGGAAGAAAATCATAAACTCTCCCATCATACCTGGCCACATTCCTAATGGAACAAACGCAGCAACCGTTGTAGCAGTAGATATGATAATTGGAAAAGCAATTTCACCAATTCCTTTCTTTGCAGCCTGAACCCTCGATAGCCCCTCTTCTTCCATTAATCGGTATACATTCTCCACTACCACAATACCGTTATCTACTAGCATTCCAAGCCCCATAATCAGACCGAAAAGTATCATGGTATTTAACGTGTACCCTAAAGCTGATAAAATGGTGAACGACATGAACATAGACATAGGAATGGCAAACCCAACGAACAAGGCATTTCTAAATCCTAAGAAAAACATTAAAACAGTTACCACCAGGATAATACCGAATATGATATTATTTACCAGATCCTGTACCTGGTTCAATGTTTTAGACGAAGAGTCATTAGAAATGGTAATTGTAAGATCCTGAGGAAAAACATCTGCCTGAGCATCTTTAATTATTTCACGAATAGCATCCGCAGCAATAATCATGTTCTTACCAGATCTTTTCTTCACATCCAGCATCACAACACTCTCACCGTACTCTCTGGCAAACGTGGTTTTGTCCTCCTCTGTAAATGAAACATCCGCAATATCTTTGATGTAAACGGGGCTATTATTTTGGTGCTTGACCACAAAATTCTCAAGTTCCTCAGGCGATTCAATTTCACCTAAAACTCGAATGGTTCTTCTTTGTCCGCTACTCTTAATATTGCCTGCAGACATGGTCATATTACCATTATTAATTGCTTGTAGGATATTATCGAAACTTACTTGGGCTGCCATCATTTTATAGATATCAACCGCTACTTCTATTTCCTTTTCCTGAGCTCCACGAATATCTGCAGCTTTAATTTGAGGTAAGTCCTCTATTTCTTCCTGAAGATATTCCGCAAATTCCTTGAGCTTCTGAACAGGATAATCACCAGAAATATTGATGTTCATAATAGGCATTTCTTCCGAAAGCCTTAAGTCAAAAACATTGGGTTCTACTTTTGCGCCATTGAAAAGCGGCCAATCTTCACTAGCCTTCTCACTGTCTACTTCATCTTTCACTTTCTGTTTGGCCTCTTCAACAGTAATCTCCTCATCGAACTCCACAGTAATGATAGAATAGTCTTCCTGCGATGTTGAAAGAATTTCGACCACGTTACTGATGTTTTTCACTTTATCCTCTAAAGGATCAGTGATTAGACGTTCTATATCTTCAGCAGTGTTACCCGGAAATGGCGTGCTAATGTAAATTTTAGTTTCCTTTACTTCAGGAAAATCTTCCCTTGGCATATCAAAATAGGACGATACACCCACAAAAAGGAAGATGGCAATCATCACATATATCACAGAGGCATTATCAATTGCCCATGACGATAATTTGAATTCCTTATTTACTTTTTTGTCTTCCATGAAATTACTTTCTAATTACTTTAACCTCCTGTCCGTCCTTCACGCTTCTCGCTCCTTCTTTAATGATATTATCTCCTGAATTGAGTCCGGTAGTAACTTCTACCATATCTCCCTGAGTTTTACCAGTTTGAATAATTACCTTATTTGCCGTGGCGATACTTTCACCATTAAGTTTCGAAGCAACATAGGCATATTGCTCTCCATCTGAATTTTCAGATATTACACTTTGTGGTATTAAAATCGCTTTTGGATTATTATAGTCGTTAATTTCTACTTTGGCAGTTAAGTTAGGTTTAACCAATCCGTTCATAGCTGGCACAGGTACCTCGATAACAAATGATCTGTTATTTGGATTTATGTAATTACTGGTTTGCCTTACTTTAGATTCAATGGTTTTACCTAATACGGGAAAATGAACTTTGGCCTTTTTACCGGGAACAATACTAGAGATGTATGTTTCTGGAACAGATATTTCCACATACATATCAGATAGATTTACAATTCTAAAAATCTCAGAACCTGGCCCAGGAGCAACAACAGTACCCTGATCTTTAATAACATTGTCTATCACACCATTAAATGGAGCTCTAATGTTAAACTTGCTCAATTGGCTTTCAAATTGATTAACAGTGTTTTGCTGTGCCTCGTAATTTGCTTTGGCCTGAAGGTATTGTATCTCCGTACCTATTTTCTGCTCCCACAGTCTTTTTTGCCTTTCAAAGGTTGTTTTGGCCAAAGAAAGTTGAGTTTTTAATTGTGCCAATTGGCTGCTCATTCCACCATCATCTATTCTGGCTAATAATTGACCTTTAGACACTTTATCACCTTCTGTAACATAAACAGCCAAAAGTGTTCCTGCCATTTCAGGATATATCAAAACATTCTGCTTGGTAGTTACATCACCCTGTAATTGAATAAAGTGATTAAAGTCTTCAAGTTTAGTTTCGAATGTAGTTACTAAAGGCAGCTTTTTATTGGTATCGTTAGCTACAATAAAAGCATCTAATTCAGCAATTTGCTTTTCTATCTCTTTTTGTTGTTCAGAAAGAGCCTTCTTTTTAGCTCTTACATCTTCTATATTTCCTGATGCTACAATAGCCTGAACAGATTCATCGCCACCACCACATGCAGCAAATAGCGCAGCAAATAATATTAAAATTGGTAATTGAAATTTCATAGTTGTTGTATGTCTAGGGTAGTTTTTCATTTGTTAAGTTGTCCGTAAGCCTTTTCTAATTCCACTTTGGCTACCAAAGCAGAATACAAGGCATCGTAATAATTGGTTTGAGCTTCTTTATAGTCCGCATCAGCATTGGTAACTTCTATATTAGAACCTACACCTTCCTGATACTTTATTTTAGCTACATCATAAATCTCTTCTGCTAATTCAGTATTTTCTTTCTGAGCAACCATGTTATCAATGGCTGTTTCAAGTTTGATTTTAGCCTGACGAATCTCCAGATCAATCGAGTTTTCCAGCATATCAAATGACTGTTCAATTTGTTTGGCCTGAATTCTATTTTTTTGGATTCTATTACTTTTCAAAAACCCATCAAATATTGGCATACTTAAAGTCACACCCAGTGTTCCAAAATTAAGCCACCTGTCGCCATCAAATAATTCGTTTGACTCACCTGTTTGCGTATTATAGCCATAAGAGAAATTTGCGTAAAGTGCTGGTAGATATTGAACACGGTTATTCTTCATATCCAGGTTAACCAGGGCTAAATTGGTTTGTAATTGTGAGTATTCAATTCGATTATTATAATCAAATTCAGTTTTATCAATCACTGTGAATTCAACCTCTTCAAGCTTATCAGACAAGGTTATTTGTTCAGTCAATTTCATACCCATCTGAAACTTCAATAAATCTCTGCTTAGATCAAGAAGTTGTTTTGTATTGTCAATCTGTACTTTAAGGTTGTTATGCTGAACTTTTATTCTGCTCACATCAATCTTTTCAGCAAAGCCACTTTCGTACATGGCTTGTGTTTCTGTTAATAGTGTATCAAGTCTTCCAAGGTTAACTTCAAGTAATTCATAGCGCTCCTCATTCACAAGCACATTATAGTAGGCTTTTGATACAGCTTCAATAACATCTATTTGGGTCTTTATATGATCCTTTGTTGAAAGCTCTTTATAAGTTTTAGCAGCCTGCAGACCCACGAAAAATGAACCATCAAAAAGTAATTGGCGTGCGCTTAAAGCAATATTACCATCATAAGCCTGACCAAAGGCAAACTGAACCTCATCGCCCTCATTAGCATTAGGGTCAAATATTGTTGCCGGTAATAATGACTTCTGTAATTCGTAGTTATAATTCAATCCAGAGTTAATATTCACTTGTGGTAAACCACGCGCCACAGTTTCTCTAACTTGCGCATCGGCTATATCCTTCTCAAACTCTGCGTTCTTGGCATTTTGATTATTCGTTAGAGCATAATCAATGCATTCCTGCAAGGTATACCCATTATCCTGAGCCCGTCCTTGAGCTACAGAAACAAAAAGAAATACTATTAATAGTAACTGTCTCATTATTAATTTTCTGCTTTTAGTGCTTGTTGTAAATATTTATCGTAGAGTTCTTTTCCCTTGGGCGTTACAATTCCATGAACAAAGTGATCAAAAAATAGTAACTGTAATTCTTTGAAGTTGAACTGATCTTTTGGGTAAACGGTCTCATCAAAAGCTAATTGGACTTCCTCAACTCTCAATCTGGCCAGTGCCTCTGGATTAATCTCTTTTCTGTAATACCCTTCCTTTACACCGCGCTCCAAATTAGTCTGAACCTGATTTTTTATGTACTCATTTTTAAATTTTGTCCACATCTCCCATGCCTTTGGATGATACTTCTGTAAATCAAACAGCAGGGAAGGATTCATATCTTTAAAGTCCTTTCGCATGCACTTAGAAACTTTTGATAATTCCTCCAGAGCATTTTCACTTTCCTTAAAAACCTCGTCATACTCCTGCTTATTCATATCCATATGCAGTTTCAAAGAAAGTGATACAATCTCATTCTTATCTTTATAATATTGATAGATCGTTTTCTTTGAAATTGATAAGTGTCTGGCAATGTCATCCATTGATACACTCCTAATTCCATATTTATGGAATAACTCTGCTGCCCCTGCAATAATTTTTTCTTCTATATTCATTGTTTTCTCCTCACGCCTGCAAAACTATGGAAACTATAATTATCCCCAAAGTTTCCTGAGTTTCTACGAATAAAATTTTTGAAGGTTACTGATATTCTAAAAAAATTTATTTCACAGTTCATTAAAGCTATATTAGCATACTATGGCTGGGCATATATTTAAGATTGACAATCATGTTTTACATTATTACCGTTATGGCAATGGCGCTAAATATATGTTGGCATTTCATGGTTTTGGCTTAACGGGTGAATGCTTCAAGCCAATTTGTGAGGTTTTAAAAAAAGAATACACAATAATTAGCTTTGACCTTTTTTACCACGGCAAAAGCCATTGGGGCACACCTGATAGAAAGCTTACCAAGAAGTATTGGAATAAACTTTTAGCTACTTTTTTAAAAGAGTTAGATATTGATAACTTCTCAATACTTGCTTTTAGCCTTGGTGGTAAATTTGCTCTTGCCACACTTGAACAGTTTCCTAAACGAGTAAATGAAATGATGATGCTGGCTCCTGATGGCATTCAAACACAGATTTGGTATAATTTGGCTACCTACCCTGTTGCCTTCCAAACCTATTTCAAGAGTATGATTGTAAAACCAAATCGGTTTTTTAACATTCTCGATTTAATAAAAAAAATGGGTTTGTTAGATAAAGGAATATCCAAATTTGCCGCCAGCCAAATGAATTCGATAAAAAAAAGGCGCAGAGTATATTACTCCTGGGTAGTGTTTAAGGATTTAACATTCGATCTCAAAAAGATCGCTCAACTCATAAATGAAAATAATATTGGTTTTACCATGTACTTAGGCGCGTATGATAAGATCATAACAAAAGAGGGTATGAAGAAATTAACCTCCAAACTAAAAACACAGGAAACAAAAGTGTTAGATTGCGGCCATAATAACCTTATTGACCATACGGCTGCATTTTTAGATCAAAATCGTTAGTTTTCCACCTTAATCCATTAACACTTTTTAAACGTGAATAGCAGAGTAAGAAATCATTTAATTTTTTTAGCAAAAAAAGGTGATTCACCAATACCTTACAGAAGACTAATAAACCAAACTGAGCTTGGGCTGAACATGGATATTAAACATGAAAAACAGCTTCTCGGAGAGATTTTAGATGAAATATCTGAAGATGAGCACGAAGCGGGTCGCCCCCTATTAAGTGCGATGGTTCAGGACAAAAGAAATGGCCAGGGCGATAGATTTTTTAAACTTTGCGAGCGCCTTGAGATGGGAGAATGGAAAGATTTAAAAAAGGATGAAGACTTCAGGGATGAACAAATTGCCAAGTGTCATGAATTTTGGCAAAATGAAGAAAATTATAAGAAGTATTTTTAGCTAGAAAAAAACTACTTTTGCGGGTGTAAAAATTCAGCTATCGAAACCCGCAATTTCATGATTAAATTTTTCCGCAATCGCAATCACACAGTTTACGCGGTAGGAATCAAAAACGACTTTTCAGCAGAAGATTTAAGTAAGCTAGTTTGGCTTTTTGGTGAAGCAGAGCCACTAAAAGAGACTACACTAAATAACCAGTTCGTAGGTCCCCGAAAGGAGATGGTTACTCCCTGGAGTACTAATGCTGTTGAGATTACCCAGAATATGGGTATTTCAGGTATCCAACGAATTGAAGAGTTTATCCCTTACAATTCAGAAGATGAGTTCGATCCTATGCTACAAGTATTATACAAGCAGTTGGATCAGAACATTTTCACAATAGACAAAGCACCAGAACCTGTTTTAGAAATTGACGACATAGCTGCATTCAATCTTAAAGAAGGTTTGGCACTGAGCGAAGAGGAGATTACATACCTGAATGGAGTAGCTGAACAATTAGGCAGAAAATTAACAGACTCTGAAGTATTCGGATTCTCTCAGGTAAATTCCGAGCATTGCAGACATAAAATATTCAACGGCACATTTATTATTGATGGTAAGGAACAACCTTTATCTCTATTTAAATGGATCAAGAAAACGTCCGAAACACATCCGAATTATATAGTATCGGCCTATAAGGATAATGTTGCTTTTGTAAAAGGACCAAAAGCTGAGCAATTCGCTCCTAAAACTCAAAACAAAGCCGATTTTTTCGAAACCAAAGAAATTGACACTGTCATCAGCTTAAAAGCTGAAACACATAACTTCCCTACTACTGTTGAGCCATTTAATGGTGCTGCCACTGGGTCGGGTGGGGAAATAAGAGATAGACTAGCGGGTGGCAAGGGTAGTTTGCCTTTAGCAGGCACTGCAGTTTATATGACTTCGTATTCCAGATTAGAAGAAGGAAGAAATTGGGAGAAAGGTATGCCAGAAAGAAAGTGGTTGTATCAAACTCCGATGGATATTCTTATCAAAGCTTCTGATGGAGCTTCTGATTTTGGAAATAAATTCGGTCAGCCATTAATCTGTGGTAGTGTATTAACGTTTGAGCATTCTGAGAATGGCAAAGAGTATGGCTATGATAAGGTAATTATGCAGGCTGGTGGTATAGGCTTTGGAAAAGAAAAAGATGCTAAAAAAGATACCCCTGAAAAAGGCGATAGAATAGTAATACTTGGTGGAGATAATTATCGCATTGGAATGGGCGGTGGTGCTGTGTCATCAGTGGCAACTGGCGAGTTTGGCAATAGTATCGAGTTAAATGCCATCCAGAGATCTAATCCTGAAATGCAAAAAAGAGCCATGAACGCAATTAGGGCTATGCAGGAAAGTGATGTGAATCCGATTGTTTCCATCCACGATCATGGTGCAGGTGGCCACTTAAATTGCCTTTCTGAGCTTGTTGAAGAAACAGGTGGTTCGATAGACATTAAAAAATTACCAGTAGGTGATCCTACTTTATCCGACAAGGAAATTGCAGGTAATGAATCACAAGAGCGTATGGGCCTTGTGATGAAGAAAAAAGATATAGCCACTTTAAGAGAAGTGGCCGACAGAGAACGCTCACCCATGTATGATGTAGGTGAAGTTACTGGCGATCATCACTTTAAGTTTGAAAATAAAGAAACCGGCAAAAATGCCATTGATTGGGAGTTGTCGCATATGTTTGGCTCTTCACCTAAAACTATTCTTGAAGATAAATCTCAGAATTCAGGATTTAGTGACGTTGAATACAGCATAAGTGACATTCCAACATACATTAAAGAAGTACTTCAGCTTGAAGCTGTGGCATGTAAAGATTGGTTAACTAACAAAGTAGACCGCTCTGTAACAGGAAAAGTAGCCACGCAACAAACTACGGGTGCCATTCAATTGCCACTAAATAATGTGGCTGTAATGGCCATTGATTACAAAGGAAGAAAAGGTGTAGCCACCTCCATGGGGCACGCACCAATTTCTGCTTTGGTAGACCCAAAAGCGGGCTCACAGCTTTCTATCGCTGAGTCTTTAACCAACCTGGTTTGGGCTCCCCTATCTCATGGGTTAAAAGGTGTCTCGCTAAGCGCCAACTGGATGTGGCCAGCAAAAAATGAAGGTGAAAATGCACGACTTTATGAAGCCGTGAAAAGTGTTAGTGAATTTGCGATAGCATTAGGAATTAATATTCCTACAGGTAAGGATTCACTTTCAATGACGCAAAAATACCCTGATGGTAAAACTATATATTCACCAGGCACGGTTATTATCAGCACAGTAGCAGAGGTAAGTGATATAACCAAAACCATCAGCCCCAACCTTAAAAAAACAGCGGGATCAGAATTGCTTTATATTGATCTTTCTGGGAGCTCATTTGAATTAGGTGGAAGTTCTTTCGCGCAAACAAGAAACAAGTTAGGCTCAAAATCACCGAGAATTGAAAGTGCAGACTATTTTTCTAAGTGTTTTCAATCGATTCAAACATTAATTACACAAGGCCAGATTCTGTCAGGTCATGATATTTCTGCAGGAGGAATGCTGACTGCATTACTTGAAATGACTTTTGCAAATGTAAAAGGCGGTCTAGATATCAATTTAAATGAAATTGAAGAAAGCGATTTAGTTAAGATTTTATTTAGCGAACAACCAGGTTTGCTTATCGAAATTGAAAAAGGATCAGCAGCTATTGATATACTCAAAAAAGATGGAATTAAGTATCATTTAATTGGCTCAACTACTGAAAATAGGCAGCTTGAGATTACAAAAAATGCTGATCAATTGAATTTTGATATTAATGAACTTCGCGATGTATGGTACAAAACCTCACATCTGCTCGATAGAAAACAAAGTGGTGTGAAGCATGCAGATCAACGCTTTGAAAATTACAAGGTGCAGCCGCTTTCGTACCAGTTTCCAAACAACTTTAAAGGAACTTTAAATAATTTTGGTATTGATATCAACAGAAAAGGAAATTCAGGAATAAAAGGTGCCATCATCCGCGAAAAAGGAGTAAATGGCGATAGAGAAATGGCCTGGGCAATGCATTTGGCTGGTTTCGATGTAAAAGACATTCATATGACTGATCTCATTTCAGGTAGAGAAGATTTATCTGATGTAAATATGATTGCTTTTGTTGGAGGATTCTCCAACTCAGATGTTCTTGGTTCTGCCAAAGGTTGGGCCGGTGCCTTTTTATACAATGAAAAAGCTAAAATAGCCTTAGAGAAATTTTATGCCAGAAAAGACACATTAAGTTTAGGAGTGTGCAACGGCTGCCAGTTAATGATGGAATTGGGTCTACTCTACCCTGAACTAAGCAATCACCCGAAAATGCATCATAATGGCTCTGGCAAGTTCGAGTCTGCCTTTATAAATGTAGATATTCCTAAAAACAACTCTGTAATGCTCGAAACACTTTCAAATAGCAAACTCGGTGTTTGGCTAGCTCATGGTGAAGGCAGATTTATATTACCTCAAAATGAAGATGCATACAATATAGTATCAACATATTCTTATAAGAGCTACCCAGGCAACCCCAATGATAGTGATTACGCAGCCGCTGCAGTTTGTTCAAAAGATGGCAGACATTTAGCTATTATGCCTCATTTAGAAAGATCAATATATCCTTACAATTGGCCTGATTATCCTTCTGATAGACAAGATGAAGTATCGCCTTGGATTGAAGCCTTTGTAAATGCCCGAAAATGGGTAGAGAAAAATTGTTAATTAGTAATGAAAATATTTATACAAGGATTTACTTTTTAATTTTTTCAGTATACATTTGCAATCCCAAATTAAAGGGGAAGCAAGAATGCCCGATGGTGTAACTGGCAACACGTCTGGTTTTGGTCCAGAAGAGTCTAGGTTCGAGCCCTAGTCGGGCAACTTAAAAGGGCGATCCCGAAAGTTCTCGGGATCGCTTTTTATTTAATAAAAAATACGATATGTCATCGGTAAAAATATTTTCAGGCCACGCAACTAAGTATTTAGCTGAAAAGATTGCACAATCTTACGGTAAACCACTTGGTGAAGTGACTCATCAAACGTTTAGTGATGGTGAGATGTGCCCCTATTTTTCCGAGTCTGTAAGAGGCTGTGACGTATTTATTATTCAATCTACTTTCCCACCTGCTGACAACTTCATGGAGTTGTTGCTATTAATTGATGGGGCCAAAAGAGCAAGTGCCAAATATGTAACTGTGGTAGTTCCATATTTTGGTTATGCCAGACAAGATAGAAAAGATAAGCCTAGGGTTGCCATTGCTGCTAAGTTGATGGCAAATCTTTTAACAGCCGCAGGTGCAGACAGAATTATGACATGCGACCTTCATGCTGACCAAATTCAAGGATTTTTTGATATTCCGCTAGATCACCTTGACGGAACATCGATATTCATACCTTACCTAAGATCTCTGAACCTTGATAATATCATGTTTGCTTCTCCTGACGTAGGAGGTGTAAAAAGAACCAGAGCATTTGCTAAGTTCTTTGATGCGGAGATGGTAGTGTGCGATAAGCACAGAAAAAGAGCGAACGAAGTAGCATCTATGAGATTGATAGGAGATGTTGAAGGTAAAGATGTTATTATGGTAGACGACCTGATTGATACAGGTGGTACTATGTGTAAGGCTGCCGCGCTATTGAAAGAAAAAGGAGCTGCCTCCGTGAGAGCCGTTGTTACTCATGGTGTACTTTCCGGAAAAGCGTATGAAAACATTGAAAATTCTGTATTAGAAGAATTGGTGATAACGGATTCACTTCCATTGAGAGGTCAATCATCAAAAATTAAAGTATTAACTATAGCTGATCTTTTTGCAAAAGCAATAAGAAAGATTCATGATCACGAATCAATCAGCTCATTATTTATTCAAGCGTAATTATTAACTAAATATACTATTATGAAAACAGTTGAGATTATAGGGTATAACAGAGCAAATCTCGGCAAATCTGAAGCCAAGAGGCTTAGAGCTGAAGGCTACGTACCATGTGTAATTTATGGTGGAGAAGAGCAAGTTCATTTTTATGCGCCTGCAATTCTTTTTAGAGAATTGATTTACACAGATCAAGCACACTTTGTTCATTTGAACATTGAAGGAAGAGAGTTTGAAGCTATCCTTCAAGACGCACAATTTCACCCAGTAAGTGAAATTCTTTTACACGTTGACTTCTTGCAAATGTTTGCTGGAAAAACTATCAAAATGAACATCCCTGTTCACTTCGAAGGTAACTCTCCAGGAGTAGCAAAAGGTGGTACGTTAATTAAGAAAAGAAGACATTTGGCAGTTAAAGCACTTCCAAAAGACTTACCTGAATTTATTACAGTTGATCTATCTAAACTTGATTTTGGTAGAGCACTTAAAGTAGGTGAGATCGAAGAAAACAACTTCGAAATCTTAGATTCAAAAATTGCCTCTGTAGCTGTGGTTGAAATACCTAGAGCTCTTAGAGGTAAGACTGACGATGAAGAGGAAGAAGAAGGAGTTGAAGAAGGTGCAGAAGGTGCTGAGGCTCCTGCAGCTGAAGGAGGAGAAGCTCCAGCAGAAGAGGGAAGCGAATCATAATCCTTACTTTTTAGAAAATTTAGAATCCTGCCTTGATAATTCAAGGCAGGATTTTTTTATTTTACTACTATGAAATATTTAATTGTCGGACTGGGAAATATTGGTGCAGAGTATGAGCTAACAAGGCATAATATTGGCTTTTTAGTACTCGATAAGTTGGCTGATGACCATGATGAATCGTTTAAAACAGAACGCTACGCCAGCACGTGTTTAATAAAGCATAAAGGACGGCAGCTGCACTTGATTAAGCCAACAACCTACATGAACCTAAGTGGCAAAGCCGTTAACTATTGGATGAATGAGCTAAAGATTTCGAAAGAAAATATTTTGGTGATTGTAGATGATATTGCACTACCTTTTGGCAGTCTGAGAATGCGAGGTAAAGGCAGCTCTGCAGGACATAACGGCTTAAAGAATATTGAAGATTTAACTGGTGGACAAGATTACGCCCGCCTGAAGTTTGGCATCGGCAATAATTTCCATAAAGGTCATCAGGTGGATTATGTGCTAAGCAACTTTAAAAATGAAGAGTTTAAAGCCTTGCCACAATATATCGACAAGGCTAATGATATGATTCTCTCTTTCAGTACAGCTGGTTTAGCGCGCACAATGACACAGTTTAACGACTAACTAATCTGAGAGCCGGGCGCAACTTTTCCTGATGGCTCCATAAACTGTAATTTACCATCTTTATCTTCTGCCATCAGAATCATTCCCTGAGACTCCTCTCCCATGATCTTGCGTGGCGCAAGGTTAATTAGAATTGTCACTTGCTTGCCAACCACCTCTTCAGGACTAAAATGCTGCGCTATACCGCTCAATACTGTTCGTTTATCCAAGCCCGTATCTACTTTGAGTTTTAATAGTTTCTTAGATTTTGGTACAGATTCCGCTTCAAGTATTGTACCTACTCGCAGATCCATTTTCATAAAATCATCGAATACTATTTCTTCTTTAGCAGGATTTGCCGGAGCATTTTCCATCTCGTTTTGTTTTTTAGTGTTTTCTAATTTTTGTATTTGCTGCTCTACCACTTGGTCCTCAATCTTTTCAAATAATAACTCTGCCTTATTTATTTCATGACCATTTTTTAAAATATCAGCTTTCCCAGCCTCATTCCACTTAAGTGTCTCCAAGTTTAGCATATTGCCAAGTTTCAACATGGATTTTGGTAGAAAAGGCTCTCCAATTATGGTAAGGTTGGCTACAACCTGAAGCGCAATATTCATAATTGTTTTTACCCGCTCTTCATCTTCTTTTATCAGTTTCCAAGGTTCAGTATCAGCCAAATATTTATTGCCCGTTCTGGCTACATCAATAAATTCAGCCATAGCTTCTCTGAATCGGAAATTTTTAATCGACTTTTCAATCTTTTGAGGAGCTTCTTTTAATACTTGTAATACATTTTCATCTATATCAAACAGCTTTCCACATTCAGGAATTTTACCGTTATAGTATTTATGAGTAAGAACCAGAGCCCTATTAATGAAGTTACCGAGTATCGCAACTAGTTCATTATTATTTCTTGCCTGAAAATCCTTCCATGTAAAGTCATTATCCTTAGTTTCAGGAGCATTTGAGCATAATGCATAGCGCAGCACATCTTCTTTACCCGGAAATTCTTCTAAATATTCGTGCAGCCAAACAGCCCAATTTTTTGAGGTGCTTATTTTATTACCCTCCAAATTCAAAAATTCATTGGCCGGAACATTATCAGGTAGAATAAAGTCTCCATCAGCCTTCAAAATTGTGGGGAAGATAATGCAGTGAAATACAATATTATCCTTACCAATAAAGTGTACCAATTTGGTATCATTACTCTTCCAGTATGGCTCCCAATCTTTGCCTTTTGCTTTCGCCCACTCTTTAGTTGCTGATATATATCCTATTGGCGCATCAAACCATACATATAAGACCTTACCTTCTGCTCCTTCCACAGGAACCTTCACGCCCCAATCCAAATCGCGCGTCATAGCTCTTGGCATCAATCCATTGTCTAACCAAGATTTACATTGACCATATACGTTTGATTTCCACTCTTTGTGATCTTCGAGAATCCATTCTTTAAGCCAGCTTTCGTATTTATTCATTGGCAAGTACCAATGCTTTGTATCCTTCTTAACAGGTGCAGCCCCACTTAAAGCAGAGCGCGGGTTAATTAATTCTGATGGACTTAAAGAAGATCCGCATTTCTCGCACTGATCGCCATAAGCGTTCTCATTTTTACAATTAGGGCAAGTACCAATAATATATCTGTCAGCTAAAAACTGTTGATTTTCTTCATCATAATATTGCGAGGAGGTTTGCTCTTCGAATACCCCATTGTCGAACATCTTTTTAAAGATAGCCGATGATGTTTCATGATGTGTTTTAGATGAAGTTCTTGAATAGATATCGAAGTCAATACCAAATTTTTCAAAAGACTCTTTAATCATGTGATGATACTTGTCAACTACTTGCTGTGGTGTAATTCCATCTTTTTTAGCCCTTAAAGTTATGGCTACACCGTGTTCATCCGAACCACAAACAAATGCCACATCTTCTCCCTTGCTTCGTAGATACCTGACATAAATATCTGATGGTACATAAACGCCCGCCAAGTGACCAATATGAACGGGACCATTAGCGTATGGAAGTGCCGCTGTTACAGTATATCTTTTGAAATCTTTATTCTTCATTTAGCTCTATCTTTCAGGGCACAAAGATAGAAGATTGAAGGTAATTGAACAGGTTATGTTAATGGTAAGGTTATTTTAAAATGGGTATGGTTTTTATCATCAAGGAGAGCAATATTACCACCCAGTTTTAATATCGATTGTTTTACAATATATAAGCCTAAACCAAGTGTTCTGTGTTGCAGCGCAGATTTTTTGAAAAGCTCAAAAACATCACCTAATTCACTCTTAACGCTAGCACTGCCTTCATCAACAACGTCAATGATGATATTACTATCATCACTATCAATTAATATATCAATGGCCTTCTCCAGGTTAGTATCACCCCTCATTTTTAGAATGCTTTGAATGAGATTAAAAAAGATTAAATCCATCAAAGCACTGTCAGACACCATTGGTTTATCCAGCTTAATATCCAGCTTCACATTAATGCTTTCATCGCCTTCTATCTTTTTATTCTGTTTAATGCACTCTGAAATAATTTTCTTGATGTGTATCTCATCTAGATTCAATTCCAAGTTAGATATTTCACTAATCGTTTTGAGTCGGGTTAGTATTGCATTTAGGTCTAAAGCCGAACTGTACAATTTCTGAAAATACTCAGAAGCCTTTTTCTCCTTTATGTCGAGAAGTGCCACATGGCACATTCCTAATAGCGTGGCTAAAGGCCCCTTAATGTCGTGAGATGATTTATAAATAAAATTATCCAACTCAATATTTGCCAGCATCAGCTGATCATTCTTTTCCTTCAAGAGATCTGACTTTTCTTCCACAGATGACTTTAGCCGTTTGTTGTATTCTTCCAATTTTTCATTCTGGGCTTTAATCAATGCCTGCGCCCTTTCCAACGCACTATTTTTTTCTTCAAGAGATTCTTTCTGGGCTTCAATTTCTTCATTCTGCACTGAAATTTCTATGTTTCTAATCTTCAGAGTTGCATTTTTCTTTCTATTAATTCTAAGCTGATTATAGACTACAACAACCAGCAAAACAATAAGAATAATAACTGCTATGAGCACCATAACAAACCGTTTGTTAGCGGTTAATTGCTTGTCCTTTTTTGCCAATAGTTGTTGATTTTCTTCATCTTGAATTTCTAATTGAATAGAAGCAAGATTCCTGGCCAAGTTTTCATTAAACAATGTATCACGCAACTGTAATAGTTTAGTCTGATATTCAAATGCCTTTGATTTATCATTGATCTCAGAATAGATTTCTACATACTGTTCCAGATTATCGAACATTCTGTCTTTAGCTCCAATTTCAATAGCGATACTCTGACTTTGATTCAATAGCTCAATAGCACTATCGTAATTGTGCTTATATAATGCCTGTTTACTCTGTAAATAAAGTATTTCTGAAATTCCTCTTTTGTCACCTATCGTGCTACGCAATTCAGCTGATTTACTTAAATAGCCATTTGCCTTCTCATAATCTGATTTCCGCTGATATATCTGGCCCAGCCCGGCATACGTAACGGATTTCCAGTACTTATTATCAACATCAACAGCCAGCGACAATTGAAAATAGTGCTCAGCTCTGGGTAGATTATTTTCACGCAGGTAAGTATTTGCAGTGTTGTTTTGGGAATACAAGATTAGATCTTTGTCATTTTGACTTTCCGCTACCTCAAGTGCTTCCAAAAAATACGCACGAGCCTTTTTGTAATCCTTCAACCGCTCGTAGACAAGGCCAATATTATTTAAAGTAGTACCTAAGCCATATTCTTGTCCAATAGCCCGTTTCAAACTCAAAGACCTTAATAGATATTCTAACGCATTCTGATAGGATCCCAAGCTATAATTGGCTAACCCTAAGTTGTTTAAGGCATTATTCACCAATTCCTGATTCTCAATTTCCTTAGCTATTTTGAGTGCTTTGTCATTATAAACTATAACAGAATCATAATCACCTAAATAATAGTAGGCACCTCCAATAAGTCTTAATGAAATACATATTAACTCTTGATCGTCTGTAAGTTTAGATAACCTATAAGCTTCGTAGGCATAGTTTATTGCACTATCTGGGTAATTAAGCCATAAGTTAATTGTACGCTGATTTAGTGAATCAATTTTTTGTTTTAACTGCTCGTTTTGCCCATTAGAATGAATGGAAAAAGTAAATACAATGAAGAGAAATAAGCCTAATTTTCTCATTGAAAGAGCTTGACATATTGTAGAAAGATATCAAAAAACCCTTATAATACCAACCTCAATTATATAAGTGAAATGGTCATTCTAAATTTTGTATGACTTTGTTCGGTTTTTGTAACTTCAATCTCACCTTCCAGTTTATCAACAGCTAGCTTTACTAGGTAGAGTCCCATGCCAGCTGAGTCTTGTATTTCAGATGTTTTTGAAAAAATATCGAAAATCTGGTCCGATATAGAATCGTTAATTCCCAGACCATTATCAACCACCTCAAAAACCAATTGATTATCATTTTTTATGAATGATATTTCAATAAAACTCGACACCTTTTCTGAAGGATCATGGAATTTAAATGCATTGTTAATGATATTCGAAACAATAATTTTCAGTAACTCAGGATCACTGGTAACATGTAAATGCTCTTCGCCCTTTATTAATACATTTATTTCTTTCTTGATGTAGCCAATCTTGTTCTCATCTACAATATCAATAACTAACTGACTGAAATCAAAGTCTTCCTTTGTGGGTAGTGAGTTATTTATCTGATTGACAATCAATAATTTAGACAATATTCTATTGAGTTTTGAAGCCGTTTTACTCAGCTTCTGAAAATAGTCAACAGACATGGTATCCTTAATATCCATTAAGGCAATATTGCATATACCTTGTAGCGTGGCTAATGGTCCCCGAATGTCATGCGATGTTTTGTATATGAAGTTGTCTAGCTCGTGGTTAGACTTGATTAGGGCAGCATTTGATGCGCGCAATTCTTCCGTTCGTTCTTTTACACGTTCTTCAAGTTCAGAATTAAGGTCAACCAGTTTTCTATTCTGCTCCTCGATAGTGTCATTAGCCTTTCTTAATCTTCTATTTACCCTTTTACGTACATTGTTATTCCTGTAAAGAAGTATTACAACCAAGGCAGTAAGAACAGAAATAACCACTGCCAAAAACAATAATGTTGTACGTCTGTTGATCTCTTTATTTTGAAGCTCTATAATTTCAAGATTTTCACGCTCTTCAAAATCCACCTGAATTTGCAAAAGGTTCTTAGCTATTACTTCATTGAGAATTTCATTGCTTACTGAATCATACAGGACTTGGTATTGATAGGCTTCTTTATATTTTTTTTGCGCAAAAGATATTTTAGCGTATTCTCTATAATTATTCTGAACCATTCTGGGTGTTCTAGCCTCAACAGCAATATTATGGCTTGAATCCAAGTAGTCGGTAGCCTTTGAGAATTCTTCCATATCAATATAAATGGTAGCTAAATTATTGTATATAGAAGCCCTCTTTATTCTAAAGTCATTTTTTCTTGCTATTTGAAGGGCCGTTAGATAGCTAGTCTTTGCTTTTTCGATGTCTTTGAAATACTGTAGACAAATACCCTTTCCCAAGTAGGCTTCCACTAAAATCAACTCCGAACATTGTTCGCTGCAATTCTCTATGGTTCTATTGAAATAGGAAAGTGCATCCTGGTATCTACCTAAGCCTATATAGGTTAAACCCATATTAGTGTAAGTACCATACACACTACTAAATTCCTCCTCTTCTTCTATTTGTTTAGATCTTTCAAAATAAATCAAAGCCTTATTATAGTCATTGAGCTGATAGTAGACCAGACCTATATTATTACAAGCGATCGCAATAGCTTCCTTATCTCCTTCCTCTTCACGTAGTTTCAAAGATTCAAAATGATATCGCAGAGCTAAATCAAATTTAGAAATTGAATAATAAGTTAGTGCCAAACCATTCAATGAAGCTTTTTCTCTATCCCTAATACCATTTATCCGCGCAGATTTAAGGGCAGCTTGATAATGAATAAGTGCCTCTTGAAAATTTCCGGCATTTTTATTTACATATGCGATGGCATATTCTGCCCTTACGTAATTTAAACTATCACCTAATTTTTTGGCGAGATCACTAGCTCTATTGGCTATTAATAGTGCGCTATCTAAATTGTCCAGCTTAGATACAAACAAGTCCATCAAAATAGACGGCTGCTCATTCACCGGTACGGTATTCAATTTATTTAATAATGAATCGGCTTTATTATTAGAAAAAAGGCATGTAGGCACAAATAATAACAGAACTAAGAATAATCTTTTAGAAATAATATCAAACACCTGTAAGCTTCTAGCCATAATTAACCAGCATTGTATCTTTTAATATTCCAAATTTGACTAACCAACTATTACAAGGATGTGATGATTCATATTATCATTTATTATTCCTAAGGCCCACTTGTTGAGGTGGAGGGAACGTGAATATAATTAATGTATTCATTAAATCCATATTGAGTGAAATTCTCAATTAACTAAAATGAACTATAAACCAACTAAAATTAAAGACTAAAAATCATGAAAAAATCATTACTGAAATTACTTGCCGTGTTAATGTTGACTGGTACCCTTTATTCTTGCTCAGAAGAGGAAATTAACCCTTCCGATGACCTTAACAGCAAAAAAACAGAAGGTGTAACAAAAGATGACGGCACATTTTAAAATATAAATTTTACCACTATGAAATCTAAAATATTAATTACCGCAGTGATTGTTGCAATCTTAGGATCGTTTGCTTTTATCACTATCGAAAAAACTCAATTTGAGAAAAAAGAACAAAGTGTTCAATCTACCAATGAACCTTTGAGTGGAATTGTGAAAGAAGACGCTTCTTTCTAAGCAAATATTACTTTCTCCACTTTTTTCTGTTGTTCCCCGCACATGCAGAACAGGTTCTTTTTGCTCCAATTATAAAAAAAGTGCAACAAAAATTGCACTTTTCGGATAAAACCTTACATTCAAACTGGGTTTGCGTGATTAAAAATATATTACGTGAACCCAGTTCTTGTCTTATGTAATTTATCTAGCTTTGCAGCTTAATTTCAAAGCATGCAAAATATTCGAAATGTAGCTATAATTGCCCACGTAGATCATGGCAAAACTACACTAGTTGACAAAATCATCCACGCCTCTAAAATTCTTAGAGAAAATCAGGAAACTGATGATTTGATTCTTGATGATGGTGATCTTGAAAAAGAAAGAGGTATTACAATTACATCCAAAAACGTATCTGTAAGATATAAGGATGTGAAAATAAATATTATTGACACCCCTGGTCACTCCGATTTTGGTGGTGAAGTGGAAAGGGTTCTTAAAATGGCCGATGGTGTATTACTATTGGTAGATGCATTTGAGGGACCAATGCCACAAACACGTTTTGTGCTGAGCAAAGCACTAGCACTAGGCTTAAAACCAATAGTAGTTGTTAACAAAGTTGACAAAGAAAACTGCAGACCTGATGAAGTACATGAGCAGGTTTTTGATTTGATGTTTAACCTGGATGCTACAGAAGATCAGCTTGACTTCCCAACCTTCTACGGTTCTTCAAAACATGGTTGGATGAGCTCTGACTGGAAAAAACCAACGGATAATATCTTTGAACTATTGGATGGTATTATAGAGCATATACCTCCGGCTCCTTCTAAAGAAGGTGTTCCTCAAATGCGAATTACTTCTCTCGACTTTTCATCCTTCGTTGGTAGAATAGCTATTGGTAGAGTGGCTCAGGGAACTATAAAAGAGGGTGCTAACCTTGGTATCTGTAAAAAAGATGGTTCTGTAAAAAAGATAAAAATTAAGGAAGTACACGTTTTTGAAGGTTTAGGTAAAAAGAGAGTTACTGAAGTTGGATCAGGCGATATATGTGCGTTAGTAGGAATTGAAGACTTTGAGCTTGGAGATACCGTTACTGACTATGAAAAACCTGAACCATTGCCAAGAATTGCTATTGATGAGCCTACTATGAGTATGCTTTTTACTATCAACAACTCACCATTCTTTGGTAAGGAAGGCAAGTTTGTAACTTCAAGACACTTAAGAGACAGGTTGTTCAAAGAGACTGAGAAAAACCTGGCTCTAAGAGTACAAACGACTGGTTCTGAAGATAAATTCAATGTATTTGGTAGAGGAATTCTTCACTTGTCTGTTTTAATCGAAACAATGAGAAGAGAGGGCTATGAGTTACAAGTTGGCCAGCCACAAGTATTATTCAAAGAAATTGATGGTGTTCGTCATGAGCCCATAGAACATCTTGTTGTTGATGTTCCTGAAGAATTTGCCGGTAAAGTAATTGAGTTAGTGAGTGCCAAAAAAGGCGAAATGACTATCATGGAGCCTAAAGGTGATTTACAACATTTGGAGTTTGACATTCCAGCAAGAGGATTGATTGGTTTGAGAAACAACGTATTAACAGCTTCTGGTGGCGAAGCAATTATGACGCACCGTTTTAAAGAGTACGCACCATATAAAGGCAACATACCTGGTAGAATTAATGGATCCTTGATTTCTATGGAATCTGGACCGGGCACAGCATACTCAATTGACAAACTTCAAGACAGAGGTGTATTCTTTGTTGATCCGGGAGAAGATTTATACACAGGACAAGTAATTGGAGAACATTCTAGAGATAATGATCTGGTTGTAAATATTCAGAAAGGAAAGAAGCTAACAAATATGAGAGCATCAGGGTCTGATAACAATGCTAAAATTGCCCCTGCAAAGAAATTCTCATTAGAAGAAGCTATGGAATACATCCAGAAGGATGAATACCTGGAAATAACGCCAAAATCAATTCGTATGCGTAAGATTTATCTTGACGAAAACGAACGAAAGAGACACAGTAATAAAGAAGCTAACGCATAAAAAAAGCCCCAAATGGGGCTTTTTTTTTATGATATCTTAATTAAGGACTATACACCTGGTATTTGTTCAAACTTCACTGAAGCCTCTCCTTTAAAGGCCTTTCTTGGCTTCAAGTTAAGTGTTTGGAACATCTCCTTATCCACAACGGTATCCGGATTTGGTGTCGTAAGCAACTTGTCGCCCGCAAATATTGAATTGGCTCCTGCCATAAAGCATAAAGCCTGTTCTTCCATATTCATTCTTACTCTACCCGCTGACAAGCGAACCATTGCCTTAGGCATAATAATTCTTGCCGTGGCAATCATTCTGATCATCTCCCAAACAGATACTCTTGGTTGTTCTTCTAATGGCGTGCCCTCTACTGGCACCAAAGCATTTACAGGCACTGACTCTGGATGCTCCGGTAATGTTGCCAGTGTGTGAAGCATTCCTATCCTATCGCCCTCACTTTCTCCAAGACCTATTATACCGCCTGAACACACAGAAATCTTTGCATTTCTAACGTTCTCCAAAGTGTCCAAACGATCATCATACGTTCTAGTAGATATTATTTCCTCATAGTGCTCCTCGCTGGTATCCAAATTATGATTATAAGCATACAGCCCAGCATCTTTCAATTTTAAAGCCTGCTCCTCCGTTAACATTCCTAAAGTACAGCAAACTTCCATACCCATAGAGTTAACGCCTTTCACCATATCCAACACTCTATCGAAGTCTTTATTATCACGCACCTCTCTCCATGCTGCGCCCATACAAAAACGAGTGCTGCCGGAATCCTTTGCTTCTTTCGCTTTAGCTAATACCTCTTCGGTAGGTAGCAATTTATGTACCTTAACATCGGTATGATATCTTGCAGCCTGTGGGCAATATGCGCAATCCTCTGGGCAGCCGCCAGTTTTCACTGATAAAAGGGTACACACCTGCACTTCCTGTGCATCATTATTTTCTCTGTGTACAGTTGCTGCTTTATATATTAAATCTAGTATTGGAGAATTATATATCTCTTCAATTTCTTCTCTTGTCCAGTTGTTTCTAATTTCCATAAGGTCAAAATAAAAGGATTATATTCAATTGATGGAGGAAAGTTTTAATTTATTTCCATCTCAATTGGAAACCTTGCCTGAGCACCTTCAAAATGCTTTATTTTTTCAATTGATTTAATGTATGGATACAGCTCTCCAACTTCAGATTTTACCATGCTGGTTTTTGCCTGACCTTCTAAATCTTGAATCAGTTTTTCAAAGAAAGGCTTAGATTCCGGATAATATTTAAGTTTATAATCATCTGTAATACCTGCCTTTTCAGCAGCAATTTGAATGGCATCGTCATACGTTCCGAGCAAGTCTATCAAACCATTCTCTTTTGCTTGTACACCTGTCCAAACCCTTCCTGAGGCAACTTTTTTAATATCTTCTACAGACATGCCTCTTCCCTCCGCGGCCTTGGAAACGAAAGTATCATAATTTTGCTCCAAACTTTTTTGAAAGATAGACTTCTCTGCATCTGTTAATGATCTCGTCACTGTTAAAATCCCTGAGTATTCACCCGTTGCTACTTCATCATGCGTGATGCCGATTCGATCTTCAAGCAATCCTGAAAAATTAAAAAGCATACCAAAAATACCTATCGAACCCGTAATAGTATTGGGCTGCGCAACAATGGTGTCACAAGGCATCGCCAGATAATAACCACCTGAGGTCGCATAATCTCCCATAGAAGCAATAACAGGCTTTTCTTTCTTAGCCAGTTCTATTTCACGCCACATAACATCAGATGCTAAAAATGCACCCCCAAGTGAATTTACTCGCATTACAATGGCTTTTACCGATTTATCCTTTCTTGCCTCACGGATAAGCTTAGCAAATTTGTCTGACCCCACAGTATTCTCATCACCTTTACCCATTACAATATCTCCCTCTGCTACGATCACTGCAATCTTATTCGTGGTGTTTTTATAGTTACTAAATGTGGTTTTGTAATTCTTGTATGAAACTAGTTCTGGTTCATCAACTTCAGCTGCGCTACTCAAATTAGCCAAGAGTTCATCCTCATAAATGATTTCATCTATTAATTTTTGCTCAACAGCATCGATAGCTTCCCGCACTGTCATCTTTGCGGACATTTCCTTTAGCTGTGGAAGCTCTATGCCCCTGGACTCTGATATATCGGCCAGCATCTTATTATTTAGTCCATCTAACAACTCTGTAAGTTGCAGCTCATTTTCTGGACTTAAGTCCTTTCTGATAAAAGGTTCAACGGCACTCTTATACTCCCCTACTCTAAAAACTTGAGGCTCAATCCCGAATTTATCAAACATGCCCTTGTAAAAAGTTACATTAGCACTTAGCCCGTTCAATTCCAATTGTCCTGCAGGGTTTAAATAAATTTTATCAGCCACACTAGCTAAGTAATAGGCACCTTCAGTGTAGTATTCTGCATAAGAGTATATAAACTTACCCGACTTTTTAAATTCCACGAGTTCATGGCGAACTTCCGAAAGAGTAGCCATACCACCTATAAAATATTCTACTTCAAGATAGATACCCTTAATCTTACTATCTGATGCAGCATTTTTAATAACTTCTTTTAACTTATTCAGTCCCATAGAGCTGCTTTCACCAAACGCTCCAATTTCTTCCAATGGGTTATCAATTTCCTGTTCTGTTACAGGTTTATTTAATTTTAGATGAAGGATTGAATTATCCTCCAAAACGTATTTTTCACTCTCAGAAAGAGAAGATACAATGCCTACAACTAAAAATATAGCTATGAAGCTAAATATAAAGAGGCCAATGAGAGTAGATAAAATATTCTTTAAGAAGTTCATATGTATAAGAATTAAGCTTCAAATTTACTTACTGTAACGCTTTATTAATAACTGAGTATTATATTTTTAGTATTTAAATGATGATCGGAAAATATCTGTTGTTAGGGACAAATTTGGGTGATAAAAAAGCGAATATTTATAATGCACATCAAGCACTTTCCAAAGTATGTACTATAAAACGAAAATCAGCATTATACGAAACGGCCGCATGGGGTAAAACTGACCAGCCTTCTTTCTATAATCAAATAGTAGAAATAGAAACTAACCTTAATGCCGAAGAACTGCTCAGCCAAATTTTGGCAATAGAAACAAAACTTGGAAGAATACGATTTGAAAAGTGGGGTGAGCGCGTTATTGATATTGATATTTTATACTACGATGACTTAACAGTTAATAAAGATGAGTTACAAATTCCACATCCCGGAATAGCTGATAGAAAGTTCACATTAGTGCCATTGGTAGAGTTGGCAGCTGATTTGATCAACCCCAGTACAGGTTTGTCTAACAAAGAAATGTTAGAAAAACTGCACGACACTTCTAAAGTTGAGAAGGTCGTGCAGTGAGAATTTATATACTTCTAACTTCTACTTCCGGAGCTATCTTTTTAACAAGACCTTGCAATACTTTACCTGGTCCGGATTCAATAAATTCAGTAGCACCATCATTCACCATATTCTGAACAGATTGTGTCCATCTAACAGGGGCAGTCAATTGGGAAATCAGATTTTTCTTTATTTCATCGACATCAGAAGACGGTTGCGCGTTCACATTCTGATAAACAGGACATATCGGCTTATTAAAAGCTGTGTTCTCAATGGCTGAAGCCAACTCTGTTCTGGCCGGCTCCATTAGTGGAGAGTGGAATGCACCACCTACAGGAAGTGGAAGTGCTCTTTTCGCGCCAGCTTCCTTCATTTTCTCACAAGCAATTTCGATTCCTTTGTTAGAGCCTGAAATAACTAGCTGTCCCGGACAATTATAATTAGCTGCCACCACTACCTCATCAATAGAAGAACAAACATCCTCAACAACTTTATCATCCAATCCTAAAATAGCAGCCATCGTTGATGGGTTTATCTCACAGGCTTTCTGCATAGCCAGGGCACGCTGATAAACCAGCTTCAAACCGTCTTCAAAATTTAGAGTTTGGTTAGATACTAATGCTGAAAATTCACCTAGTGAATGCCCTGCAACCATATCAGGCTTAAAGCCTTCTGTTGTAAGAGCCAGAATAACTGAGTGAAGAAAAACAGCCGGTTGAGTTACTTTAGTTTGCTTGAGTTCATCTGCTGTGCCCTCAAACATGATATCAGTAATATTAAATCCAAGAATTTGGTTAGCCTTGTCAAATAGTTCTTTGGCTTTCGGGTTTGATTCGTATAATTCTTTACCCATTCCACTAAACTGGGCACCCTGCCCCGGGAATACATATGCTTTCATATTTATTAGTTAAAGGTTAGTCTGAATTAGGTGCCAAAACTAATTATTTTGATACCCTTCTAAAAATCTCAGTTTTAGATTTGGATCTGGCATGCGGCATGTATCTCGTTTACCGAATAGTTTATACCTGTTCTTAGCTATCACTGAATAAACAAAATCAGTAAAAAAAAGTGGCAGCACTCGAAAGTAAGAAATGAACCGTACCCAACCTTTTAGTCTTCTGGCAATATAAAAAACTGCTTGGCTTTTACTTAGTATTTTACGATCAGAGGTGAGTACTAGGATGTACTCAAAAGACTTAGTATGCTCCTTACCTAGCAATTTCTGGGCATTTGGTGATTGCAAAGATTCGAAAACAAAATACGCTTCTTTATCCCGTTTTAAGATAAAATCAACAGCACCATTGCATAAGTTACAAACTCCATCAAAGAATATAATTGGTTTGTCTGGAAGGGTTACCTCACGAGATGTATCCATCCTTTATATTGCTTCGTTGATTTTGTTGGATCTACTAAATCAAATGTAACGTCCGCTGAATAGTAATAAACCCCAGAAGGAAGTTCAGTTCCATCATCCGATTTACCGTCCCAATTAATCAGTATAGAATTCTCTGTGCCAGCTGTTCCGGTGTAGGTGTATACATTATTACCCCAACGGTTGTAAACCGAAAATTCAACTCTTCGAACAAACCTGGCGCATTTAGTAGCATCTACTTCCCCGCAACCTCCACTGCCATCTTCACCAATAATATCTCCACCACTGCTGTAGGCGCTAAATACATCGTTACAACCATCATTATTGCCAGGTGTGAAAACATTAGGTAATTCGTAATACGGGCAATTATCCACGCAGAACGTATTACTGAATTCACTCAGGTTACCCGATCGATCTACTGCCCTTACCTGATAACAACCCTTGAATGAAGGTAGGTTTTCGTGTAAATATGTGGTATCTGCTACTTCAGCAATTAACTCAAAGCTTGCAGCTGTTGTAGGTGCATAATACACCTGATAAACGCGTACATCATTTTCACATTCACCTACAAACTCCGTTGTCCAAGATATCTGATTTTCAAAATCATTAAAATCGCAACTACTCGTTGCAATGAAGTCTTCACAAGTTCTTCCTACCAGCGAAACCACCGGTGCGCAAGGCGCAATAGAGTCACTCGGCTGAGCACAAATGATCTGTGAGAAATTTAGTTGTGGGCTATTGATAGCAGGATTACCATACGTACCTTTTGTGAGCACTCGGTAACAGTAAACTTGTTCGTCTGATAAATTGACTGAATCAGTGAATGAAAATCCGTACTGCGTAACGTCTAAGTTTTCCAATAAAGTAAACTGATCCTGAGATTGCCCTTCTAAACCTCTAAATATAAGATGCTCACTATCTTCTGGAGGTGAAATAATGGTATTCGACCATGGCACCACAGCAGCCCAATCGAGTTGTATTCTACCAAACTGAGGCGTTACTTCCAGCCTTACAGCTGAAGCCGAGGCAGACATAATTTCGTCTGTACCTGTTGAAGCAGTAGGGTCCAATAAAGCCACCTGATAATTATAAACCTTGCCATCTGTATCCAGATTTGTATCTCTAAAACCTAAACTATCTAATCCTAAACCATTCACTTCCGCTATTTGCTGATAATTACCACCAGCGAAGCCTTCCGCCCTGTAAATTCTATAAACAGGGTCTGCCGGGAATGTCCCCAATTCAAATGGAGCTCGCCAGGCAAGCACAATCTCACCATTGGTTTCACTAGTTTCCTCTACAGTAACGTGTGTGATAATTGGTGTATCTGCAGGAACAAATTCAAAGCATAATTCCTGAGATACTATACTTTCACCACCTGGCACGTCAGGAAATTTAGCCACTAATCTGTAACAATATTTAGCTGCCGCAGCCAATTGAGTATCTCTGTAGGTCGTAGTTGTAGGACTGGTCTCCGCGATTAAAGAATAACCCGCGTTTTCTCTAATGCCTGTCTCACATTCATCAGGTTCATATGGGTTTGAATCTACACGTCTCCACACCTGAATTAATTCAGCATTCTGACAAAAATAAGGTGACCAATCGAGTCTGATTCCTTGTCCGTCCTGTTGAATATTATTCAAGTCAGGACTTGGCCCTACAACGGTAATATTCCAAGTAGCGAAGCTTACCAGTTTTGGACCTTGAGGTGGATTATCAGTAATCTTAAATACAACAGAATACGGTTGGTCTCTTATGTCAAGACATTCTGTGTCCCAATTAAATTGCATTTGAGCGGGAGGTATTGAAGGCACAAATACTGATGGGTCTGGAGAAACCGTTGCACCCAGTTCTTCAATAACCTGTGAGAATGCCTCAATCTTAACATTATGCCCATCGGGGTCTGTCCCCAATATAATTTCATTAATAGATTCGCCAGCCTCCACACATATATCCTCAGGAATTGTAAGTTCTGGTCTTTCATTATCACAATCCTCAACAATAATTTGCATGTCTCTGGTAACAAAGCCCAACAAACGCCATGCCCCTGAAATGAACCGGTATTCTTTTACAATAAAAGCAATATTATATTCACCAATTGCCCCTGGCGCGTTCCACTCAATTTCACCTGTTACAGGATCAATTCTAAAGAAAGGCGGACCATCACCAGTCTCATTACCGGTATTAAAATTTTGATAAAAAACACTTGAAGCAGGATCAACATAGGCAGCTACGTTTGTTCCAACATCTTTTTTAGGAGTAACTAATTCAAAGGAAATGCTATCGCCATCAGGATCGAAAGCACCTGGATTGTGAAAGAAAGCTACACCTGAACAAGCTCTGTCAATTGGCGGTATTAGCAACTCTGGTGTGTTGTTACATCCAAAAAATGGATCAATCCTAATCTCTGTTTCGAGGTAAAATCTTGTGTTAACTGAGTTACCGTTTTCAATATTTAAAACACCTGCATTTCTATTGGCTTCGACATAACTGATTGTAAACTTACCGTTCGAACCGTATGTATGCCTGATAGTAAATGCAGCTTTACTAACATCAGCGCCTAAATCTTCACTTATTGGTTCTACTCTTGTACTACCATCTGCATTCCAAAAAACGTGGGTATTATTTTGTATTTCAGGTAAACCTGGAGGTGTTCTTTCAGATAAAAAATAATCGTCAGGGTCTGACTCATCACCGAATCTTAATTCACCCATCCCAAACAATACAGGGTCAACAGGGCCACTATCTGTGTAAACTATTATGGTTATTTCAAATGTACGACCCTCACAATCAACTCTTTTTACAATGATTTCTCCTGCTCTTAAGTGTGTAGCATGAACATTGGAAAATAGTGACAGGCCAAACAACAACACCAAGCTTAAAAAAATATTTCGTATCAATTTTTTAGTATTAATAGTAAAATGTTTTAGTCTGATGTGATTCGTGTGATGTTTTGAGAACACTAAATTAAGTGAATTAGTTACAAACATCTATTAAACTTTGATAATAGCAAATATCGTGCTCATTCTTTACCTATTTTTGAGTAAGATTAAATCGCTATGAGAATTGTTAAAGAATTGGTTAAGTCAGATATCAAGATTTCAATCTTTAGTTGGAACGGTAAGTACTTATTAAAGTTTGAGCAAGGCGACATTGAGCAAACCTATAAAATCGATGAATACGATATTATTTCTGAAGATGATTTAGATAAATTAATAACAGATGAATTTTTAAAGGATTTGCAACAGCAATTCATAACTATGAATAAAATGTTTACTAAACATTCTGAACATATTTTATGAGCAACCTAAAAAGTGCTAAATGTTATTTGGGTGAGGAGGGCGATGAAAACAATAGCTGTTTTATTAGTAATGAAAGCCTAACCGTAATTAAGAATTCTAAAAAGAACACCTTCCCTCTTGAGTGGGTAAAGCAAGTTTATTTTAAAGAAAAGATATTTTTAATTCCCATTGTATTTGGTGGAATATCAGCATCATTGTCTGCATTAGCTCTTTTTCAATACTATTTCAACCCATGGCTTATGCTGAGCATCTTGTTTGCTTCAACTTTGGTTGTATACTATGGAATTCAGGGTGGTACTGCTCTTGTAGTTGTTACACCTATTAAGGAGTATGACTTTTTTTTAAAGCAGGTTTCAGATAATTTAAAAGCCTTTGTGGCATACATCACTGCGACAATATCAGGAATTGAAACAAGCTATTTTATTGAACTCACTGAGGAGCAAGAGAAAACAATACAGGAGAAGAGTGAGCTGCAACTACCAGAAAATGGCTTTCCGCTAAGTACTTCCAAACGAAAAAGTCATTCTGCTGTTTTCCAGATACTATTTGATGAGCCTACTTTTGAGATCAGATATCAAAAAGATAATGGAGGTCAATTAAGTCCTGTAATTTTTGGAACATTAAAAATGGAATCACTACGGAAAATTGAAATGGCTGATTGATTTGTTTCTATTATATTTGACGTTCAACCGTGTCTAAATGAAGCTTAACGAAGGGAATACAAAGAGTAAAAAGAAAAGGAAGAATTACAAGCCGATACTTTCAGGCACAAAGGAGTGGCCTGTAGTAAGGCTGGCCAATAATAGAAAGCAATTTATAGAAAGTGTGGTTGAGGAGACATTCGAAAGAATGCTTGAATCAAACCCTGGAAACAATGAAATTCGGGAAGAATTACAGACAACCCTTCATCGTGAGCTTCTTAGAATCACAAAAAACCCATGGAAGGTTGATCCTGCCGATGATAAGTCCTTTTGGAATAACGTAAAAAACGAGTTGGTTGAGCTATCGGGTGATAGCAATTCTAATGAAAAAGAGAAGGAGATTCTTAAAACAATCATTAGAAGATACGCGAATGAAATTGCCGGTAACTTCAAAAAAACACGTTATAGGCTTGCTCGCGAAATTATAAAGTTTGGGTTTGCCCGATTATTAAATGCAACAAGAGTTAAACGTTTCGGAGCATTTTTCAGAAGCCAGTATACTTTGAATGACAAAATTCAAATTGTAGGGAAAGCCAAGCAGCTCCGTAAATTGGCCAAAGTTGGTACGGTAGTAATGGTTCCTACACATTTTAGCAACCTCGATTCTATTCTGATAGGATGGATTATTCATGTATTGGGTTTGCCTGCGTTTATTTACGGAGCAGGATTAAACCTTTTTAATATCAAGATATTAGCTTATTTCATGAATAGTCTAGGAGCTTATAAGGTGGATAGGCGAAAGAAAAACCCTATTTATCTTCAAACGCTTAAGGCCTATTCTACTATGGCCCTGAAGGAAGGAGCTCATAGCTTGTTCTTCCCGGGAGGAACAAGGTCAAGATCAGGTCAGATTGAATCATCCTTAAAATTGGGTTTGTTGGGTACGGCAATGGAAGCACAGCGCTCCATATTTATTGATCACCCAAATAGGGATGGCAAGAAGATTTTTATTGTTCCCGTAACCATTAATTACAACTTCGTTTTAGAAGCACCTAGCTTGATCAAGGATTATCTGGCTCACACCGGCCAGGAAAAATTCTATGTGGAAAGTGATGTTTATTCCTCTTCTTACAATATGATCAAATTCATGTTCAAGTTCTTCACTAAAGGTTCCGACATTTCAGTTTCCATTGGTAGAGGCATGGATTTATTAGGCAACTATGTAGATGAAAAGGGCAATAGCATTGACAAGCAGGGAAGGTTTATAGATACCAGAGATTATTTTACAACCAATGGAGTAATTACTGAAGACAAGCAAAGAGAATCGGAATATACTCGAAGGCTTGCAGAGATAATTGTTAAAGAATTTCACAGAATCAACAGGGTATTTGCGAGCCATCTGGTAGCATTCGTAGCCTTCAGAATATGGCGCAAAAGATATGAAAAACTTGATTTGTATGACTTTTTAAGGCTTCCAGAGGAAGATATGTTTATTGAATACGAAGAATTTGAAGAAGCCTTTAATAAAACAAAAGCTGCTGTTTTAAAGCTTAAAAAGAAAAAGAAACTGAATGTGGCCAGCCACATGAAAAATACTACTGATGTATTAATTAAAAGCGGCATTGATAACGTAGGGATGTATCACAATAGAAGGCCACTTTTAATGAACAAAAAGAAACAAATAATTACAAAAGACCTGATTACTCTGTATTACTACCACAATCGAATGCATGGTTATGACCTCGAAAAAGTTATCTAACAAACCCGTAGGTGTTATTGGTGCAGGTAGCTTTGGTATTGCCATAGCCAATATATTAGCACAAAATGTTGAGGTGCTACTTTATGCACGAGACCCGGAAGTAATTAAAAAAATTGCGAACACTAAGGAGCACAGGGGGCAAAAAATGCATACTAATGTGACTGCCACTGGAGATTTAAGCTATATTGCTAGCAGCTGCAATGTTTTGTTTCCCATAGTTCCTTCATCTGCATTCAGGGAAATGATGCAGCAATTATCTCCCTACCTGCATCCCTATCATATATTAATTCATGGAACCAAAGGCTTAGACATTTCACTCCCTAAAGGTCAAACGATTGATACTGTAAAATCCCTCGCCCGGGAAGATGTTCGCACTATGAGTGAGGTGATCATGGATGAAAGTGTTGTAGTTCGTGTTGGTTGTTTGGCAGGGCCCAATCTGGCCAAAGAATTATATGCAGGACAGCCTGCAGCAACTGTCGTTGCCAGCCACTTTGATGAAGTTATTGATGCAGGTGAACGACTCCTCAGAAATGACTTATTTCAGGTGTATAGCAATAAAGACCTTATTGGTATTGAACTAGCAGGTGTTTTAAAAAATATTATTGCCATTGCCTCTGGAGTGTTAAGCGGTATGGGACATGGAGAAAATGCCAAAGGACTATTAATTAGCCGAGGTATGGTTGAGATGATCTATCTGGGCAAAGCGATGGGAGGTGATGTTACTGCTTTTCTAGGGCTGGCAGGAATCGGAGATTTAGTAGCCACATGCAATAGTACGCTCAGTCGAAACTTTACCGTGGGTTATAAACTTGCCCAGGGAATGAGTTTAGATGAAATATTACAGTCGATGGAAGAGGTGGCTGAAGGTGTGAATACTATTAAGATTGTAAAGAAAATAATAGACCACCAAAAAGTTAGGGCTCCCATTACGGAAGCCCTTCATGAAGTTTTATTTGAAGGGTTATCTGTTGAAAGAGCTATAAACATGCTCATGAGATACCCTTACAATGTAGATATTGATTTTATTTAATCCCTTGTCTTATTTTTTCAGCCACTTTGCTTAGCTCCTCATTAGATGGATTCAGCTTAGGTCTGGTGAAGTTAATATCATCCATAGTATTAAGCGGTACAAGATGCACGTGAGTATGCGGTACTTCCAAACCAATAACCGCTACCCCTACTCTCTTACAAGGAATTGCCTTTTCAACCGCTTTAGCTACTTTTTTGGCAAAAATCATTAAGCCTTCAAGCTGGGCATCTTCCAAATCGAATATATAATCCACCTCTCTTTTAGGTATTACAAGGCAATGCCCATGAACAAGCGGATTAATATCAAGAAATGCAATGTAAGTATCGTCCTCTGCCACAATATGGCCAGGAATCTCTCTGTTGATTATTTTAGAAAATATCGTTGACATCAAATGCCTATTTCAAGTATTTCAAAATCTATTTCTCCACCCGGAGTCTGAATTTTAGCCTTTTGGCCAGCTTTCTTACCTAACAACCCCTTACCTATAGGCGATTGTACTGATATTTTGCTTGCTTTCAAATCAGCTTCTTCTTCAGAAACAAGTGTATAAGTAAACACTGCTCCGTTTTTTGGATTTTTTATTTTCACCTTAGAAAGAATCGAAACTTTTGAAGTATCGATGGTGGTTTCATCAATTACTCTTGCATTACCAACTACTTCTTCTAATTGAGCAATTTTAGCTTCCAAGTGTCCCTGAGCATCTTTCGCTGCATCATATTCCGCATTCTCACTTAAATCTCCTTTATCTCTAGCCTCTGCTATTTGCTTGGCAATATCTGATCTGCCCTTAGTCTTAAGTTCGTTTAGTTCATTTTTTAATTTATCTAAACCCTCTTTCGTATAATACGCAACGTTTCCCATGTGATAAAAAATAAATACCTATTAAAAAGAAATAAACGGCCACAGCGCAACCGTTTTTATTGTGTTAAACATTTAAGAAACACAAAGTTAACGTATTATTAACGAATCCAAAAGGATTTATTTACCAACTAGCTCAGGAACATTTGATTTTATCTGATTGAGAATTTCCTCATCAAATTGCGCTAAATACAATGTTTTCGCTTTTGTTAATTGCTCGATGGTTAAACCCTTTGCCCCTCTAAGATCGGCCTTGTACAAACTGGCATTTTCGAAATCTGCACCTGTTAGATAGCAGCCGCGCATATCGGCTTCCATCAGAAAAGCATTTTTGAAGTTTGATTTGATTAGGAAAGCATTATTCAATTTGGCCTTAATCAAATAGGCATCTTTGAAATTGGCTCCACTGGCATAAGCACCCGTTAAATCCGCCTGGTTCAAATTGGAGTTTTCCAGATTAGTTTGATTCAAACGTGTATTTTGAAGATTAGTCTCAATTAAAAACCCATTGGACATATCTGCAGAATTGAGATTGGAACTGGCCAGGTTTACGTAGTTTAAGTTAGTTCTTGATAGGTGACAGTTTACCAGGTTTATCTCATGAATATTATGGCGATTCAACCTTTTAATATTACCAACTGTACGGAATGCAGCTTCTTCAGATTCCCATAAACGGAAATCGTCAATTTCATCTTTGTAAGTACGGATACGCTGGCGCATCTCGCCATTCTTATTCAGCCAAAATATTAAAATACCAATAACCGCGATATCGAAAAGCATACCATGAGCCTCTGCCATTACCTGAGCAAAGAATGAGTCGAAATCTGCGAAATAGTATTTTAAACTAAAACCAATAACAACTAGCGCAAGTATTACAAGTACTATTGAGGACGTGAGTATTGGTTTTTCTATGATAGAATTTACATACTCTTCTAATCGTTTCCGTTGGTTTTCACCTATCATATAATGTGGGAATACTTACCTAATGTCTATATTACTAAAATGATCTTCAAATTAAAAGCACAACTGTATAAAAAGGTAACTAATTTAATCTATATCAGATAATTAAAGATCATCTAATTTAGCCTTTAGCTTCTTTACAATAACCTCATTAATTTGACGGTATGACTCGTAAGACCAACCCGCCACATGCGGTGTAAGTATCACGTTTGATAGCCCTCTGAGCTTATCAAAATCTTGCTGCTGATCTTTATTCAGTAAGTTAATTTTCTCATTCTCAAGCACATCTAATGCAGCCCCCAGTATCTTACCTGAATGAAGCCCTTGTATCAAATCACTCAATTTAAGGACTTCCCCTCTGGAAGTATTCAGTAACCAAATAGCTTTCTTAAACTTAGATATGAAGCCTTTATTAATCATAAAGGATGTCTCTTCAGTTAAAGGAACGTGTATACTTAACATGTCTGTTTCCTCAAAGAGCTGATCTAATGTTACTTCAACAATATTCTCTTGACTGAATCCGGTCTTATACTTATCATAAACGCAAACCTTGTTTACAAGATGCTTGAACTTATGAGCAACGGCCGATCCCATATATCCATAACCAATAATTCCCAGGTTCTTATCTTTCAACTCATGCCCTCGATTACCTTCTCTATCCCATTTACCACTTCTAACTTCGTTATCTGATTTTACAATATTATTGATCAGGCTGAATGCTGCCCCTAAACAATGCTCTGCAACGGCATTTCTGTTACCCTCAGGTGCATTAATAATCTCTATTCCACGTTTTTCTATCTCCTTAACATCCAAATTATCTATTCCGGCACCCGCCCTGCATATAAATTTTAAGTTATTAGCAGATTCTAGTATCTCTTTGTCTATGAATAGCTTACTTCTAACTACCAATCCGTGATAATTACCTATCGTTTGAACAATCTCCTCTTTGGTGATCTTTGGATCGTAGTGAGGCTCTATTCCAATGCTTTTCAGAAGGGGTACAATAGAATCATGCATTTCATCTATAATCAGAAACTTCATTGGTTTACTAGATTAATAAATGAACAATGTAAAAATAAATAGCAAGACCTAACAGGTCATTGGTAGTTGTAATAAAAGGGCCTGAAGCAAGTGCCGGATTAAACCCGACCTTGTTTAACAGTATTGGCGTTACCGTACCCAAAAATGAAGCAATTAAAACAACAAAAAATAATGCCATTGAAACTATAATTGATAGGTTGCCTTCACCACCGGTTAGCAAATTAAAGCCATACACCATCAATGAAAGAACGAGTCCATTTATTATGGCTACTAACAACACCTTGCCTAGCCTTTTAAACATGCTACCTCCAAAAACAGATGGGTTAGCCAAACTTTGAACAACAATTGATGAGGATTGAATACCCACATTACCACCAGTAGCCTGAATAAGAGGAATGAAAAAAGCGATAGCAGTTATCCTCATTAATTCCTCCTCAAAAACACCTATGAATTTCGCACTTATGAATCCTCCAATTACACCCACAATAAGCCAAGGCAACCTGGCTTTTGTTAAATCCCAAACGCTATCATCTTCCTCCACATCTCCGGCAATACCCGACATGATATTACGCTCTTCTTCTGCAAGTTCTGTAATTACATCCACCACGTCATCAATGGTAATGCGCCCTAATAGCTTGCCTTGCACATTTACAACAGGTACCGCATCCAAATCATATTTGCTCATTATCTGGGCTACCTCTTCTTCAGACATGTAAGTCTCTACTGAAATAATATCTGACTCATAGATATCGGAGATTTTGGTTTTATCATCAGCAAGAATGATTCTTTTCAGTGACACTCTACCAAGCAACTTCCCTTCATTATCAACCACATATACAGAATAAACTTTCTGAACATTTTCGGCTTGCCTTCTAATCTCTTCAATACACTGAACAACTGTCCAGTTCAGGTTAGCCTTAATAAGCTCCTTAGCCATCAAGCCACCGGCCACATCCTCTTCGTATCTTAAAAGGTCTAATATATTAGCCTCTTTTTCAGAATTGTCAATTCCTGCAATTACTTCTTCCCGTTCCTTTACCGACAGTTCATTCAGGATATCTACGGCATCATCTGAATCAAGATGGTTAACAATTTCGGTTATCTCACCTGGTTCGAATGACTTTAAGAATCGCTCCCTTATATCTTCATCCAGATCATTAATAATCTCGGCCTTAACTTCTGATGGCAGTAGATCTAAAACATACTTTGAATCTTCTGCATTGAACTCATATAGCAGAGTGGAAATGTCTGCCGGGTTAATACCTGTAAGCGACTGTTGAATAAACTCCACATCCCTCCCATTAACCGCCTCCTGAAAGCGCTCTCTGTATTCATTCGATAGCTCAAACTGTATTACCTGCTCCACTTTTCTATTTGTTTAGTGAGATCTACAAATTCGTTCACTGACAGTGTTTCTGCCCTTCTGTTTAGAATATCTAATTCAATAACCTGCGGTGGTAAATTTAGTGGTTTTAAAGCGTTGCGCAATGTCTTACGTCTGTTTTGAAAACCCTGCTTTACCACACTTTTAAATAACACTTCATCACAGTCTAAGTTTTCATTTTTATTTCTTACCAGACTAATTACACCAGACCTTACTTTAGGAGGTGGATCAAATACATGAGCTTCTACAGAGAATAAATAGTTGATGTTATAATACGCCTGCAACAAAACGCTAAGTATCCCATAATCCTTATTTCCGGGAGGTGATGCCAACCTTTTAGCTACCTCATATTGAAGCATGCCTACCACGCATTTGACTCTATCTTTATGCTCTAATATTTTAAAAAAAATTTGAGATGAGATATTGTAAGGGAAATTACCAATAATATTTACATCAGAAGCGGATGTAAATTCTATTCCTTGCTTTAGAAAATCGCCAAAATAAATACGGCCATGTAAATCAGGAAAGTTTGATTCTAAATAATCTATCGATTCTTTGTCAAGATCTACAAGGTGAAGCTGCTCTGGGTATTTTTTGATAAGATACTTTGTAAGTACTCCGGTGCCTGGACCAATCTCTAAAACATCTCCTTTAACATAGACATCTGAGAAGGAGTCTACTATGCGCGAAGCAATGTTCTCATCTTTTAAAAAATGTTGTCCTAGATGTTTTTTGGCTTTGACCATTCATTTTCAATGATTAGAAAATAATTTAACTTGCACACTAATTACAAGTCGAGTAAAGATATTAAAATAATGAGTAGTAATCCCAAGGGAGAAAACAAACCGAGAATAGGAATAACCATTGGCGATGTTAATGGAATTGGGCCGGAGGTGATTATTAAAGCATTAGACGATAGCAGAATCTTAAATCAGTTTATTCCCGTTGTTTTTGGTTCTACAAAGGTGTTGTCTTATTACAGAAAGGCCTTTGATGTGAATGACTTCAATTATTCACAATATCGCGGTGACAAATACCACACTAACAAAGTAAACGTGGTTAACTGCTGGGAAGAAATGATTGAGATAAATGCTGGTCAGGAGACACCCGAAGCAGGAGCAGCTGCACTTCAGGCCCTAAAAAAATCAGTGGAATATCTTAAGAATGGAGATATTGATGCAGTTGTAACTGCGCCAATAAGTAAGAATAATATCCAATCACACGAGTTCAAATTCCCCGGCCATACAGAGTTTTACACATCAAGTTTTGATGCCAAAGAGAGCCTCATGTTTTTAACCAATGGTGGACTAAGAGTTGGCGTAGTAACTGGTCATATTCCTCTTAAAGAAGTGAGCCAAAAGCTTACCAAGGAAAAAGTTATGTCCAAGCTTTCAGTTATGGAAGAATCGCTAAGAAAAGATTTTGGGTTGGGTAAACCACGAATTGCTGTATTGGGGCTTAATCCGCATGCAGGTGAGAATGGGTTACTGGGCGATGAAGATGAAAAAGTGATTCAACCAGCAATAGCAGAATTCAAAAACAGGGGCAAGCTAGTTTTTGGGCCTTTTCCGGCTGATGGTTTCTTTGGCAAAGGTGATTATTCGAAGTTCGATGGAATACTGGCCATGTATCACGACCAAGGACTTATTCCATTTAAAACTCTCGCTTTTAATACAGGTGTAAACTTCACTGCAGGGTTACCGATTATTAGAACCTCACCCGACCATGGCACTGCTTTTGATATTGCCGGAAAAGGGCTGGCTGATGCTTCTTCGATGCGCGAAGCAATTTTTGCAGCCTATGATATCTACAAAAACAGAATGGAACATCAGCCTAAATCGTAAAAATCTACTAGTTATTAATATAGTTGTTTAATATTCTACAAATCTACTATCTTTAGGCGCCTAGTGCGACCAACTAAATCATGGATATAATCACCAGAAAACAGTTAAATATACTTATACAGCTGGCTAACTCAGATAAGCACTTCTCAAATTTAGAAAGAGAAAAAATTTACGAGATTGCCAGAATGAGAAATTTCCCTGAATCTGAGGTAAAGAACTTAATTATTAATCCTGAGCCCATTGGCTCATTTGGCGCATTATCTGAAACTCAAAAATTTGAGTACTTATATACCTGCATAGATTTAATGTTAGTAGATCAAAAGATATTTGACAGTGAAATAACTTTTTGCAGAGATATCGCAATAAAGCTTGGGTTCAAGCAAGATGTAGTTGATTTCCTGAAGGAAGAAATCTATAAGCATCCTAAGGATTCTTTAAAATCGATGCTTTTGAAAGAATATACCTGATAAAAGGTATAAATGAATCTTTTATAATTAAGAATTATCTTATTAACTTTGCAACCTTAATTTGGAAGGGAGTGGTATGAATGCGCTAGACAGATTCCATATTGATATTTTCAAACTTAGTAATTCAACTCACACGTATGAGTTTGAATTCAATGATAAGTTCTTTGCTGAGATTGAAAATAGCATTGTAGAAAAAGGTGCTGGTAATATCCATATCACGCTCGAGAAAAATGAATCGTTCATAAAGATGACGATTAAAATCACTGGAAAAATTGAATTGACCTGTGATAGAAGTTTAGATCTCTTTGACTTTCCTCTAAATGTAGATAAGGAAATTATCTTCAAATACGGGGAAGAAGAAATAGAATTGGATGACAACATTGTTATGATAACCCGAGATACTCAGCGTTTAAACTTAGCGCAATATATCTACGAGTTTATCGGATTAGAGATTCCAATGAAAAAACTTCATCCTAGATTCGATAATGAAAGTGAAGAAGATGAAATGGTGTATACTGACGAGGTAAAGGATAATGAAGATGACAGTGAAACAACTGATCCGCGTTGGGAAGCATTAAAGAAATTAAAGTAAGAATTGAATAATTAAATAATAGAATAAGATGGCTCATCCTAAGAGAAAGATCTCGAAATCTAGAAGAGACAAGAGAAGAACGCATTACAAAGCAGAAGCTAAACAATTAGCTGTTTGCCCAACTACTGGCGAGTTTCATTTACCACACAGAGCATTCTGGTTAGAAGGCAAACTTTACTACAAAGGTAAAGTTGTCATGGAGAAAGAAGTTCTAGCATAATTCTTTGCTCGTGAAAATTGCATTAGATGCAATGGGCGGAGATTTTGCACCGGACAGTACTGTCAAAGGTGCAGGGCTGGCTGCCAAAGAACTACCCGAAGGAGTAACATTAGTTCTTATCGGGGATGAAAATGTTATCAATGGCAAGCTGGAAGAATTTAATATAAATGAATCCAACATTGAGGTATTTCATGCCTCAGATGTTATTGACATGGGAGAGCACCCCACAAAGGCGCTCTCACAAAAACCTGAAGCCAGCATTCCTGTTGGCTTTGGTCTATTAAAGAAAGGCTTGGTAAATGCATTTGCCAGCGCTGGTAATACCGGTGCTATGCATGTAGGTGCCATGTTTACCATCAAAACCATTGAAGGTATTATCAGGCCCGGGATAGCCGGCTTTATGCCGAAAGAAGCGGGTGGTTTTGGTGTGATCATGGATGTAGGTGCCAATGCAGATTGCAAACCTGACGTACTACATCAGTTTGGCCAAATAGCATCTCTTTATGCCAAACACGTTTTTGAAATAGAAAAACCTAAGGTTGGATTGATGAACCTGGGTGAAGAAGAACAAAAGGGTACCTTACTTACTCAAGCAGCTCATCAATTATTCAAACTTGACAAAAGTCTAAACTTTATTGGTAATATTGAGGGTCGTGATTTATTCAATGACAAAGCAGATGTAATAGTTTGCGATGGATTTACGGGCAATGTCATCTTAAAAATGGCTGAGTCCTTCTTTGATATGTTACAGACTCGAAATATAAAAGACCCCTATTTCGATAGATTTAATTACGAAGCAATAGGCGGAAGCCCTATTTTGGGTGTGAATGGAAATGTGGTGATAGGCCACGGTGTTTCCAGCCCGGAAGCAATCAAGAATATGTTGCTACTATCATTAAAAATGGCAGAGGCTAATATTCACTTGAAGATTAAAGAAAAGATTGGAGAATAAAATTTAAACTATGGCTAAAATTCGAGCCGCTATAACTGGTGTTCATGGGTACGTTCCTGATTATGTATTAACAAATCAGGAGCTTGAGACAATGGTAGACACCAATGACGAATGGATTACCTCCAGAACTGGAATTAAAGAACGTAGAATTCTTAAAGGTGAAGGCAAAGGCACTTCCGTAATTGGCACTGAAGCAGCCAAGGGTTTGCTTGAGAAAACTAATACTAATCCGGAAGATATCGATCTGATTATTTTTGCCACGATTACACCTGATATGGTCTTCCCGGCAACAGCTAATTTAGTAGCCGCTGAAATTGGTGCCGTGAATGCGTTTGGATTTGACATGGGTGCAGCATGCTCCGGGTTTATCTATGCCTTGACTACAGGTGCTCAATTTATTGAAGCCGGAACCTACAAAAAAGTATTAGTTCTTGGTGCTGATAAAATGTCTTCTATTATTGACTATGAAGACAGAACAACCTGCATCATTTTTGGTGATGGTGGCGGAGCCGTTTTATTAGAGCCAAGTGAAGATGAAAACGGTATTATCGATGCTATTCACAAGAGTGATGGCAAAGGAGCTGAATTTTTAAAGATGAAAGCTGGTGGAAGTGCCTACCCGGCCACAGTTGAAACCGTAATGGCTAAAGAACATTATGCTCGTCAGGACGGAGCTACAGTTTTTAAATTTGCAGTAACAAATATGGCCGATTATGCTGCCAAAATCATGGAGCGCAATAATCTAAGTGCAGATGATGTAGATTGGTTAGTGGCACACCAGGCCAATAAAAGAATCATTGACGCTACGGCTAACAGAATGGGCGTTACTGATGATAAAGTAATGATGAATATCGAAAAATATGGTAACACTACCAGTGGAACCATTCCATTGTTACTTTGGGACTATGAGAAAAAGCTTAAGAAAGGTGATAATCTTGTACTCGCTGCTTTTGGCGGAGGTTTCACCTGGGGCTCCATTTATTTAAAATGGGCTTATAATTCTTAATGCATTGCTTATAAAAAACTGATTTGTAACTTTAATTTTTTAAAATTTAACTAATGGCAACTACAGCCGATTTTAAAAATGGATTGTGTCTGGAATATAACAACGACTTATATACAATCGTTGAGTTCCAGCATGTGAAGCCTGGTAAAGGGCCAGCCTTTGTTAGAACAAAGCTCAAAAGCCTTACATCTGGTAAAGTAATCGAAAATACGTTTTCAGCAGGTCATAAAGTAGTAACTGCGAGAATTGAAAGACGTCCGCATCAATTTCTTTATAAGGACGAAATGGGATATCATCTAATGGATGCTTCAACTTTTGAGCAGACTTTTGTTAGCGAAGGAGCCATAGAAAATGCGCAACTAATGAAAGAAGGCCAGCAGGTAGATGTTCTTTATCATGCGGAAAAAGAAGAGGTTATCGGATGCGAGCTTCCTCAATTTGTGGAGCTAGAAGTGACATATACTGAACCGGGGTTAAAAGGTGATACCGCTACTAATGCAACAAAACCTGCAACTTTAGAAACTGGTGCAGAAATACAAGTGCCTTTATTTATTAACGAAGGCGATAAGATTAAAATAGAGACAACAAGTAATTCATATTACGAAAGAGTAAAATCATAAATTTCAACCATCGCCTTAATTAAAATTAAGGCCTATAAAACGATTAAGAATGAAAACAAAGGAAATAAGAGATCTAATTGACTTCATTTCACAGTCTGGTCTTAATGAGGTGAAGATTGAAACTGAGGAGTTAAAATTATCTATCAAAAGAGACCCTGATGTTAAAACACAGGTTGTAGAAAGCAGTGTTGTTTCAGCATCGGCTCCGGCTGCACCAGCACCTAGTGCTGCTCCGGCACCTGCTGCTGCTTCGGCACCAGCGCCAGCCTCTGCCCCTGCATCATCAGAAGGCAATTATGTAGAAGTTAAATCACCAATGATTGGTACATTCTACAGATCTTCTAATCCTGACTCGCCTGCATTCGTAAATGTTGGAGACAAAGTGGAAAAAGGTCAGACATTATGTATTGTAGAAGCGATGAAGTTATTCAATGAAATTGAATCTGATGTTTCTGGCACTATCGTAAAGGTGGTAGCAGAAAACGCTTCTCCTGTAGAATATGATCAGGTACTATTCTTAGTAGACCCTTCATAATTTTTCGATCTCCGGAGGATCATAAGTTATTTATAACCTTAAATTCGAAAGATTGTGTTTAAAAAAATATTAATAGCTAACAGAGGAGAGATTGCTTTGCGCGTGATAAGAACGTGTAAAGAGATGGGTATTAAAACAGTAGCCGTTTATTCTACTGCCGATAGAGAAAGCCTGCATGTACGCTTTGCAGATGAGGCCGTATGTATTGGAAAAGCACCCAGTAAAGACTCCTATTTAAATATTCCTAACCTGATTGCTGCCGCAGAAATTACGAATGCAGACGCCATACACCCTGGTTATGGTTTCCTTTCCGAAAACGCTGAATTCAGTGCTGTTTGTCAGGAATATGGCATCAAGTTTATTGGAGCTTCACCCGACATGATTGACAAAATGGGTGACAAGGCAACGGCAAAAGCCACGATGAAAAAAGCAGGTGTACCAACTATCCCTGGTTCTGATGGTTTGCTTAAATCTGTAGAAGAGGGTAAGAAAATTGCGCAGAAGATTAAGTATCCTGTAATACTTAAAGCAACTGCCGGTGGTGGTGGCCGAGGTATGCGTATTGTCAAAGATGAATCAGGTTTTGAAAAAGCATGGAATGATGCAAAGCAAGAATCTGGTGCAGCCTTTGGAAACGATGGACTTTACCTAGAAAAATTTGTCGAAGAGCCCCGTCACGTAGAAATACAAATTGTAGGTGATAAAAGAGGTAAAGCTTGCCATTTATCTGAAAGAGATTGCTCTATTCAGAGAAGACACCAAAAATTATTAGAAGAAACTCCATCTCCAGTAATGAGTAAATTCAAAAAGCTGAGAGATAAAATGGGTGACGCAGCCGTTAAAGCTGCTGAGGCCATAAAATATGAAGGTGCAGGAACTGTTGAGTTTTTAGTTGACAAGAACGGAGATTTCTACTTCATGGAAATGAATACCCGTATTCAGGTAGAACACCCTATTACTGAAGAGGTTACTGATTACGATTTGATTAAAGAGCAAATTAAAGTAGCTGCAGGAATTACTATTTCTGGCAAAAACTACACTCCTAACCTTTTTGCGATGGAATGTAGAATTAATGCAGAAGATCCAGCTAATGGTTTTAGACCATCACCAGGAAAGATTACCAATCTGCATTTGCCAGGCGGTCACGGTGTAAGAGTGGATAGCCACGTGTATGCCGGATATACTATTCCTCCAAATTACGACTCAATGATTGCTAAGCTTATTGTAAGCGGCCAGTCAAGAGAAGAAGTAATTACAAGAATGAAAAGAGCGTTAAGTGAATTCGTTATTGAAGGAATTAAAACAACTATCCCTTTCCATTTAAAGTTAATGGACGATAAGAAGTTCCAGTCTGGTGATTTCACCACTGCTTTTATGGATACTTTTGATATGAGCGGTATTCAATAAATAATTGAACTACAAGTAGGAGCCTCTTCACTTGATGGAGAGGCTTTTTTATTTTGCTAATGTCCCCTTTCATAATATTTCGGACTGATGTATCTTCATTATTCACTTTAATTGAAGATGAGAAAAGAAATACGTTTACAGCACTCCATTTACATTATCTTTTTACTCTTAAGCCTAACATTTTCATGCTCAAACTATGAAAATGAGATAGCTCAAGGCAGTAGCGTTGAAATTCCATATAAAAATGGTCAGTTAACCATTAGCGCCATCACGCAAGATATTATCAATTTCAGATATTCTGATAGCCTCACTTATAGCGACAGGGACTATGCTCCTATTCTTACTTCATCAGTGAATTTACAAGTTGAAAAACAAGAAGAAAACTTAATCCTTAGTACTGAAAATGTTGAGCTCTTTGTTCAGCTCAAGCCATTCTCTATTAGTATACGCGATACTAACTCTACAGAAAAAGTACAGTTAATATCACCTTATGGAAGAAATGGAGATACCACAAGCATTCAGTTCAAACTGAAAGAAAATGAAGCTATTTATGGAACAGGCGCCAGGGCTTTACCTTTAAATAGAAGAGGTTATAAACTTGACATGTTCAACAAAGCGCATTACGCCTATCAAATGGGAAGTGAGTTATTGAACTACTGCATTCCACATATCACTTCATCCGAAAAGTATATGCTTCTGTTTGACAATCCTGCAAAAGGCTGGATGGATATTGGTAAAACCGTTGACGATGAATTAAACTTCTCAACGTTAGGCGGCAACATGTCTTATTACTTCATTAATGGAAGTTCTTACAATGACATGATTACCAAATATACTGAACTCACAGGCCGCCAGCAGCTCCCCCCTGTCTGGACATTCGGAAATTTGCAGTCTCGTTTTGGTTATCGAAATCAAAAGGAAGCCTCATCAATGCTGAACAAATCGCTGGAAGCTGGTTATCCTGTAGACGCCATGATTTTGGATATCTACTGGTTTGGCCCGGAGCTACAAGACGGACAAATGGGCAAATTAGATTGGGATGCAGAAAAATGGCCTGATCCGAAACAGATGATTGCTGAATTTGAAGAAAATAATGTAAAAATCATCACCGTTTCAGAGCCGTTTTTCACTTTAAAGTCAGGGAGATTTGAAGAACTTGAGTCAAAAGGATTGCTGGCAAAAGACAGTACCGGAAATGCCATGCAAATACCATATTTCTACTTCGGTAAAACTGGTTTATTAGACATTTTCAATGATGATGCCCAACAATGGATATGGAATCAGTATAAAAGAATGGATGAATACGGCATTGACGGCTGGTGGGTAGACTTGGGTGAGCCTGAAGTACACCCTGACGATATAATACATGTTAACGGGTTGGGAAAAGAAGTTCATGGAGCATATGGCCATGAATGGGCTAAAATGCTTTATGAAGGGTATGCAAGGGATTACCCAAATGAGCGACTTTTTCATATGGGCAGAGCGGGCTTTGCGGGCACACAGCGATATTCTCTCATCCCTTGGTCGGGGGATGTGAGCCGAACATGGTCCGGGTTAAGTGCGCAAATCCCAATTATGACGGGCATTGGAATGAGTGGTATCGGGTACATGCACGCAGATGCCGGTGGCTTTTCTTTTGTAGAAAAAGCCGATCCTGAATTGTATACAAGATGGTTGCAATTTGCTGTATTCACTCCTGTACTCAGGCCACATGCCGATGAAGTAGTTCCTCCAGAACCAGTTACCTGGCCTCAAGAAGTGCAGGAGAATGTAAAACCAGCCATTGAATTACGCTATAAAATGTTGCCCTATAATTACACACTCGCTTGGAAAAACATGACCTCGGGCATTCCAATGGCCAGACCAATGTTCATGGAATATGAATCTATCCCTGATACGTTAATTAGTGAGTATATGTGGGGTGAGAATTTATTGGTAAGTCCAGTATTGCAGCCGGGTGAAGTTATTCATAAAACCTACTTACCAGAAGGCGATTGGTACGATTTACACTTAAACAGCCAACGCAAGGGTAATCAATGGGTTGGAAAAACGTTGGCCAACGATCACATACCTGTATATGTTAAAGGTGGTAGTGTAATTGTTACCGCACCGGCCATGAAGAATACTGCTGAGTTTACTTCTGAGAATCTCAATTTCACTTATTACTACTCAGAAAATTCTAGTGAAAATGTCGTTTACTTTGATGATGGTAAAACAAAAGGTGCCTACAAAAAAGGTGAATATCATTTGATTAAGACTAATGTTCAGCCAAACCAAACCGGATTATCTATTGCTTTAAATGTAGAGGGCTCAGGGTATGTAAATTCTCCAGAAAATAGAAATATTAAGTTCAGTTTAATAGGTGTGCCAGTGCCTGACAATATTATGATTGATGGTAAGGAAGCTGTTTTCAGCATGTCAGATAATGCTATTCTATTTAACCTATCTTTGAATAAGAATTCAACAATTGTTGTGAATTACAAATAGCTGCCTTGAGGATATCCATTATTATATTAATCATAGCCATTTCTGCTGTACCTTCTTTCGGCCAAAACAAATTGCTGCTTGAAACCGGAGGATCGTTGTTTAGCTATTCAGGGGATATGGGTTCTTTTGATCAGGCTGGTGGTGGTTTTCATGTGGGAATTCGACTGAATAAAAAGCGCAAGCTAAATGGGTCTTTTCAGCTGATATTAGGGTCTGTAAGTGATGATGATCCGGAACAAGCCCCACCTACTCAAGCCGGAACTGTTGCACCTAATAAGTATTTTAAAACCAATTTCTTTGGAGTGAACTATGCACTCAATTATCACTTTATTAAAAATGAGCGCTGGTGGATATACCTATCTCAAGGCATAGGATTTCTTCGTTTTACGCCCAAAGATGCCAACGGTCAAAGCCTTGTAAATGCCACCAACACTCGGAATGATGGTGAGGATTACAGAAATACATCAGCCTTTTTACCAACAAGTGTTGGAGCTATCTATTATCTATCGGGCAATGTTGGGCTCGGGATTTCACTGAGTATGTTAAACACAGCCACCGACTACCTCGATAATATTTCAGAGTTAGGAACATCGGGCAACGACAATATTTTTCAGGCAAAATTTTCGCTGATAATCCCATTACAAATAGCCGCAAAATCTGATTAGTCATGAGCCACTCTATCAACATAGCAGGATTAGAAGAGTGGTATTCTAAAGGAAATTATTCCAATGTCAATAACCTGCGTGTCTTTCATATTCAGGAAGGTGAAGGACCTACTTTACTGTGCATTCATGGTTTCCCCTCTTCGTCATGGGACTTTGCCCCCATCTGGCAAGAACTGACTAACCATTTTCATGTACTTTCTTTTGATCTCATTGGTTTAGGCAGATCGTCCAAACCAAATATGAAACTAACGGTTGCATTGCAGGCTGATATTATCGAGGGTTTATTTGAAAAGCTAGAGTTTACTGAGGCGCACATTTTGGCGCACGATCTGGGCGATACAGTGGCGCAAGAGCTACTAGCCAGACAAAAGGAAGGGAGCACAAAAATCAATTGGCTTTCTTGTATTCTTTTGAATGGAGGTATTTTTCCAGAAACTCACCAACCTTTGTTCATTCAAAAACTGCTCATCTCGCCCATAGGTGGAATTATTGCTAATCTGTTTACCAAAAAAGCTTTCCGAAAAAATATAACTGCCGTTTTTAGCAATGAGCATCCACCGAGTGATGAATTCATTGAAGGTACCTGGCAACTGATTATAGAACAAAATGGAATTAAGGCCATCCCAAGATTAATCCGCTATATGGCGGAACGAGTTAAAAACCGGGAACGTTGGGTTCAACCTTTGCAAGAAGCAATCATACCCATACAATTGATTAATGGTGTGGAAGACCCAATTTCAGGGGCTCACATGGCAGGTCGGTTTGAAGAGGTAATACCAAACGCTCATGTGGTAAGAATACCAAACTCAGGGCACTATCCTCATATAGAAACGCCACAAGAGGTGCTAAAGGCGATATTTGAATTTCATTCCATTCAAGATGACTAGCTACAACGTTGCGAATTTTCGGTTTATAAGAATCAATTGCCCTTCATGCAACGAGCAATATCAGTACACCAATGAGGGTACGGGCATTGACCCCGATGACCAATCTATAGAGCAATGGTCTTATGAAATCTATTCCAATACAGAGGAGCAAGCCCTGTTGCCTATTATTGCCAAGTGCACGAATTGCTCGGCCTTTATCTGGCCTGAAATCAATGAAAATAGTGAGGTGAAAGTATTTGGTAATTCACAGGAAGCCTATCAGGCATTAAACGCAACCAAACGCCCTACATGGTTAAATGCACCTGATTATGTACAAGTCATACAAAATAATGATATCGATCGAAATAAAATTCAACTTCTTTTAGAAGAATTCTGGTTGGAGTGCTGTGCATCTTACAGAGTGACTTATGAATATGAAGAAGACTCTACTAAGTGCGAATGGCCGGTAGTGGATAATTTCAATATTTTAGAACAGTTTGTTCCTATGTTGGATGACAGCTCTGATCTATTAAAATTTGAAAAAGCTGATGTGTTGCGCGGTCTAGGGCGATTCACCGAAGCTCAAAAGCTATTTCGGCAAATCAGAGATTCTGAACTCACTGTGGCAAAGAAGTACTTGATTAAGATGTGCAAGAAGAAAATAGCTTACCCTGTTGTGATACCAAAGAAGCAAAAAGGTTGGGGTTTTCTTACTTCGTTGTTTGGAGGTTGGTAGCTAACCTTTCTGTCGTAATTGAGAAAAGCGAATTAGGAAGACTCTCGCAATTTTTTTTCATTATCTTTCATTCTTGTAATAATTGTCAATAAGAGTCTTTAAAAATTGTTTGTTGAATAGTATTTCTTTTCGAAATTTAACCAAGGCCACTTCCTTTTCCTCTATATAAGACGGCCAGAAACATCAGCGGGTGAATGTTGGCCAAGAACTAGGAAGTAACCCTTTCAACGATTTGGCATGCTTAGCTTGTTTCAGCATCTAAGTAACCGAAAATCAATTTCAGGGTGACATTCCAAATTAGTTGGTTAATCCTTAGCCAACTTCAATCAACCTCACCTATATCATATTCTGATTGTCCCAAGTTTAGATAAACGTGACGTAGAGATAATCAGTGTATAACAATCCAATTTAGATAAATTGACAATTTATAATTTCACGTTAGTATAATACTTCATCTCTAAAAAATAATTTTATATTAATATTATTTTCAAAAAGTACTATTTATATTAATTCAAATATTTTATTTAATATTCTAGCTAAGTATTATATTGTATTAATTATGTCACCACATTCATTCAAAGAAAACAATTTTCTGTATTCGAAGTATTTGAGATTCTTAATACAAGTATTCCTACTCTCTGTCATATTATGCTCGTGTAAAAACTATGAGCGAATAGACGTTCCTTCAGAAATGAAAGGTCTGTGGTTTGAACAGTCAACGATGGATTGGCTATTAAAAATTGATGAGGATTTAATTTTTTGGAAGAATAAAATTGAACCAATATTGAGGTTTGAAAAGTATAGTCAAACCTGTAGAATCAAAACTCCAACGCGAGTAATTGAATTCATTCATTCGAATAATTCAATAATCATTGATGGTGTTTTATTAACAAAAAATTTTCAAAAAGATAGCCGCTTACCAAAAAAATCTTCTCAAGTTATCAAAAATGGTACTGCGGTAATACAAGGTTATATTGAACAAGTTGACTCCGCAAGAGCAGGGTTACCTTTAACATTTTACACCATGGATTTTATCTTAGGGACACAACATGAATATGCGACAGATATAGATTCAAGCGGATATTTTCATATCGTACTTGAAATTAATGGAACTCAGAATATTTATCTAGGCGCTGAGTATTTTAATGATATAAGACAATTAATAATATCGCCAGGTGATACACTAACCATAAATATGCCGATGAGTGGGGAAATCGAAAATATTCATTTTGCTGGAAACAACTCTTCTGCAAACTATGATATTTTCTATATGAATGAAATGCAATCAACCTATATACCATCTGCGAAAGAACAAGCTAGGGCACTAAAGTTGGAACCAATTCAATATGTTGATTTTAGGAGAGCATTTAGGGCTACACAGGAAAAGTTTCTAAAAGACTATTGTAATCAATCGAATTGTTCAGAATTATTCAAAAAATGGTTTTTTGCGAATACTGAAATTAACTACTTCACAAAACTTCTTAATTTCAGCTGGGAGAGCATGAATTACGGTATTGGAAATGACAAGCGATTAACCGGTGATTTAAGAAATGAGTTTGAGATTCAATTTATTGATTCAATAAACGAAAATTCTAAAGCTTACGAATTATCTGCATCATATTTTGCTTTAATTAATGGTTTGGCAAATCACTTTTTAAATCGAAGCGAGGAAGATTTTAAAAAATACCGTCAATCAGAAATTAGATATATTTTAACCAATGAATTATTAATAACAGAAGAGGAAAAGTCTTTCCTTAGAAGATTTAAAGATAATGGAATTGTAATAAGTAGCCTAAATCAATCAGACAAAGAGAAATGGTGGAGCATTGAAGATAAGTTGGCTAATGATCTTCAAAAATACCGGCATAAGTCTAGTTATGAGAGCTTTCTAAGTCATTTTTTAGAAGCAAAAAACTCTAAAACTAGAGATTTACTTTTAACTCAATTTTTTTATCGAAACATTATAGAGTTGGAAGACTTTGAGAGAATGGAATGGGCTTACGAAAAAACATCATCGATTATCGAAAATCCCGATTATATAGAACACATAAAGGAATGGTATGAAAGTACAAAAAACCAAAAAAAACAAATTGATTCTTTAATGCTTTCGACCATGAAATTTGATGGAGATGGCCAAAGTCTGTTTGGCCACATAATCAATTATAACAGAGGTTTGGTCACTATTATTGACTTTTGGGCAACATGGTGCAAACCTTGCTTGACTGATTTTGAAGCACAGAGGCAATTGAAAGAGGAAGCATCAAAAATTAAGTTTGTTTACCTTTGTGTCAACTCGAGTGAACGTAATTGGAATACTACTTTAATTAAATATAATCCCTTAGGTGATCACTATCTATTAAGTGCTAGACAATCCCATGAACTACAAGAATTTTATAATATAAGATCTTTTCCAAGTTACTTGTTAATAGATAAAAAAGGTAAGATCCATCAAAATATACCTAGTCCAACAAGTAGAATTGAATTTCTTAAATATGTTGAAGGATTAAATTAATTATAGTGTTCTTGGGAAAGTCTAAGACTTATGTACGAAATAAAAAGTAAGTCTGTGATCGATTAAAGGTCACAAGTCACAAACTTGCTCCAACTATGTTTATATTTATTCAGGTTATCATTGCGGAATCTATTAGCAATCTCATTTTTCAACCTTTGAATGAGACCCTGAGTCCGCACCTGACCGGTCGGGCAGGAAGTTCAGGGTGACCTTTTAAATTAGTTTCTCACTCCTCGCCTTTCTCAATCAACTCCACCAACTCATTGTACCACTGCTCGCCATATTTGCGGATGAGCGGGTCTTTTAAGAATTTGTAGATTTCAACGCCTAGTTCCTTGCCGAAATCGCAGGCCGGGTTGCAGATATGCCAACGGTCGTAATTCAGGGCTTCAAATTCATCGTACTTTTTGGCGCGTATTGGATACAGGTGGCAGCTTATTGGTTTTTTAAAGTCCGTTTTGCCATCGTTATACGCTTCTTCAATACCACATTTTAAAATACCTTTATCATCATACACGGCATAGGCGCATTCTGCTCCGCCAATAGTGGTCGTTGAATATTCACCATCTTCATCAAGCACATATTTACCTTCTTTTTCAATGGCTGCTATCCCCTCCTCCATTAAATATGGTTTCACTGCCTCATACGCATCTTCCAGTTTCTTAAGTTCGTCCAATTCCAAAGGCGCACCCAAATCACCCTCTACACAACATGCCCCCTTACACTTCTCCAGGTTGCAAACAAAAAACTTCTCTTTGATGTCGTCAGACAGGATTACTTTTCCGTGTTCTATCATAATTCAATTAACAATGGGCAATGATCAATGAGCAAAGCTACGGCATTTAACTCCAAGCTGCTAGTGGCTGGTGGCTGGTGGCTAGAGTCTGGTTACTAGCAACTAGAGACCAATAACCAGTAACCAGCGACCAATAACCAGTAACCAGCAACCAATAACCAGCAACCAGCAACCAGCAACCAGCAACCAGTAACTAGTGACCAGTAACTTTAATCACAGAAAACTTCAAGTCTCCGTAGTACAAACACATCAAATACCTTAGATTTGTTCCTTATCACATCATCAAATTTTACAGGGGATAGTTCGCGCGAATGGAGTATTTAGATAGCCTCAACGAACCACAACGAGAAGGAGTAGTTAACACAGAAGGGCCCACCATGCTAATAGCGGGTGCGGGGTCAGGAAAGACCAGAGTTCTTACGTATAGAATCGCATATCTGATTCAAAACAAAGGGGTTGATCCCTTTAATATTTTGGCACTTACTTTTACGAATAAGGCCGCCAAAGAAATGCGTGATCGCATTGAAAGTGTAGTTGGCACTGAAGCCAGAAATCTGTGGATGGGTACATTCCACTCCGTTTTTGCCAGAATACTTAGAGCTGAAGCCGATAAGCTTGGCTACCCGAGCAACTTCACTATTTATGATGCAGATGATTCTAAGTCGTTAGTTAAAACAATCGTTAAAGAGCTTAACCTGGACGACAAGGTTTATAAACCCAATGTGGTTTTCAATAGAATATCAGGAGCTAAAAACCGCCTTATTTCATGGCGAGAATATTTGAGCAACCCCATCTATCAGGCCGATGATGAAAGCAACATGAAGCCTGAGTTGGGTAAGATCTATAAAATATATTCCGAGCGTTGTTTTAAAGCAGGCGCTATGGATTTTGATGATCTGCTTTTTAACACGAATGTGCTTTTCAAAGAGCATACGGATGTGCTCAACAAATACCAACAGCGTTTTCATTTTGTGATGGTAGATGAGTTTCAGGATACCAATATTTCGCAGTATCTGATAACGAAAAGGCTGGCAGCGGTACGCCAAAACATTTGTGTGGTAGGTGATGATGCGCAGAGTATCTATGCTTTCCGTGGAGCCGATATTCAAAACATCTTGAATTTTGAAAAAGACTACCCTGATTTACGAGTAATCAAATTAGAACAGAATTACCGCTCTACTAAAACCATTGTAAACGCAGCTAACTCTGTAATCTTCAAAAATAAAGCCCAGCTAAAAAAGAACGTCTGGACAGATAATGACGAGGGTTCACTCATTGAGGTACTTCGTGCCAATTCAGATAACGAAGAAGGCAAGCTGGTAGCTTCAGCCATATTTGAAGATAAAATGCAGCATCAGGTAAAGAACAGTGACATCGCTATTCTTTACCGAACCAATAGCCAGTCGAGAGCCATGGAAGAGGCCTTGCGAAGAATGAATATTAAGTACAAAATTGTAGGTGGTCTGTCGTTCTACGCTCGTAAAGAGATTAAAGATATTATGGCCTACATGCGATTTGCCATCAACACCAATGATGAGCAGTCGTTTCGCAGAATTATCAATTACCCAAAACGTGGTATAGGAGATACTTCTGTAGATAAAATGGTGGTAGCTGCTAATGATAATAATATTCCGTTATGGGAAGTATTAACGAACATTAACGCTATACTGCCGGGCCGGGCGGCCAATGCTGTTACTGATTTTGTAACGATGATCAAGCGATTTCAGATAGAGATTGGCAAGAAAGATGCCTTTGAAGCAGCCACTGAAATTGCCAAGCGTTCGGGCTTACTGCGTGATTTATATGAAGATAAAACTGTTGAAGGTCTAAATCGCTACGAAAACGTACAGGAATTACTAAATGCCGTAAAGGAATTTGTTGATGATCCTGAAAAAGAAGACAAATCCTTAGGTGCCTTCTTGCAAGAGGTAGCACTTTTAACTGGCGTTGATAATGATAAGGACGATGACAACGACAAAGTAACTCTCATGACCATTCACATGGCCAAAGGGTTGGAGTTTAAAAATGTGTACATCGTAGGTATGGAAGAAGACTTATTTCCATCACAAATGATGCTGAGCAGCCGAGCTGATTTAGAGGAAGAAAGAAGGTTATTTTATGTGGCTATAACTCGTGCCGAGCACAAACTGGTTCTCTCTTACGCACTCAGCAGGTATCGTTTTGGGCGCTTAAAGAATTGCGAGCCAAGCCGATTTATAGATGAGATTGACCCGAGCTTTATCAAAGTGAATGAGCGCTCGCGCCCAACAGAATCAGTAAATACCGGAGCAGGATATGCCAAAAGTTTTATTTCAGGAATGAAAAAAACAACGGCCTCGCAACCGATAAAAAGAAAATCAGATTACAAACCATCACCCGACTTTGAACCGAGTGATACTTCCAATCTGCAAAGCGGAATGAAAGTAGAACACCCGAAATTCGGCTATGGAATGGTTTCTGAGATAGATGAAAGCGGTGCAAACCGTAAAGCCAAAGTAAATTTTGATGACTTTGGTGAAAAAACATTATTACTTAGTTTTGCTAAACTTAAAATTCACACCAATTAAGGTTACTTCATGAAATGAGTACAAGCAGATTATACCTTTCTAGTAAGTGAAGTAATAGTCTTGCGAATTGCATGTGACAGATAAAAAATAAACGATACACATGAATTATAATACCAGCCTAGAGCCGATTGTTCTTAAAGAATACGGCAGAAACGTCCAAATGCTTGTTGAGTATTTAAAAACGGTAAAAGACAAAGAAAAAAGAACCGAGCAAGCTCACGCATTGGTTGATCTAATGCGTCAGATAACGCCTTCCGTAAAAGAAACAACAGAAACCAACCAGAAACTATGGGATGATTTGTACATCATGGCTGATCTGGAAATCGAAATTGACGGCCCCTACCCTAAGCCTGAGGCTGAGATGATTAACAAGAAACCACAGAGAATGGGTTATTCTACAAATCATATCCGCTATAAGCACTACGGTAAGAATATCGAGTTATTGATTAAAGAGGCGATTAAGAAGGAAGATCCACAGGAAAAAGAAGAGGCTATCATCTACATCGGTAAACTCATGAAGAGTTTCTATGGCAGCTGGAACAAAGAAGTAATTGATGATGCGGTAATCCTTGAAAACATTCAGACTATTTCAGGTGGTAAACTAGATATAGACTTAAGTAAAGTGAGAGAGGATAATTTGTTTGAAAAGCTTTATAAGGCTAAAACGAGAAAGTCGTACGAAGACAGAGAGCGCGAAAGTAACAGCCGTGGTGGTGGCGGTGGTAGAGGAAGAAACAATCGTAAAGGTGGTAGTTCTAGACGCAGAAGAAATTAAATGAGTTCACTCAAGATTCAAGGAGGCGTCAAACTCCAAGGTGAGATTATTCCTCAAGGCGCCAAAAATGAAGCACTACAAATTATAGCGGCTGTATTATTAAGCCCGGAACCTATCACAATAAATAAAATCCCAAATATCAGGGATGTAAACAAACTTATCGAGCTTGTTGGTGATTTAGGTGCCAAAGTAGAAAAACTGGGTGAAGAGAGCTATCGTTTTACAGCCAAAGACCTTGATGTAGCCTTTCTTGAAACAGATGAATTTAAGACCAAAGCAGCCTCTTTAAGGGGATCAATAATGATTCTTGGGCCACTTTTGGCTCGTTATGGCTATGCTAAAATACCTAGGCCGGGTGGCGATAAAATAGGCCGTAGAAGGCTAGATACGCACTTTATTGGTTTTGAAAAACTGGGCGCAAAGTTCAACTATTCAAAAAAAGATGCCTTTTATAAAATAGATGCCTCTAACCTTCAAGGTTGCTACATGCATTTAGATGAGGCTTCTGTGACTGGAACTGCCAATATATTAATGGCCTCAGTATTAGCCAAAGGCACTACCACCATTTACAATGCAGCATGTGAGCCTTACATACAGCAATTGTGCAAGATGCTCAATCGTATGGGTGCTAAAATCAGTGGTATAGGATCAAACCTGCTACAAATTGAAGGAGTAGAAAAGTTAGGCGGTACTGAACATACTATGCTTCCTGATATGATTGAGGTAGGCAGTTTCATAGGTATGGCTGCGATGACCCAATCGGCAATAACTATTAAAGGAGCAGGTGTTGAGCATTTAGGGTTAATCCCTGACATTTTTAGAAGGCTTGGCATTCAACTCGAAATCAAAGGTGATGATATTCATGTGCCAGCCCAAGAGCGTTACGAAATAGATACTTTTATAGACGGTTCCATTTTAACCATTGCAGATGCTCCGTGGCCCGGCTTCACTCCTGACCTATTGAGTATCGTTTTGGTTACAGCCATTCAGGCCAAAGGCACAGTGCTCGTGCATCAGAAAATGTTTGAAAGTCGATTGTTCTTTGTTGATAAATTGATTGACATGGGTGCGCAGATTATTCTTTGCGATCCACACAGAGCTACTGTGATTGGTATGGACAGAAAGCAACCTCTGAAAGGCATTAAAATGAGTTCACCTGATATCAGAGCCGGAGTTTCACTTCTAATTGCGGCATTATCAGCTGAAGGTGAAAGCATTATTTCTAATGTAGAGCAGATTGATAGAGGGTATCAGAACATTGATGCACGATTGAAAGCATTAGGTGCTCAGATCGAGCGAATTGAACAATAAGATTTTAAGTGTGTTCATTGGTTGGAAAATTATGAATCAACCATTATCTTGAACACTATGGAAATATTTGATAAAGGAACTGACTACATGTCACAATATGCAATAGAATATGGCGTCCCTTTACTGAAGGCCATCGCCATTCTGGTTATAGGTATTTGGATTATAAAAGCCATTCGAAGAGGAGTAAGAAACAGTCTCTCGAAGAGTAATGTCGATGAATCGCTTCGTCCATTTTTAATTAGCTTACTCTATAATTCATTACTAATACTGCTTATTCTCACTGCATTAAGCACATTAGGAGTACAGATGACTTCATTTGTAGCAATTATTGGTGCGGCAGGTTTAGCAATAGGACTTTCCCTTCAGGGTACATTACAAAATTTTGCAGGAGGAGTTATTTTATTAACACTTAGACCTTTTAAAGTAGGTGATTATATAGACGGTGCAGGGTATTCGGGAACTGTACAATCAATACAAATTTTTCAGACATTGTTACTAACGCCAGATAACAAAAAAATAGTAATACCTAATGGTAAGTTAAGTAATGATGGAATTGTGAACTACAGTGCTGAAGATAAAAGAAGGGTGGACATGGTATTTGGTATTGGATATGGTGACGATATTAAAAAAGCCAAAGATATTTTAGTGAGGCTTTGCCAGGAAGATGAAAGGGTTCTTGAGGAACCAGCATTCAGAGTGGATGTTAGCAGTCTGGGCGATAGTTCAGTGAATTTCAACGTTCGCCCTTGGGTTCAAACTTCTGATTACTGGAACGTTTTTTGGGATTTCCAGGAGAAAGTGAAATTGACTTTCGATAAAGAAGGAATCAGCATTCCATTCCCTCAGAGAGATGTTCATATCTATAATGAGAAATAAATTTTAATAAATATTTAACTAAAGCCGTTCCAATTAAGATTTGGAACGGCTTTTTTATTTCCGAATGATTAAATTAAAGCATGAAAAGTAAACTTCTCCTCCCAGGGGTATCGTTTGTATTCCTGATTATCATATGCGTTGTTTCATTTAATCAAATCACCCCACCCGAGCCGGCCTTGCCCGGTTATACTCCGGATAGTTACTCAGCCTATCGTGCTATTGAGCATTTAAAAATTGTCGCTAAAGAACCGCACGGCACAGGTACACCAGCACACAAACGAGTAAGGAATTACATTTATGATCAGTGTAAAAAGCTTGGTGCCAAAATAAAAGTTCTTACCAACACAGGCATACAGTATCGAGGTGGTACCAATGTTACAGCAGGTACAGCCTATAATATTTTAGCAAAGCTAGAAGGCACTGATAACAGCAAAGCCGTTTTAGTGATGGGTCATTACGATTCACAGCCGAATACTCCCGGAGCTGGTGACGATGGCTCTTCCATTGCCTCTATGTTGGAAGTAATGGAATTATTGGCAAAACAAGGCCCACTAAAGAATGACATCTACTTTTTAATGACTGATCAGGAAGAAGTGGGTCTACTTGGTGCAGAGGCTTTTGTCAATTCCTATCCGGAACTTGATGAGATTGGTATGCTTCTCAACTTCGATGCTCGGGGAAATACAGGCGTGAATTTTACGTTCGAAACAACTTCTCAGAATGGCTGGATTATGCGTGAGTTTTCAAAGGCTGTAGATCAACCATTGGCCAATGCATTGGCTTATGAAATTTATAAACTCATGCCTAATGGAAGCGATTTTACTGAGTTTAAAGACACCCACATCAGCGGCCTTAATTCTGCATTTATTGAAGGGCATGCTTATTACCACAGTCCGGAAGATACGTGGCGAAACATGAACCTGGGCACACTGCAACATCAGGGTGATTTAATGTGGGAAATGGTGAACCACTTCGGAACTATTGATCTAAATGAAACCAAAGCAGAAGATGCCATCTTTTTCTCAATCCTGAATCAGGTAGTTATTTATCCGGCCAGCTTAGATTGGCCTTTAATCGTTCTTTCGATAGTATTGCTTGGCTTTACTATCTATTTTCTCAGAAGTAAGCAATCGGTAAACATGCCGGCTGTTTTTAAAGGTGCTGGGCTGTACTTAGCGCTCCTGATTATCAGCTTTTCTTTGGTATGGATTATCAACTCAATTATACTTTCGTTAAATCCACATTTTAGCAGCTTTTATGGTAATGATTTCTATAATTCGGGTTATTACATCTGGTGTTTTATTGGTGCCTGTACCGTTGTTCTTGGCGTCATTCTTAAGTATTTAGTGAAGTCATCTTCAGGATACAACTTCTTACTGGGATCGTTAATAATACAAGCCATTTTGATTCTAGTGCTTAAAATTTACGTACCCACAGGCGCTTTCATACTTTATGTTCCGATGATCATTAATTTAGTACTAATGATAATAGCATCGATAAAACAGCCTATAGAAAACTCGATTGCTCCTTTTTTAATAATAGTAATACCGGTGCTATTGTGGCTTCCATTTATATACTTCCTGTTCGTAGTATTCAGTTTTAGTCTGCCTTATGCATCAGCCATTTTTGTACTGCTTCTTCTGCCCTACTTAGCGCCACTTATGCAGTATTGGAATAATATAAACAATCATATAGTATACGGTTTGGGTGCTTTAATGATTGCTTATGGACTTTTGGCCGGACAACTAACGGCTTCACCTTCTGATGACTACCCTCAGCAGACCACCTTAGCGTATGGTTTAAATTTGGATACAAATGAAGCTATTTGGTTTTCAAGACAGAAGCTTAAAGATGAATTCATTTCAAACTATATTAAATCAGATGAGCAAGGGCACATTGAAGAAATTTATTCCAACTCCTCAGCCTGGTACTGGAAGGACGAAGCACCTGTCGTGAATATCATGGCTGGTCGTTTTGCCATTGTTAGCGATACAATAGTGAATGATATGCGAGAGCTAACGCTTAAAATTATGCCCGGACATGAAGTTACTTATTTTAACATATCGTTACCTGAAGATGCCTATTTCACTCAGATAAATGAAAGAGAATTAGAAGGCGAAATGGCTGGAACATTACAATACTATGGCGCCCCATCAAGTGGGTGTATATTAAAGATAAAAGCTAAGCCAGGAACAATGACAATACCACTGGTCGAATCTAAAATGTCTATTGCAAACGCCTTGCTAACCACACCTTTGCCTGAAGATT